>MHZA01000021.1:0-2986 GCA_001828595.1 Planctomycetes bacterium RIFCSPLOWO2_12_FULL_40_19
CAGACGCGCGCTTGATGCCGAAAACGTAAAAACAGCACAGGCCGGATGTGAACCAGGCATTGCTCATTCTCATCAGAAAAAAGATTAGTGACATAATAACTTTTGGCACAAGTACTAATTCAGGCTGTAAGGAAATATTTTTCAAGAAAGAAACTTAATAATGAATACAGTAGTTTCCAGTGAAGCAGTTTGTCATATGGATCCAATGATGGAAATGACCCCGGAAATTAAGGATCTTGAGGTAGAGGTTAAAAAAGAAATTCAGCATGTTCTATATTGCAATTTCTATATAACACCAAAGTTCTCGTATTGAATATTTTATCCAATATTAAGCCGGTTAAACAGAAAGGAGAATACGTTATGTCAACAGAAACGGGTGAAATATATGAATGTGAAATTTGCGGTGCGGTAGTAGAAGTTAAAGAAGGCGGCGCCGGCACCTTAGAATGTTGCGGACAACCAATGACATTGAAAGAATAATTATTAAAAGGAGAAAACGCCATGCTGAAAAGAGCTGTTATTTTGAGTCTGATAATTACGTTGTTTCTGTCTTTAGTCCAGTTTAATTTACAAAGTACATATGGCAATAAGATAGATTATAAAAAGATATTTAAAAATGAGTGTGTAAAATGCCATGGAATGGATGGTAAGGGGTCAGAAAGAGGAAAGAATCTCGGCGTTCCTGATTTCACAGACCCTGAATGGCAGGCGTCCGTAACCGATGAACAGCTAATTGCATCTGTAACTAACGGAAAGAAAAAAATGCCGAAACAGGAAGGTAAATTAAGCCCCGAAGAGATCAAGGCTATGGTAAAATACGTAAGGATGCTTGCTCCTAAAAAGAGACGTTAATAAAATGTAACCTATTTTTTTGTTTGTATGTTACGCTTCTCTCTAATAGAATATGTTTCACTGTACTCTATCATACATAAAATGAAGACAAGGTTTACATCCGTGTTGGAAATATAAGCGCATTAAATCATAAATTAGAGCCCTATGGGCGGACTATAATTACTAACTGTAGCGGGAATGGCTTCCTGCCCGAATAGGTACCCGTCCGAACGGCATGGCCGGGCGGGCAGGCGGGCAGCCTTCCACGTCCATTGGCTTACTAACAAAAAGATGGTTATATGAACGTTTAATTGGTATTGAATCCGTTGTGTGTGGAGGTTTAAAAACCTCCGCTACAGATACAATAAAAGTCTAAAGACTTAACTCCAACAGAGGATTCTACCCTTCCCGCCCGTACCGAACGGTACCTGCCCGAATAGGTACAGGCGGGCGTTCGGGCGGGTAGGGTTTTATTTGAGACATTGCAAACACAACTTTGAATTTCCTATGCATTAAATCAGTCGAAAAGCGTATAGACCTTATTGCTACATATAAACCAAGAAAGTACTATATTGAAAGACATCACACTGAAAATCGACAACAAGGAGTTTAAGTTTCCCGTGGTTATTGGCACTGAAAATGAAAAGGGAATCGATATTTCTAAATTACGTGCAGAAACCGGTTATATAACTCTTGATCCGGGATACGCCAATACAGGTTCATGCGAAAGCGGTATTACCTACACCAATGGAGAAGAAGGTATTCTGCGCTATCGTGGCATCCCCATAGAAGAACTTGCACAACACAGTGATTTTATTGAAGTGGCCGATCTCTTAATATGGGGAACCCTGCCTACCAGAAAGATAAGAAAAAGATTTACCGATTTGTTAACCAATAATGCTCTTCTGCATGAGGGTCTGAAACACCATTTTGAAGGTTTCCCGTTTGACGCACATCCTATGGCTATGCTTTCAGCAATGGTTAATGCGTTAAGCTGTTATCATCCGGTATTAGCCCTGCCTCATAGCTCCAGGGAAATTGAAAAAGCGGCGGCAATCTTGATCAGTAAGATTCGCACTATCACAGCTTTTTCTTATAAGATGTCTCGCGGCGAACCGTTCATATACCCCAAACCCGAATTCAGCTACGTAGAAAACCTGCTGTATATGATGTTTTCTTTGCCGCATGAACCTTATGAGGTTCTCCCAGAAGTAAAACGAGCCGTAGATTTAATCCTGATACTACATGCAGATCACGAACAAAACTGCAGCACATCAACAGTGCGTATGGTAGCTTCTTCAGGCGCCAATCTTTTCGCATCCATATCCGCCGGTATAGCCGCTCTCTGGGGACACCTGCATGGCGGGGCCAGTCAGGCTGCGATTGAAATGCTGGAAGAAATTCTTTCTGGCAAAATGGACGTAAAACAATACATTAAGATGGCAAAAGATAAAAAAACCAGCTTTCGTCTGATGGGTTTTGGACATAGAGTTTACAAAAATTATGACCCACGGGCAAGGATTTTAAAAGAATTGTCTAGAAATATTTTTAAGGTGTTGAAGCACAAGGACCCTTTGTTAGATATAGCGCTTGAACTGGAAGAAATTGCATTAAACGACCCCTACTTTATAGAACGCAAACTATATCCAAATGTTGATTTTTACAGCGGTCTTATATACCGCGCTATAGGCGTACCGAAGAATATGTTTCCGGTATTCTTTGCTATTGGTAGATTGCCCGGCTGGATTGCGCATTGGAAGGAAGCGACTGATAATAACAGATTACAAATTGTGCGGCCCAGACAAATCTATACTGGTCCTGCTAAACAAAGTTATGTGCCAATGGATAAAAGATCTGCCGCAAATTCATAATCTTGCTTTATTTTCATGATTTCTCAATTCACTCATACACAAACAAATTGCAGCCCTGGTAGATTAAAAGGCTAAAGCCTGAATTCCGGATGGAGTTAAGGCTTTAGCCTTTTATTCAATTTCTCAAAGAACTAAATTGTTACCATATTTCTAATTTTTTCTCGAAATGAAAGGAGCAGGAAATGGACAGAAACCATAAAAGAAATCGTTCATCGTTTATGCTTGTTTTATTTATTGGCATGTTATCACTTATCCTGAGCGCACAGCCTGGATATGCGGTATCA
>MHZA01000021.1:3039-12171 GCA_001828595.1 Planctomycetes bacterium RIFCSPLOWO2_12_FULL_40_19
TGTCTCTGGAGACGGCTCGGTTGTGGTAGGTCGAAGTATCTCTTCGGACCAGGAAGCGTTTCGCTGGACAAGCGGCGGAGGAATGGTAGGTCTGGGTGACCTGTCAGGCGGAAGCTTTCTTAGCGAAGCCAACGGTGTCTCTGGAGACGGCTCGGTTGTGGTAGGTTACGGTAACTCTTCTTCGGGCCAGGAGGCGTTTCGCTGGACAAGCGGCGGAGGAATGGCGGGTCTGGGCGACCTGTCAGGCGGAACATTTTCTAGCGTAGCCTTTGGTGTCTCTGAAAACGGTTCGGTTGTGGTAGGTCGAGGTAGCTCTGCTTCGGGCCTTGAGGCTTTCATCTGGGACAGCACCAACGGGATGCGCAATCTCCGGGATGTGTTGATTAATGATTATGGCTTAGGCAGCGCCCTTGCTGGATGGAACTTAACCAACGCCGGAGGTATCTCCTCTGATGGCAGTGTTATTGTTGGGTACGGGACAAATCCCAGCGGATTCACTGAGGGATGGATGATCGCAGGTCTCGGCGCTGTTACTACTGTGCCTGAACCAGCAACATATCTGCTCCTTGGCATCGGCCTGGCTGGATTGGGGGTTGCAGCGGCAAGACAGAGGCTGAGGAAAAGCTGGATGATAAACTGTAGAAGATAGACGATGGAAGACGGATGAAGGCTCGGGATATTAGAGTTCTACTCCCCTTATTTGGTACAAAGAAAGAAAAGGAAACTGTCTTCTCTTTCGAGAGGTCAGTTTTGTTCATGAATATGAGGTGCCTGCACCTTACGAGGCGTATGCGGGTATACAACCGCATCAATACGTAACCAATAAACAGTCTCAGGGTATTCACACTAAACCACATCGTATTTATTTCGCCATATTAATCATGCAAGCATAGCTAACACGCAAATATTGCGATGTTATAATTTTGACTGAATCCGCAAAACTTTTGCAAATTACCTCTCTAATTTATATATCATGTTCTGAATATGGTAGTTACGATGTGGCTCAGATTCTTTCGTATGAAAATATTTTGTAATGGTATATGCTTTGCGAACATGTAGTAACAATAACATTTTTAACTTTTTTAGGAGGGATTAGTTATGGCAGAGTCAGCAGTAGCTTTTGTGGATAAGTTGCAAGAGGATTGCCTGAATCATCCGGCAATGAAACATTCGTATTTGAAAAAGTTTAATAATAGGAAGGTCAACAAAAAACAGGTCAAGCTATTTGCCGAACAGTATTATTGCTTCTCACGTCATTTTTCCAGATACCTGGCAGCTTTGGTGGCGATTACTCCGGATGAAGCCTCAAGGGCGCCATTAATAAAAAATCTTCATGAAGAATATGGTGGACGTCAGGAAGCGAATCAGGACATGAATGCAGAACGGACACATCCTGCAATATTCCGTGCTTTCCTAAGGTCTGTAGGAATTGATACATCGCCGAAAACTCTGGACGCAATCAAACCGTTACCGGAAACAAAGCTTTTTGTAGATAAGTATCTGAATATAAGATTCCTCAATTATTTAGAAGCATTTGGAGGTATGGGCCCCGGAACCGAGTATATAGTGCCGCAGATGTACACGTACATACGCGAAGGTTGCAGGGGCGCCGGTTTGAGTGAGGACGATGTGCTCTTCTTTTCTGCACACATTGAGTTGGATGTGGAACATGCAGAGGGTATAAAAAATTCTTTACTCCCATTTGCTCAAACTAAAGATCATCAGGATTTACTGAGATTCGGCGCAATGGATTTCCTGGATGCCAGAACAGTATTGTGGGATGGATTGGAAAGGGCCAGCGGTTTATTATAAGGCTTGTTTGTTCTTACATTGAAATAATAATCATGGCTCCCACGCTCTGAGTGGGAGCCATTGCGATATTAGCCGGTTGGTTGGGGCGGAGGATGAGCGCGACAATAACGCATGACCGGATACATTCCCACGCATGAACGTGTAAACGAGACAATAAATACTGTTACGAGTCTGAAAAAATGATCCAAAGGTTCTTTCACAGAAAACGGATGCTTCCTCCTTTTTTATCTTCCATAACGGCTCTTTCAGCAGTCATTATGTTTGCTTTTACTACGTTGAAGGCGGAAGAGGAGGAGTGGCGCTTCGTTTATGAGTCACATGGTATCACCGTCCACAAACGTATCAAAGAAGATACGGTTTCCTTAGAGTTCAAATCTACAGGAATCCTCCGTGGGAAAATATCTGATTATCTATCAGTTATTCTCGATACAGAAATAATGCCGGACTGGGCGCCCCAATGTTTCGAAGCAAGAAACGTTGAGCGTGTCAGTGAGCGGGAAACCATTATCTATGTCGCCTGTAACGGAGTTTGGCCTGTGGCTGACAGGGATTACGTTGCCAAACGAACTATAATCTCTGACCAAGAAACGTCAACTGTAAATGTAGATATTGATCTCACCGAGAATCCTGGTGCACCTGACATTAAAGGAAGGGTGCATATTCCACATTTGCAATGCCACTGGATACTTAAGAGGATTGACCCTGTTAATACTCACGTTGAACTTCACGTCTGTGTGGATCCTGGTGGGTGGCTGCCAGCCTGGTTGGTGAATTGGGGTTATCGCTGGGTTCCGTACAGATACCTGAAGGATCTGGAGTCAAGGGTGGTCAAACTTTCATGTTGCACGACACAATTAGTATCAACTTTAACCCACACACCTTAGATGTTTTGAGCGACTAAACACGTATTTTTCTCAAAAAGTAAATTTAAAGAGATGACCTCCTTACTTAACCGCCGTCTAATTGACAGTTTCTGTATTAAATCTCCGTAATATAAGTACACTTCAGAATGTAAACTTGATAGAATAAAATCTGTTTTTGTTGGAAAGAATGTAGCGGAAACCTTTCAGGTTTTCACGTTCATGGCTGGCTGATAAAAGTAACTGCATGGTCACTGACACTCATTCCATTGTAAGAAGAGGTCTTAATACATCCTCTACATCGTGAAATAATAACATTGTAACAAAAGGAACCAAAACCAGATATGCCAGAGATTAATAATTTTAAAAATGTAAATTTGGCCGGATACCCTGAACCATACGGATTGTACGATCCTAAATATGAACATGACGCCTGCGGGGTCGGTTTTGTGGCAAATATTGACGGCATACCTACCCATACTATTATCAAGAACGCTATACAGGTTTCTATTAATTTAGAACACCGCGGCGCTATTGGAAGCGACAAACTCACCGGTGACGGAGGCGGACTTCTATTGCAAATTCAGGATGACTTTTTCCGTCAGATATGTGCCGAACAGGGCCTCGAATTGCCACAACCCGGAAAATACGGGGTAGGAATGTTCTTTATGCCTCAGGATGAAACTAAAATTGAAAAATGCAGGCAAGCAGTACAGAAGATTGTTAAAGATGAAAACTGTTTCCTGCTGGGCTGGAGAAGCGTTCCCAGCAACGGCGATTCCCTGGGAGAACTCAGCCGGTTAACACAGCCCACAGTACATCAGGCCTTTGTAACAAGCGACAAACTAGAAGGCGCTGATTTTGAAAGAAAATTATACGTTATCAGGCGATGTATAGAAAAGGAAATCGCTTTATGGGCAGAAGAGGATTTCAGCCAGTTTTACACTTGTAGTTTTAGTCATAAGACAATTGTTTACAAAGGATTATTGACTGGAAGCCAGTTGCCGGTATTTTTCCCTGATCTTAATGACACACGTTTTACATCAGCGTTTGCAATTATTCATCAGCGTTATAGCACAAACACCTTGCCTGCCTGGAATCTGGCACAACCTTTCCGGTGCCTAGCACATAATGGAGAAATCAATACCCTGAGGGGAAATATCAACCAGATGAAAGCCAGAGAAAAGAATTTAAATTCAGAACTTTTTGGCGATGATATAGAAAAAATCAAACCGGTAATTCAAAATGAATTCGGCAGTGACTCGGCCATCTTTGACAATGTTTTTGAGTTACTGATCAATGCGGGCAGGTCACTTTCGCATACCGCCATGATGATGGTTCCTGAAGCCTGTGGTAAAAAATATTATATGAGTGAAGATAAACGCTCTTTCTACGAGTACCATGCCTCTTTTATGGAACCATGGGATGGCCCTGCCGCCATTGTAATTACGGACGGACGTTATATTGGAGCCATACTGGACAGGAACGGATTAAGGCCTGCGCGTTATACGGTAACCAAAGATGGTATGATTGTCATGGCCTCAGAAACAGGTGTGCTTGATATCCCTGGTGAAGAAGTACGTCAACGCGGGAGATTACAACCGGGTAAAATGTTTCTGGTCGATTTAGATCAAAACCGAATTGTCCCTGATAACGAAATCAAGGCAAAAGTATCGAGGCAGGCGCCCTACCGGCGCTGGTTAAAAGAAAACCTGATTGAACTTCGCGGGCTTTTTAATCCGTCAAGGGTTCCTGAAATTGATTTGGACGTGTTAAGGAGACAGCAGCATGCGTTCGGTTATACTGAGGAGGATATTAATGTTACAATTTCACATATGGCCGGCCGTGGTCAGGAGCCGATAGGCGCTATGGGAAATGACAACGCACTGGCAGTACTGTCCGACAAGCCTCAATTGCTATTTCACTATTTTAAACAATTGTTTGCACAGGTAACCAACCCCCCTATTGATCCTTTGCGTGAAGAACTGGTGATGTCGCTGATGAATTATATCGGAAGGAAAGGAGGACTGCTTGAAGAAACGCCTGAACATTGCAAACAAATTAAACTGTCTCATCCCATCTTAACACCAACAGATATGTGGCGTATCCGCAATGCCAATCATCCTAATCTGATGGTCAGGAAGATTGACATCCTTTTTCCTGCACAAGGGGGAGGTGAGGCCTTAAAATCAGCAATGAATTCTCTTTTTGAAAAAGCGGAAAGGCATATTTCCGATGGAGCTAATATCCTGGTCCTGACGGACAGATATATAGACAAGGACCGTTGTCCCATTCCATCGCTTCTTGCTGTTTCAGGCTTGCACCATCACTTGATAAAAAAGGGGTTACGCAACTCATGTGGGCTGATAATTGAAACTGGCGAGGCGCGAGAGGTTATGCACTTCACCCTTTTGATTGCATTTGGAATCACTGCGATTTGTCCCTACGTTGCTTTCAGCTCTGTTAGAGAATTGGCGGAACAAGAGCTTCTGCCGGATCAAAAGCATCCGGAAGATGCGATGGATGCCTACATTTCTGCGATTAAGAAAGGACTTTTGAAGTCGTTCAGCCGTATGGGTATTTCGACAATCAGAAGCTTCTTTGGTTCTCAGATCTTTGAAGCCGTTGGAATCGGGAAATCAGTAATTGATGAATACTTCTGTGATACTGCTTCCCGTATAGGCGGTATAGGTCTGGAGGAAATAGCACAGGAAGTCTATGCGCGGCACCGTAATGCATTTCCCCTCTCAGGTAATCCGGATCAACTCCTGGATGTAGGCGGATATTTTTCTGTAAGATACGGCGGCGAAAAACATCTATGGACACCTGAGTCAGTCTATAAGCTGCAGCAGGCTACACGAAACAATGACTATAGAATCTTCAAAGAATATACAAATCTGATTGATGACCAGACAAAAAAATTAGCGACATTACGAGGCCTTTTTGAGTTTAAAGAGTGTGACAATATCCCGATAAGTGAAGTCGAACCTGTCGAAAATATCATGAAGCGGTTTGTGACGGCAGCAATGTCTTATGGTTCAATCAGCAGAGAAACCCATGAAGCTATCGCTATTGCAATGAATAGAATTGGAGGCCGAAGCAATTCAGGCGAAGGAGGAGAAGACCCTGAGCGATTTAAGACGCTTCCAAACGGAGATCGGAAAATATCCAAAATCAAGCAGGTTGCATCCGGACGGTTTGGTGTAACCAGCGAGTATCTGGTGAACGCTGAAGAGATTCAGATCAAGATAGCCCAGGGCGCCAAGCCTGGTGAAGGCGGACAATTACCAGGACACAAGGTAAGCGCTGAGATTGCAAGAGTGCGGCACACAACTCCCGGGGTCTCACTGATTTCACCTCCGCCTCATCATGATATTTATTCCATAGAAGACTTAAAACAAATAATCTATGACCTTCATTGCGCCAACTCTGAAGCAAAGGTATCCGTAAAGCTGGTTTCGGCAGCCGGTGTCGGCACAGTTGCCGCGGGAGTAGCCAAAGCCAAAGCTGACCTGGTCTTAATCAGCGGCTTTGACGGAGGCACCGGCGCAGCGCCCTGGTCCAGCATTATGCATGCAGGGTTGCCCTGGGAGCTTGGACTGGCCGATACACAGCAAACGCTGGTGGCCAACGGGCTTCGGGATAGAATTATTGTCCAGACTGACGGGCAGTTGAAAACAGGAAGAGATATTGTAATTGCGGCATTGTTAGGCGCTGAAGAATTTGGATTTGGAACCGCCGTACTGGTCACATTAGGCTGTATCCTGATGAGAAAATGCCACATGAATACCTGCCCTGTGGGCGTGGCGACACAGGATCCGGTTTTGCGCGCTAATTTTGGCGGGCAGGTTGAGTTCGTAGAACGTTTCTTTCGATTTATTGCCCTGGAAATGCGTGAATATATGGCTGAGCTTGGCTTTAAAACAGTGGATGAAATGGTTGGCAGTGTTGATAGAATTGAAGTTAGAAAGGCTATAAACCATTGGAAAGCAAGGCATCTGGATTTCAGTGCGCTATTAACACACCCTGATCCAGATGGTAAAGCAACTTTACGTTGTGTCCGGAATCAAGATCATGAGTTATCCGGTTCACTCGATAATGAATTGATCAAACTATCTGAAAACGCTTTGACTCAAAAGAAACCTGTCGTAATAGAAATCCCGATTCGAAATATTAATAGAACGGTAGGCACTATGCTAAGCAGTGAAGTCACACGAAAGTTTGGGTCTGCAGGACTTCCGGAAAATACAATTCAGTTGAATTTTAAAGGGTCTGCCGGACAGAGCCTTGGCGCTTTTCTGGCGCCCGGCATAACTATAAGTGTGGAAGGTGATGCAAACGACTATGTAGGAAAGGGAATGTCAGGAGGCAAAATTATAGTTAATCCGTATCAGGAATCAACGTTCAGACCTCATCAGAATATTATTGCGGGTAACGTAATCCTCTATGGCGCCACGGGAGGTGAAATATACCTCCATGGTATGGCTGGAGAGCGTTTTGCTGTCAGGAACAGCGGTGCAACGGCAGTTGTTGAAGGCGTTGGTGATCACGGTTGTGAATACATGACTGGAGGCACGGTGGTCGTTATCGGCCAGACGGGTAACAACTTCGGAGCAGGAATGAGCGGCGGCATAGCCTACGTCTATGATGAACACGAATGGTTCGGAATGAGATGCAACCTGGATATGGTAGACCTGGAGAGTGTCTGGACAGAAGAGGACAAAAATATCCTTCACTCTATGCTGAAAAAGCATTTTAAATATACTAAAAGCGTCAGGGCCAGAGACATCCTTGATCATTGGGAAAGCCGTCTGCCATTATTCGTAAAAGTTATGCCAATGGAATATAAACAATCACTCGAACGTATCCGCCAGAAAGAGCATCGTGACGATGAACTGGTTTTGGCGACAGAGGAGGTATTTCGTGGGTAAACCAACCGGATTCATCGAGACTGACCGTCAGGCAGGCGCCAAGAGTCCTGTCAAAGAGCGGATAAAGGATTATAAGGAATTTGAAGGCAATCTTTCTGCCGGTGAATTGCAGGAACAGGCAGGCCGTTGTATGGATTGTGGCGTCCCGACATGCCATGCATACGGATGCCCTGTAAAAAACAGGGTCCCTGATTGGAACGATATGATTTACAGAGGCCACTGGAAACGGGCATTAACGCTGTTACATTCAACTAACAACTTTCCTGAATTTACCGGTCGTGTTTGTCCTGCTCCGTGTGAACCGGCCTGTACATTATCAATTAACAGGGAGTCTGTCACTATAAGGCAGATTGAGAAGCAAATTGTCGAACGAGGCTGGGAGGAAGGCTGGATTCAGCCGCAGCCTGCTGCAATTAAGACAGGCAAGCGTGTAGCCATAATAGGCTCCGGACCTGCCGGGCTTGCGGCGGCGCAACAACTGGTTCGAAAAGGCTATGATGTCATTGTATTTGAAAAGGATGATAGAATCGGAGGCATGTTGCGATATGGGATACCGGACTATAAATTAGACCGCAGTATTCTTGACAGAAGGCTGGAGCAGCTCTACAAAGAAGGCGTTGTTTTTGAGACCCGTGTTAATGTGGGGACAGACCTTTCAGGGATGTATTTGTCACGCTCTTTTGATGTGGTTGTTATTTGTGTTGGCGCACAAATACCCAGAAATCTGGAAATCCCCGGGCGGGATTTAAGGGGAGTCCATTACGCTATGCCATTTCTGACGCAACAAAACCGTAGAATAGCAGGTGATACTATACCTGAAAATGAAGTAATTACGGCCTGTGGAAAACAAGTAATTGTCATAGGAGGAGGAGATACGGGATCAGATTGTATTGGCACAAGCATCCGGCAGGGAGCGGCCAGCGTAACACATATCTATTATCAGGATGTCCCCCCTGAGGAACGACCACTCTGTAATCCCTGGCCTGAATGGCCTAAAACATTCAAAACAAGCTCATCACAGGAAGAAGGTTGTGAAAGGTTCTGGAAATACCAGACAAAAGAGTTTATTGGAGAAAAGGGTTTTCTGACCGGGCTTAAGGTGGCTGAACTGGACTGGACGAGGCCGGAGGACGGTTCACGCGGCACCTACACTGAAAAACCGGATTCAGAAAAAATTATTCCGGCTGATCTTGTGTTTCTGTCATTAGGTTTTCAGCACTGCGAACATGGGCATCTTCTGATGGACATGAAGCTTGAGTTAGACAAAAGAGGCAATATTAAAAAGGATGATAATATGATGACAGGGCTTTCCGGTATTTTTGCTGCGGGCGATGCTGAACTGGGAGCCAGCCTGGTAGTTCATGCTATTTTCAGCGGCAGGCAGGCGGCTGAAGGAGTGCATCGGTATCTGACATCAGAAAGGACGCTGAAAATGAGTTACAATGACAAAAAGTATTAAAAACAAAACCGACTTTTAATTTAATGCTGCAGCTTTTCCAATGTTTCCCATAGTTGATAAGTAGCAACCA
>MHZA01000022.1 GCA_001828595.1 Planctomycetes bacterium RIFCSPLOWO2_12_FULL_40_19
ATCCTGGACGGAACTCTATATTCCGCTCCGGTAATACGTGACAGAATTCCAGGTAAAGGAATCATAGAGGGTAACTTTACTCAAGACGAGGTTAATGACCTGATAGCCGTGATGCGTGCAGGCAGCCTTCCTGCAGACCTTGAATTGGAAATGGAAACTACCGTTGGTCCAAGCCTGGGTAAAGACTCAATCAAAAAAGGGCTTCTTGCAGGTATTATTGGCGGAATATTTGTCATACTCTTTATGTGCATCTATTACCTGGGCGCAGGGGCTGTCGCAAATGTCACTGTCATCCTCAACATATTTTTAGTTGTAGGAACTCTAGCCATCCTGAATGCAACACTCACACTCCCCGGTATTGCCGGTCTCGTTTTGATGATAGGTATGGCGGTGGATGCAAATGTCTTGATCTTTGAAAGAATAAGAGAAGAAAAGGCCAAAGGCAAGGTAATAAGACTTGCTGTTAAAAATGGTTACGAAAGAGCCTTTACAACGATCGTAGATTCAAATTTAACAACCTTAATCACAGCGCTTATCTTATATGCGGTGGGAACAGGGCCTGTAAAAGGATTTGCCATAGTATTGATAGCCGGTCTTTTGATCAACATGTTTACTGCCGTATTTGTTACAAGGGTAATCTTTGAGATTTTCCTGGGTATAGGCGTTATGCGCAGTTTCTCAATGTTGCAGATATTCAGAAACCCGAAAACAACCTTTGTGTCTTATAGGCGCATTGCCATGACAGCTTCACTTGTCTTGATCATAATTGGCATTTCAGTATTTGTATTGCGAGGCAAAGATAATTATGACATAGACTTTACAGGAGGAACACTTATTCACTTAAAGCTGAATAAACCTATACCTGTTGTGGAGGTACGAAACAAACTGGAAGTTACAGGTTATTCCAATGCAGAAGTCCAGAATATATGGACAAGTGGTGACGCCACTAGTTCGATAAGCGATTCAACTGAATTTGGAATCAGGATTAAGAGTCTGAACAATGACAAATCCGTTCAAAAGATAATGAATGACATACAAGGTGTAATTGATGAGAAGTTATTCAGCAAAATTAACCATAGCAGCCCTTCAAACTATCAGTTAACCTTGAATGAACCTGTAGATGAACTTGTCATCCAGGATTATCTGAAAGAGGCTGGTTATGGACAAGACAGCATTTTTTCTGTATATCCTATTGGAAAATCAGGCAAAAGATATTCAATTAGTATTTCCGGACTGACACAGGAAAAATCAAGAGTGGAAACAATAAACGACGTAACCACTCTCTTCACAGGTCTTTTTGAAATTTCATCAGTAAAACAGCAATATGGTGATATAAAAGATGAACTTCCTTCTATTACAGACGATCCGAGGAGTACACAATACAGAGCAGTCTCTACTATGAATATAGATCTTAAAAACCCCGTTGATCCCAACATCCTGGAAATAGTACTGAAGAACGAAGGTTACAAAGACATTGTAGTGTCGGCAAGAGAAACGTCAAGAGGAAAGGCTGCTTTCAAAGAATTACAAGTTGCAGGACCAAGAGATGTGCTGGAAACTATAAAACTAATGGGAGTTTCCTTAAACATACCTCCAATTAAGATAGTCGACACTTCATCAATTCAAATTGAGCTAAAAGATAACATTGATGAAGATTCTTTAAGAAAGATGTTTTCAGGCTCAAAACAATTAAGAAATTCAGTTGGTGAAATAACCGGAGTGGATATAACGTCCAGAGATTACATGATAGGCATGAAAGCATTAAATGCATCAAAGATACAGGAAAAGATACGTGAAGATATTTTTATGACCTTCAAAGACAAGATTTACACAGAAAATTCAGATGCAGAGATGTCTAAACCCGATCCATTTAAAAGGGTGGTCAGCATAGGTTCAACAGTGGCCTCTGAATTGAAGAGCAGAGCGGCCCTTGCCCTGTTTTTTGCTTGCCTTACGATAATTATTTATATATGGTTTCGATTTGGCGAGCTGAAATTTGGAGTAGCTGCGGTGTTAGCTCTTGTCCATGACGTTTTGATTACGGTTGGGGCAGTTGCAATCGCTGATCACTATGGAAATATATTTGGTGATGTAAAATTAAACCTGCCGATGATCGCAGCCTTCCTGACACTGATCGGTTATTCATTAAATGACACAATTATAGTATTTGACCGTATCAGAGAAAACCTCGCCGGCAAGAACAGGACAATTACAAAGGAATTACTCGACATCAGTATTAACCAAACCCTGAACAGAACCGTCCTCACATCTCTGACTACATTTGGTGTGGTATTAGCCCTTTATTTAGTTGGAGGTACTGCGATACATGGGTTTGCATTTGTCATGATGGTCGGAGTTGTGGTAGGAACGTACTCTTCTATTTTTATTGCCTGTCCAATCCTGCTTGACTGGGAATTCGTTAAAAAGGTCTTCAGGGTAACTATTATTTGTATATTCTTTCCAATCTGGATAGCATATAAACTTTTACATAAGACGCCAACAATATCAAAAGAAAAAAAATTAAAACCTTCTAGAGCATAATCAACCATTTTCATAAAGAAAGGAAAAAACTATGAGAAGAGATACACAAATCGGAATAATACTCGGCGTAGTAATACTCGTAGTTATCGGAGTGTTTCTTAGCACAAGGACCACTGACAAAAAAACAGAAATACCAGATTTAATTTTGTCAGAAGAGGGTACCGCAGAATCAGAAATTGAAGAAATTGATATAAACGAACTTATCAAAGAGAAAAGAACAACAACAGCAAAAGAAACTACACTTGTAGAGAAACATTCAAAAGAAACCCCCATTAAATCCTCTAAAGACGATACTTCATTAGAAGGCAAATGGGAAGGAATTGAAACTGCCTCTATCGAACCTGAAGTGGCATTTTCAGAAATACCTGTTGCAGAAGATATAACAGAGATAACGGAGAAAATAGAAGTAGCACAGCAAATCCCATCCGATGATGGAAAAACAACGACTGAGCAAAAACCTGAAACATTATCTGTTGGTATCTCAGGCAAGATTATTCACAAAGTACGACCGAATGATAACCTATTAAATATATCGAGGAAGTATTACGGTGACGAAAGAAACTGGACTAAGATATATGTGGCAAACAAGGGTAATTTGAAAGATCCGGATACCCTTTACATTGGACAAGAATTATTGATACCAGAAATAACGAATGAGAAGAAAAAACCTTTGGTCTCTGAAGTCCCGCTTGAGAAAAAACCAAAAAAAGGAACGGCCATAAACTCCGGGACACACATAGTAGTATCAGGAGACACACTTTATAGTCTTGCAAGAAAATATTACGATGACTCTACAATGTGGGACATTATTTATGATGCCAATGAAGAAACAATAGATGATAAAAGGATATTAAAGACAGGCCAAATTCTTATTATTCCAAAATTGTTAGTACATTAAAGATATGGCAGTAAACTGCACTTATAAGAACATAGCTCCGCAAATATATTAATAAGAAATGGTGGATGATGCTTGCCATTTGAGCTCATTTTTAAGGTACTTTTGAAATTTCTAAGATATATGTGGATGTATTAGCCACGAAAGGACACAATATGAAGTCTTTTTCCCAAAACATTATATTATTTTCATCTAAACAGTTTGCCAACCTGGCCGTTTTTTTCATAACTCTCGGCATCTGTATTAATTCGATAACAGCACAGATAAATGAGAATCAGTCCCCCATGTTTATGCACGATCTTAAACATACAGGTCGTAGCTCATACCAAGAGACAAACTCAAACGGAATAAAGTGGAACTTTCTAACGGGTGGTGAAATCTGGTCATCTCCCGTAATAGGCCCTGATAATACTATTTATGTTTCCAGCACTGATGGCAATATCTTTGCGCTGAATTCAGATGGAACAGAGAAGTGGCATCACAAAACAGGAGACGAGTTATACAGCACTCCTGCCATAGGCGCTGATGGTACAATATATGTGGGAGGAAAGAACAAGAAACTTTTAGCTCTTAAACCTGATGGCAATATTAAGTGGGTATACTTTGTCGGTTCGGACGTATATTCTTCCCCTGCAATTAATGGAGATGGAACAATATATATAGGAGCATGGGACGGAAACCTTTATGCTATTAATCCCAATGGCACAAAGAAATGGTCTTACAGAACCGCTACTAACATACTTTCCTCATCACCGGCTATAGGAGATGGCGGAATAGTGTATTTCGGTTCACAGGATGGGCGACTTTACGCAGTAAGCCATGAAGGCAGAATCATATGGAGTTTTGCAACCAATGCCACAATAGATTCTTCTCCATCAATTGGTGAAAACGGTATTGTCTACTTTGGATCACACAATGGAACATTATATGCTCTTGACTCTAATAGCAAGGGCGAACTAATCTGGAAATATAATATTGGTTCGAGAATAGACGCTACTCCCGCCATAAGCTCTGATGGGACTATTTATGTCGGTGCGAAAGATGGCAAACTTTATGCTATTAATTCCAACGGAACATTGAAATGGTCTTACGACACAGGTGATACCATTACATCATCTGCCGTTATAAGCTCTGATGGAACGATTTTTGTTGGCTCATGGAATGGGAATTTGTATGCTATAAAACCAGATGGGGCTTTGAAATGGAAACATGTTTTATCACGTTTCCCAATCCTCTCTTCACCAGCTATCGACTCACAAGGTACCGTATATGTAGGAAGCACAGACTGGAATGTCTACGCATTTGGTAAGTGATTGAATAAGGAGTAAAGAAATGGGGCATGTTTTTACTGAAATCAAGCTGAGTAATCCCGGCCAGCCGGATTTGAGCGCTATACTGGTGAAAGCGCTTGTGGACACAGGCGCACTTATGCTTTGTATACCAGAACACGTGGCTATTCAACTTAAGCTTGAGACGGAATCTGAGAGAGAGGTTTCAGTTGCTGATGGACGTAAGATGAATGTGCCTTATGTTGGGCCAATCCGTGTAAGTTTCGGAAACCGCTTTTGCTTTGTGGGTGCGCTTGTTCTTGGCGATGAAGTACTTTTAGGAGCGGTTCCCATGGAAGACATGGATTTGGTAATATCGCCAGGCAGTCGAGAAGTTACTGTAGATCCTGCAAGCCCTAATATCCCGCATGCGCGTGTCAAACCGCAATGGTACATTCAAAAATAACTAGTGATTATGTGGTATCTGCAATTTTTTTCAACCCTGAAATAGTCTCTTCAATTTCTTCCATAGTATTAAAATAACCCGGGCTCAACCTTATCGTCCCTTCCGGAAACGTTCCAATTCTCTGATGTGTATAAGGAGCACAATGCAAGCCAGGCCTTACGGCTATATTAAATGTGTTATCCAGAATAGCGCCGACCTCACAGGGCTTTAATCCTTTTATGTTTATGGATACAATTCCCACCTTCCTGTCTTCATCAACATTACCATATATCTCAAACCTGTCGTCGCTCTCCAATGCACTTACCAATCTCACTGCAAGTTTACGTTCGTGTTGTCTGATTGTTTCTATACCTTCTTTAATACAAAACTCTATACCCGTTTTCAGACCAACTATCCCAACTGAATTAGGAGTTCCGCTCTCTAACTTGAATGGAAGTGTATCTGGTTGTGAGATTGACTCAGGTTCAAACCCTGTGCCGCCTTCTCTCCACGCACGTAATTTCACGTTTTTCCCAACGTACAATCCCCCACTACCAGGCGGGCCAAAAGGCCCCTTATGTCCCGTAAATGCCAGCATATCTATATGATGTTCATCCACATCAATATCACACACACCCACAGTCTGGGCAGCATCAACCATAAATACAATGTCTCTTTCACTAGCCACCTCCCCTATTTCCCTGATCGGCTGTATAGTTCCTAGCACATTAGAGGCATAGGTACAGACTATTAATTTTGTATTTGATCTGATAACCTTCCCTATGTCATCAGGACTGATAAATCCGTCATCTGAATTCTCCACCCTCGTTACGGTGATTACTCCCTGCCTTTCCAAACCGGCTAAAGGCCTTGAAACAGAGTTGTGTTCAAGTCTGCTGGTTATTACGTGATCGCCTTTGCACAATAACCCCTTTATACCCATATTAAGTGCGTCTGTGGCATTGAAGGTAAATACCAATCTCTCAGGACTCTTTATGCCGAGAAACCCTGCCACAGCAAACCTTGCCTTCTCGATCTCCTGCTCTGCTTCAACCGACATACGGTGACCGGCGCGTCCCGGGTTAGCGCCCTTCTCTCTCAAGAATTTATCCATCGCTTCATAAACACACTCCGGCTTTGGAAACGTAGTAGCTGCGTTGTCTAAATATATCATAACAATTTACATACCAAGATATTTTGAATATAAACCCTTCGCTGTACTAAAATCACCAGTTCCGGTAATAATGGCCCTTCCATCAGGAAAAACCGTAAACTCATGATCCTTGACTTTAAATTTTAACATAAATGCATTACTTCTTACATCCGCTATAGACGCCAGCCTCTTTGCTAATTGCTCTAAATCTATGCCGCTAATATTTCGACACATTACCTGTACGGCATTCTTACCGCAAAGGAGTGTGGTCATTACCCCATCTTTAGCCTCAAGATAGCTGTACTTGTGTAATTTACATGTTGGACAATTATTTAAATCTTTCAAGTCTGCAATGTCTATTTGTTTGAATCTTGTATCCCACACATCAATCTCAATCAGCATTTTATTTATTGATTCGTAATCTTCTGCCAGAATCTTGATTGCCTCAGTTACCTGAATCGATGCTATAATGCCTGCGATTGGTCCGATAACGCCGGCAGTATCACAGGTTGGAAATGAACCCATTTGAGGCATAGTCTCAAAAACACACCTGAGGCAAGGAGTCTTAGAAGGTATAATATTCATTACCAACCCCCTGCTCCCTATGCATGCTCCATATATCCAGGGAATATTATTCTTTACACAAGAATCATTAATTAAAAACCTCGTCTCAAAATTGTCGGTGCCATCAAGAATTATATCAGCATCTTTAGTTAGTTTTTCTATATTAGCGTAGTTGACATCAGTAACAATTCCCTCTATATTTATTTTAGTATTAACCCTCCGGAGTTTTCTCTGAACTGCTACAGCTTTGGGAAGACCTTCTGCAATATCATTTTCATCAAAAAGTATTTGTCTTTGCAAATTACCCTCTTCAATGAAGTCTCTGTCTATAATCCTTATGTGTCCAATACCTGCCCTTGTGAGATAACTGGACGAAACAGTTCCAAGCGCCCCACAGCCAATTACGACAGCATAGCTGTCCATTAATAACTTTTGACGTTCCTCGCCTATATGTTGGAATAATATCTGGCGTGAATATCTTTCAAGTGATCGCATCTTTATCTATTGTGAAATCTAAGATATGAAAAGGAATGCAAAGCCAAAGAATCATCAGTATGAATGAAATAAAGAATACTTCTGTAATATATAGATAAAAAAAGCTTGCAGATCAAACAACTGCAAGCTTTTCGTAAAACGCAGATCAAAAGAAATAGTTTCCCGATTTGCCGGTTATTATGATAATTCAAAGGCGTTTAAACACTCTGAATCTCCGGTCGCAATAGCCTTTTCTCTTGTATGCTTTATCTTCGCATTAGTTCCTTCGCCGAATCCTGAAATCCATGAATTTACCATATCGCACATGGTCTCAAATGATGCGCCTGCATCTTTCCAGTACTGTTCATGAACACATTCGGTATGATCCCATGTGGTGCGGTCAGCGGACTCACTCTGCGCCTGGGCACCCCTGTCACAGGGCATCCCGTCGCACAAATAAGATTTAATAAGCTCAAATGCCTTTTCGGCAGTACAATCACCACTAACTCCTTTTTCAACAAGCGCTCTTTTACCACATTCCACACCGTTATCATGAGCAGCTTTTATTACCAGCTCCTTCGCTTCATCACCATATTTCTCACAAAAAGCAGCAATTGTAGCAGCTTCCCGGGTTTCAGCCTTTATGATCAGGTCTTGTATACCCTGGTGTATTGGCACGTTTTCAAGTAATTCCTCAAGTGGTGTATCCGGGTTTGAGAGCGGATGTTTATCGTAAACAGAGTTCAAAACTTCATCAGCCTCCCGGCCATATTTTTCCTTCAATGCATCAGCAATACTCGCCTCTCTTGCTTCTGTAGCTTTTATCTTGTTGTACATCCAATGATGCACGGGTCCTAGAACCAGACTCATTATTAACCACTCCTAAATTAATGTTAAAAATAATGTGTTAAACGGCTTCAACTTCCAGAATCTCGGGAACGTCTTCCTTAACCCTGACCTCTATTCCCTGTTTGAGCGTCATAAGGGCGCTCGGACAGGTGCCACAGGCGCCTTGCAATCTAACCTTAACTATGCCGTTTTCTACGTCAACAAGTTCAACGTTTCCACCGTCCGCCATCAAGGCAGGCCTGATAGTATCCAAGGATTTTTCCACTCTTTCTTTCAAGTCTTCTGACATTGTCTGCACTCCTTTTCTTAATATTAAACAAGAAATATAGTTTCTAATTAAAATTAAAGGAGGTAATTCCTGATTAATCGGAGAAACCCCATATAATTT
>MHZA01000023.1 GCA_001828595.1 Planctomycetes bacterium RIFCSPLOWO2_12_FULL_40_19
GCTGTTCTTGAAATAAACCCCACTGAACACCTCCTGTGTTCATTTGGTGATACTTTGGATCATCCGACGGCTTAAATGCCTCAAAACTCGCCGTCCATTCTTCCTCTGCTATAACATTTGTGGAATTAAGCCCTGTAACACTTATACCCACAAAGAAGAACATACTAAATACGCAAAACAATCTCGGGTATTTCATATCTCCAATTACCTCCATTTATATTAACGTTATCTTAATAGTTTGTATTTTAATATGTGATCATTCTCTTTTCATCACTCTCCCATGTTGGCTCCTCAACCTGAACCCTGACTATTTCAGTGCCATCCGAAGCAAAGCCAATCACAGTATCGTTATACACTTCAACCTTCTTTCCCATTACCTCAGACTCAAAAATCTTCTTTCCATCCTCAATTTCAAATCTTGAAAGCATGGTTTGTGTTGTCCTGAAGAGCTGCAGTACTGCCATCAGGGTTCTTGAAGGAGAAGCATACTTGTCGAGCGCTTCATCCACACCTGGACCAAACATCTGCCTCAGGTAACTTCTGGGTGCCCATCTTGGCGGGATGTAATAAATATTAGGTTCCGTGCCAAACTGAGGATAAAGAGGTAATGCAACTTTATGAATGTGTATCAGCCAATCCATAGGATTCTTTGGATCAGGTTTCCTGTAATCACCGGTTAATAGTCCATTCAGCCTTATCTTGCCAACACATGCAGCCATACATCTGGCTTCCATCCTTCGTCCTTTTGTTATAGGATCCTTTCCTTCTATTCTGGGGTAACAGGCGATGCATTTTTCAGACATCCTTGTTTCACCTCTGTACATCGGCTTCTTATAAGGACACTGCTCTACACATTTCCTGTATCCTCTGCAGCGTTTCTGGTCTATCAGGACTATTCCGTCTTCTTTGCGTTTATATATAGCTTTTCTCGGACATGCTGCCAGACAAGCCGGATATGTACAATGATTACATATTCTCTGCAAATAGAAAAACCATCTTTTGTGCTCCGGAAGCTCAGAAGATTCATTTGCCGCCCCTGTCTCATAGTTTGTTTTCTCGCTTGCTGCAGTATCTTCGTAAATATTGGGGAATCTCCACTCCTTATCGTCAGGAATGTAACCTACAGCAACCTGGTTAAGGCCTTTTGTCCTGGCCAATTCAAAGATAGTATCGCCATTGTAAAGACCGTAAGGAGCTTTAGTTTCATCTTTATCTTTGGCAGACGTATACCATTCCATCGGGTTGTTACCGTTATCCCACAATAACTGTAATATTTTATGATCCCAATGCTGAGGATAACCGCCGTAAGGTTTGGTCTCAACATTATTCCACCACATATATTCCTGGCCTTTACTATATGTCCATGTACTTTTGTGGGCCATAGTACATGTCTGACAGGCAATACATCTGTTTATATTAAAGACTGCTGCAAACTGATGTTCCGGCCTTGACTCGAAGTATGGATATTCCATCGTTCTCCCAAGATGCCAATTGTGAACAAGCGTCATAATTATCCTCCTTAATTTCTAATTATCTGGAATTTCTCTAAATTGTTTAGTCTATCTATTTTACGGTCTCAATCTTCAAAGGACGCCATCTTATACTGACAGATTTTTGTCCGTTTCTATCGCCCTCATTTCCATTCCATACCGCCATATTAAAGAACGTAGACATACCGGGTACGAACTTGACATCGTTTTCATCTGAAGTTTCCAGTGGCCTGTAAATTACCACATCCCATTTACCATTGCTCCATGAACCTTTACCATTTACATCCTGATGTTCCTGTGATGTCAAAGTTCCAAATCCTACAGCATTCAGGTCTTCCACTGACCGGCCTCTATTAGCTTGTGAAAGTAAGGACTCCGCAGAGATTCCACCTGCCATGAGGGGAGTACTCTCGTATGTCTCTTTATGAAAACGGATAGGGTCAGGATTAAAATCAAAATCTGTAAACATGTTGGGATACTCATCTTCCATATGTTCTTTTCCGCCATTCACATTTAATTCCTTTTCCCAGTCTGCCTTCCAGTGCCATATATTTACAGGTTTACCTCTGTCACCCATCCTTGGACTAAATGGCTTTTCCGGCGATATTTCCTTAACCGTCTCTAAAGGAAACATCAACCCTACGGCATCTCTGAATTGCGCATGTGCTATCGCTCTGTCATTCTTGCTGGCATCATTCCACTTAATACCAAAGAAAATCGTTTCGCCGTTATGGAAACCTCTGACCTCTACCTCTTGAACAGAACCGCCTCCGTTAGGAAATGCCAGATCCTGTATCTGCAATTCTAATTTATACGGATCTGCCTGTCCCAGAGCCCGATCAGCGCCATTTAAATCCGTCGCAATGTACTTGACGGTTAACCCTTCATTAGTGGGTATATTTTCTTCCATTGATATTTCTTTATCAAGACCCTGTGAAAAAGTTACACCGCTACATAAAAAAACCAATGCGACTAAGGTACTTCCGAAGAAAACAGATTTTCGCAATAGGCATTTCATCATTTCAATTACCTCCACTCTTTTGTAAAATTGGATTTTTTCTTTTAATTTAAAATAGTAATTTATTGTTACCTCTATTAAGCGGTTTGAGTAGCCGCAACCTTGAGGTTGCGTAACTTATGTGTAATTCCATATACCAGTTATACTCAACAGGGCTATAAACTGATTTCTTTAACATGTATGGAAATAAAAGGCTAAAGCCTTAACTCCTGGTATGTTAGCTAACCCGCCTGTACCTATTCGGGCAGGTTGGAGTTAATCTTTTAAGATTTTATAAAATGCGTTTTCTCTGCCCCACTTAAGTATAGATGATGAAAAACGTCCGCCCAGGCGGGCGGCTACAATAACGTACAATATAAAATCGCTCAATTTAGGTCAAATGTAACATTTAACTATATGAACGTTCAATTAGTTCCTGCTTATGTTTGCTTTTTTTCTTCTGACAAATATCTGTCGTGTGGGAAAGCAAGAAAAGTATAGAAATTTGCAAACTGTAATGTTTTAATGAAATGTCACCTCCCCCTTGAAGCAGAATTACGCAATAAGTGTGCCACTACAATTCATACAAAAAAATTAGACTTTATAACATCCAGATTTATAAAGATATATGATAATGGGTAAGTGATTCTATGTTTTCGTATTTCCTTTTGCATACCATAAATATTTGACATTATGTCATATCCTTTCTGTTCAGAAGAAAACACTTGACATTATGTCAATTTCTCAGATGTGCCCTGGCCTGCGTAAGCATGTAGTGATTCAAATACTTACATCTGCAGTTAAAAACTCATCAGCCGGCATGATAATTGTTTTCTACAAAAGCATATTAGCTATTTATTTTAACATCTTCTTCTTGCTTTTCCACTTCTTCCAGTGAATTCATTTTTCTATATATAGTTCTTGGAGTAATACCAAGCAAATTTGCAGTAACCTCTTTATCTCCTTTTGACCTCCTTAGAGTTTCAATAATTATCTTTTTCTCAATCTCGCGTAATGGCATACCAAATGGTATAGTTATCTTTCTATCTTCACTCCTGCTCCTGACAATGTTTTCGGGAAGATCCTTTTGTGTAATCACCCTGTCCTGTGTTAAGACCACTGCCCTTTCTATAACATTTTTTAATTCACGCACATTTCCCGGCCATTGATAGTCAGTCAAAATATCCAGAACGTCCTCAGAAATCCCATCTATTGTTTTATTATTTTTTTTCTGATAAATCTTGAGGAAATGGCTTGTCAATAAAGGAATATCTTCCCTTCTCTCTCTTAACGGTGGAATATTTATGGTAATCACGTTCAGGCGGTAATATAAATCTTCTCTAAATCTTTTTTGTTTTATAGCGTTTGTAAGATTAATGTTCGTTGCCGAAATTATGCGTACGTTGCTTCTTAATACTTTAGTGCCTCCTAATCGTTCAAATTCACCCTCTTGTAATACCCGAAGCAGCTTAACCTGTATGGATGGAGTTATTTCCCCTATTTCGTCAAGAAATAACGTCCCCTCATTGGCCAATTCGAAACGTCCTTCTTTCTGGTTAACGGCGCCTGTAAACGCTCCTTTCTCGTACCCAAAAAGTTCAGATTCAAGAAGGGTATCCGGCAAAGCAGCGCAACTCACCTTTATAAAAGGTTTATCTGATCTCGTACCTATACTGTGAATAAGGGATGCAATAGACTCTTTTCCCGTACCATTTTCTCCCTGAATTAATACAGACGCCTGACTGGGCGCAACCTGCTCTGCCAATTTTATAACGTCACGCATTACGTCACTTTGCCCGATAATGTCTGCATGTTTATCGTGTCCGGAATGTGCCAGTTGCTCATGTAAAAACTTATTCTCTACAACAAGGGCCTGTTTCTCTATGGCCTTTCTAATCATATTGGCAATTACTATTTTCTTGAAAGGTTTTGTGATAAAATCGTAGGCGCCATCCTTCATAGCGCCGACAGCCTTCTCGATTGTTCCGTGCGCTGTAATTAATATAACTTCTACTTCCGGCTTGATTAATTTCGAGGCCTTGAGCAGTCGCAATCCGTCCATTTTTGGCATTTTCAGATCTGAAAGGATTACGTTAACTTTATTTTCCCGCAAAATATCTAACGCCTCTTCTCCCTCATTGGCCAAAAGAACTTCGTAGCCTTCTTTAGAAAGCAACCTTGATAATGCAAGTCCTATACTTTCCTGATCATCAACAATCAAAACCGTCTGTTTTGGCAAATTATTCAATTATCTCATCTCCGCAACCTTTAACTGGAAAACTAACAATCATAGTTGTGCCCTTTGTAATCGTGCTTTTACAAATAATATCACCTCCATGCCCCTCGACAGTTTTCATCGCCAGGGCAAGGCCCAAACCCGTGCCTTTAACCTTCGTACTATAAAACGGATCAAATACTCTTCGAATATCGCTCCTGTTAATGCCCGATCCGGTATCAGTTACATTTATCTCAACATTTTCATCCTTAAGCCTTGTTGATATACTCAATTTACCGCCTTCAGGCATTGATTCAAATGAGTTCTTCAGTATATTAAGAAATGCCTGCTTTATCTGGTTAGTGTCGAGTAATATTTGTGGCAAATTAGATGCGTAGTTCTCTTTCAAGGAAATACCTCTCTGTGCCATTTCCTTATTAAAGAATTTTGTTAGTTCAATCAATACATTATTAATATACGCCGGCCTTATTTCTAACTTGGGAAATCTTGCAAAACGTAGATATTCATCACTAATCTCGGTTAAACTATCTACTTCATTCAGGATAGACTTTATCAAATTTTCAGCCTCACTATTTTTTGCTCCATTGTAGTTACAGATTTCATCATACAACAACTCTGTATTTAAACTAATAGAACTTAATGGATTTCTTATTTCGTGAGCGACCTTTGCCGACATTTCACCTATAGTCGCCAAACGTTCACTATGCAGTAATTGCTGCTCCAGTCTTTTCCTTTCTGTAATGTCATGGCTTGTCAAAACAGTACCCCAATACTTACCATTGTGATCAGATACCGCAGTATATGTATTGTACAAAAAACCACCCTTAATCCTTATTTCCTGATGCTGTGAAGTCACAATTCCATTTCTAAATTTTTCAGTAATTCTTGACGCAACTCCTCCTAAATAAGGAGTCTGGCCATCTTTTACTGATTTATTAATTATTTCTTCTCTCTTTACTTTCCATGTTTTTTCAATTTCCTTATTGCACATTGTTATTTTATCATTAGAGTCTATAAAAATCACGCCTTCCGCCATATTTTCTATTGTTGATCTTATCTCAAACAACACATCATCCCTGCTCTTTCTCAACCTGTCCATTATGGATGTCACAAAATAAACTGAAATAAAGATCGTGCTTGCAAGCGCAAAAAATATACCTAGTATATATACTTCAGAGCGCCAGAGTTCCTTGCCAAATGCAAAAGTAGAAAAGATTTTTAAAGGCTGATGTGGTATTACTGCATAATATTCCAGTGATATTAACAAAGCAAAAATGCATACACCAAAAGTGGCTTGCATATAGCTATATTTTTTTTCTAATAATATTCCTGCTATTATGACATGAAACAAAAAATAAAAGATAAAGGGGTTTTCAATACCACCCGCAAAGTATATCAAACATGTCAAGAACAAGAGATCTAACATGATTTGTATACCCGCATGCTTCTGTACAGATGAAAATGTCTTTTTACGGAGAACTTTTATAAAAAACATAAACCCCGCATTAGACAACCCTATAATTATTCCTATTATGTATAGTGGAGCAACCCATGTTACAACATCGAAAACGCCGCTGGCGATATATGTCGTAATAAACAACCCAAGGACCGCGATCCAACGCAAAAGAATTAGCCAGTATATACGTTCAACTAATTCCATCCTCATTAAGCCTTCCTTGAACACTTACGTCAGCTCCTTTTTAGGTTTGTTATTATCGTAGTTGCGTGCGCATGTCTTTAAGCTGCCTTGCCACGCAAAAAAATATTTATAAAAAAGAATTGTATGATTTGATGATATTATTGAAAGTTATTATATTAAAAATAACATATTATTTGCAACAACAATAATGCCCGAAACATTTTGTATAAGTGCCTATTGACAACAAAACAACCGTTTGTATAATCACATTGCTTTTTGGGAATGCTCCCTGCTTTTTACTTAAAGCAATTATTAATCACAGCCGTAATGCTTTCGCAGTCTCTGTAAAAACTATTTGTAAACGGGATAAAGTCAAAATGCGTGTAGAGTTTGAATTGCCGGATATTGGGATAGAAACTGGTGATGAAGTTACTTTATCTTTCTGGCATGTTGAAGAAGATGAGGAATTTGTAGAAGGTGACGATATTATGGAAGTTTCTACGAGCAAAGCAACTTTTAATATTCCGGCGCCACATACAGGAAGATTGATTAAAATATTAGTTCAAGAAGGTGACGTCGTAAGAGCAGGCGATGTTATTGCAATAATAGAAACAGAAGGTTATTAATATAACCGTTGTTTGTGAGAAACTTAATGCCATTTACGGATATTCTGGCCCAGGATCATATTACCGACCACTTCAGAAAAACAATAGCCTCCAATCATCTATCTCACGCATACATCTTTACCGGACAAGATGGGGTGGGAAAGACACTTTTTGCAAAAGAATTCTCAAAAGCTCTATTTTGCAAGGAAGGCAAAGATGATTCCTGTAATTTATGCCGCAACTGCATTCGTATAGAAAAACACAATCATCCTGATGTTAATTGGATAGATATAGATGAAAAAGCTAAATTCATAAAGATTGAAAATATCAGAAACTTACAGCATTCTGTAAAACTAAGCCCTGTTGAATCCAACTATAAAATATTCATCATCAAGGAAGCGGGTATGATGAATGAAGAAGCTTCAAATTGCCTGCTCAAAACACTTGAGGAGCCCCCGCTAAACACCATTATTATCCTCATAACCAACTCTCTTACGCCTGTTAAGGAAACAATCAAGTCGAGATGTCAGATAATCAGATTTCGTCCAATTCCAACCCGCGTAATTGAAGGCCAGCTAACAAAAAGATTTAATGCTGACACAAGCAAGATTGAATGGATATCAAGGTTTTGCAGTGGAAGCATGGGAAATGCATTTGAACTATTGGAAGATAATTTCTACGAAAAAAACAATAATATAGTTAGCCGTATATCAGGGCCGGACACGGACAATCTTCTACTTGCCGAAGAGTTCATTGATACTTATTTAAGCTCTTATGATACTTTAGAAGAAAAAAGAAAGCCGCTCAAGCGTATCTTAAATTGCATATTGCAATTCTACCGCGACCTTTTGATAGTTAAAGTCAGGAATACACACGGCGCTCGCAAAAACGCCACTTCTCTTTTCAATGCAGACCGTGAGGATGCGTTTCAAAGTTGTGTCAATTATTTAACCCGGGAACAAATAATAAGCCTGATTGATGAAATCCTGGTATCCACCAAATACATTGATTACAACCTGAACATTAATTTACTGGTCGAAACTATAATTACCAGGATTACTGTACTGATGTCTCCGAAAAGACAGTAAGATTACCCATTTTTTTACATGAAGAAAACAACATCGTTGGAATAACGATTTCAAATTTTCAACAAAGAGTAAAATTATGAGAATTGGTATTTTGTCCCGTAATGCCCGGCTTTATTCCACGACTCGCCTGGTAGAAGCAGCACAAAAACGAGGACATAATGTAAAAGTGGTTGACGTGTTAAAGTGTTATATGAATATTACGGCAAACAAGCCTACTGTATTTTATAAGCCCAAGGACAAAAAGGAAAAATTAGAATTTGATGCAGTAATTCCGCGTATCGGGGCATCAGTTACTACTTACGGCACAGCTGTGCTGCGTCAATTTGAGGTTGGTGGTGTTTATTCGGTCAATGAGTCTGTAGCTATTTCCCGTTCACGGGATAAATTAAGGGCTCACCAGCTTCTCGCCCGCAAAGGTGTTGGCATGCCGATGACGGGTTATGCACATGCCGCAAACGCAACTGAAGATTTGATTGAATTCGTGGGGGGA
>MHZA01000024.1 GCA_001828595.1 Planctomycetes bacterium RIFCSPLOWO2_12_FULL_40_19
CTTTACGAGTCGTACATCGTGTACAAAAAACAAGGCTATTTTTCCAACAGTATTTCTTGAAATACAACCGCGCCTTATTCTCTGTCTTCCCTACTATTTCAAACGTGTTTACGTCCATTTGACACTATTATACCTTCTACTTTTTAGTGTCAAATCTTTTATAATCACCTTATTTTTTGTCAAAACATTTTTTTGCTGTAGGGTGGATTAAGCCCTGCCCGCCCGTGCCGTTCGCCAGCCCGACAAATCCGTTCTGGCGGGGACGGGTACCTACCCGCCTGTACCTATTCGGGCAGGTTCGGGCAGGTACCGTTCGGTACGGGCGGGAAGGGTAAATTCCTCCGTTGGAGTTAAGTCTTTAGACTTTTAATTTATATGTTAAAAAAGCATAGTAAATTTTTTGAAACGCTGGTCCTGCTTATTGATTTAATTACGTTATCCTGTTCCTGGATATTGGCGTATTATCTGCGTTTTCATTTTCCAATTATTCCAGTATCTAAAGGTATACCTTCACTTTATACATACCTTACACTCCTCATCATTATGCTTCCACTATGGTATGTAGTGTTTAAGACCTTTGGTCTTTACAGGCCAAGGAGGATTTCGTCTAAAGTTGCGGAGGTAATGGATATTGCCAGTGCAACTACAACTGCTACTTTAATCCTGGTCTCATTGACATTTTTTGTGAGAAGGGATGAGTTTTCAAGACTTACTTTTCTATATTTCTTGATTATTTGTGTGATTGCTTTATGTGTAGAAAGAATACTTTTTCGCGAGTTTCTGAGGTTTATCAGAAAAAGAGGTTATAATTTAAGATATGCCTTGATTGTGGGGACTGGAAGTTTGGGACATGGTGTTACGGATAGAGTACATAATCATCCGGAACTTGGAATCAAAATCAGAGGTTTTCTGAGTGAAGATAGTTCTCAGGTTGGTAGCATGATTAAAGGTTCTAAAGTACTGGATACTTTTGAAAATATTCGAAGTGTTGTGACGAATCATAAGATTGATATGGTCTTTATAACGCTTTCTTTAAGCGCTCACGAGAGGTTAAAGTCGATTCTAAACGATATAGGTGATGAGATGGTTTCAGTTATGATAATTCCAGATTTGGTTGAGTTTGCCACCTTAAGGTGCGGTGTCGGAGAATTTGAAGGTATGCCCATAATCAGTTTAAGGGATACACCGCTATATGGCTGGAATATTGTGATCAAAAGAGTTACCGATATTGTGTTGTCCCTAATCCTGCTATTAGTCGTATCACCTTTGATGTTTGTTATCTCGGTTCTTATAAAGGTGACGTCCAGGGGTCCTGTATTTTACAGTCAGGAACGTATGGGTCTGGATGGAAAGATTTTTAATATGCTGAAATACAGGACGATGAAAATTGAGGCAGAAAAAGAAACCGGTCCCGTATGGGCAGCGAAGGATGATTCTCGCAGGACATTAATTGGCGCCTTTTTAAGAAAGGCAAGTCTGGATGAACTTCCTCAATTTCTTAACGTGCTTAAAGGGGAGATGAGTATTGTTGGTCCAAGGCCTGAAAGACAATTTTTTATCCAGCAGTTTAGAGACAGGATTCCAAAGTATATGTTGAGACATAAGATGAAGGCCGGAATTACAGGATGGGCGCAAATTAGCGGATGGAGAGGAAATACATCACTTGATAAAAGGATTGAGTATGATTTGTATTACATAGAAAACTGGAGTTTCAGGTTTGATTTGGAAATAATGTGGTTGACTATCTGGAGAGGACTTGTAAATAAACATGCGTATTAATTGGAAGTAATAATATGGAGACTAAAACATTCAGAAAAGATGATGTAATAATTGAAAAGGGTTCTCATGGAACATGCGCATACGTCATTGAGTCAGGAAGAGTTGAGGTATCAGATTTAATCAATAATAAAAAGGTGGTACTGGCGATCCTGGGGAAAGAACAAATATTTGGTGAAATGGGACTGATTGAAGACAAACCCAGGTCAGCTACAGTCACGGCCATTGATGATGTGCGATTAGCGGTGCTTAGTCGTGATAATTTCAATGAACTTTTTGAGAAGAACCCTAAAGTACTTTTACCAATCATAAAAGCCCTTTTTGAAAGATTGAGAACAGTTAATAAAATGCTCATAAGTAAGGAAGCTTCGGATGTTGTGGAAACAACTGAATACGAGTATCAGCATGATTCCGGGCCTGTTATGCTCTCGGGTTTAAATGAATTAAGTTCAGAAGCATTAGGCGGCGGTGAATTGAAGATAAGCAATTTTCCTTTTAAGGTTGGACGCAAGCATGAATCAGGAGAGGTCGATGTCTTTTCCGATAATGATCTGTATCTTGAAGATTTTCCACCTTTTAATGTATCAAGAAATCACTTTTTAATAGATAAAGCAGAGGGTAGATATATTATAATTGATCGAGGGAGTCGTTTGGGTACTATTGTTAATAATAGGAGAGTAGATGTGCAAAGTATTCTACATAAAAAAGGGAACGAAATAATCGCCGGATCGCAGCTTTCTCCATTCGTATTTAGACTTGAAATAAGATGACACAATAAAATAAGGGGATAGTTTATGGTGTTGGTCTTGGAAGAAGCCCTGCTCTTTCTGTAATTTCCGGAACTATTTCTTCCCACTCAACAGCCATGATGTGAACTCCTGAGACTCCTTCGATTTTGCGCACACGCCCGATTATCTCAAGGCAAATGTTTATGCCTTCAGACTGTTTATTTTCCGCTCCTTCCAGGCGCTTTATTATCTCATCAGGAACATCCATACCGGGAACACTTTTCTTCATGTATTTAGCCATACCGAGAGATCTGATGGGTGTAACGCCGGCTAGAATAAATACCTTCTTGTGCAATCCCATATCCTGCACTATACCCATCCATTTCTCAAACTTTTCCACATTATAGATAATCTGTGTCTGTATAAAATCTGCTCCGGCTTTTATTTTTTTTGCAAGACGGATAGCTCGGAATTGGAAAGGGTCGGCAAAAGGATTAGCTGCGGCGCCTAAGAAAAGCCTGGGTTCAACTTTTAACTCTTCACCTGACTGAAATCTTTTCTCATCTCTCATTTGTCTGACTATGTCCAGAAGCTGGATGGAGTCTACATCAAAAACACCTTTTGCGTCAGGGTGATCGCCAAAGCATTGATGGTCTCCGGTCAAGCATAGAAGATTTTTCATGCCCAGACCTGCGGCTCCAAGTATATCGCTTTGAATTGCTATTCTGTTTCTGTCTCTGCAGGTCATTTGTATGACAGGCTCCATTCCCATATTTAGGAGTATGGCTCCGCTTGCGATGCTGGAAAGACGCACCATTGCTGTCTGGCAGTCAGTTATATTAAATGCGTCAGCATAGCCTTTCAAGATTTCTGCTTTCTTCTCAACAGCTTCACGGCTGGCGCCTCTGGGTGGCCCCAGTTCCGACGTAACAACAAACTCGCCTCTCCTGAGCAGTTTCTCCAGGTTGCTTCCTGCTTTAAAGTTATTTGTATCGTTATTTTCGCTCATAGTAATTTATTGTTTCGTATTTCTTTATTCGGATTTAGGATTTTCTGCACTATATAGATTTCATTAATTATTCAAATTCCGTATCTCTTCTATCAATTGATTTGCTGTTTGCAAGAGTCCATCTCCATCTTTGGTTGAAAGCACGTGACACTTTATCCTTTCCTTTTCTATGCCAATTGAAGACAGGAAATCAATTGCAGTTTCAGTTCTTTGCCAGGCCCAGGTATTACATGAATCTCCGAAATGGCACGAGTCGTCACATGACGTAATTAAAACCCCATCCGCACCTTTCTCAAATGCCTCAAGTATTAATTTGGGGCTTAACTTACCCAGACTGAGCAGGTTTATTTGCTTGATGTTTTCCGGCAGCTTTTCTGAAGAGAGTGCTAAGCCCAGATTATAACCGCAATAGAAGTTTATTATCAACGGATATGTGTTCCCGGCTTCTTTGAAAACTTCATCTAACCGGGCTTTACCCATATCCTCATAATGGCCCTTGAACTCAATTGCCTTTGCAGGGCAATCTACAACACACATCCCGCATGATTGGCAATCGTTATTAATGTAAGCAAAATTTTCATCTTCTTTTATTTTTGGTATTTCAAAAGGACAAACCCTGACACATGTTAAACATGCAATACAAATTTCTGGCGAGACAGAAGCTCCGTTTCCGCAGTTCATACAACGCATCGCTTCTCGTACTGCTATTTCTTCCGTAAAACCAAGTTCAACTTCATCGAAATTCCCGACCCTCGTATCCGGGTCAAGAGATGGCATTTCATCCCTCGCCTCTTTTTTTATTTTATCCACCCTCGTCTCTGTCTCTGATAGTTCGTCAATAGGTTTAACGTCTCTGAATTTGTAGTCGGTTTCCGAAGATTTTCTGAGATAATTGTGGATTGATAATGCCGCTTTCTTACCATGCCCTAAGCCCATAGTAAGTGTTCCTCTGCCTAATACTATATCTCCACCCGCAAAAACACCCGGCTTATCAGTGCTCAGGGTGTCAGCATTTACGGCTATTGTGCCTCCTCTGGTAATTTGAATTTTATCCTGCCCTTCAAGAAAGGATAAATCAGAGGCCTGGCCTATGGCTAAAATGATAGTATCTGCATCCAATACGGATTCACTGTCCTCGTGAAAAGATGGATTAAATCTACCCTGTCTGTCGAAAACAGATTTTACCTTAAGCGTTTCAAGTCCAGTGACCTTGCCATTTTCTCCTACAATTCTTTTCGGACCTGCTGAAGTATGAAGTATTGCCTTTTCCTGCAACGTTTCTTCAATCTCGTAATCACTTGTCGGCATTTCACTTCTGGACTCCAGACATACTATGTGGACTTCCTTCGGTCCAAGCCTTAAGGCCGTCCTTGCGCAATCCATTGCCACCGCTCCGCCGCCAATGACAAGGACATTATTTCCCACCTTTGCATTGTCATGGCAGTTGGCGCTCTTAAGGAACGTAATAGCGTCCTGAACGCCATCTAAATCCGTGCCCTCAATGGGTAATCGTCTGGTTACGGGCAAACCCACAGCTATAAACGTAATCTCGTAACCTTCATTCTTTAAATCGCTGAATGAAATATCCTTGCCTACTGTCGTATTATATTTAATTTCAACACCAAGTTTCTTTATAAAGTTGATGTCTTTGTCTATGAAATCTCTGGGTAAACGGTATGTCGGCACTCCCATACGGAGCATACCCCCGGGTTCGGAGTGAGCCTCAAAAATAGTACATTTGTATCCAAGAAGTGACAGGTCTTTTGCGGCTGCAAGGCCTGCCGGCCCGGCGCCGATGATTGCTATCTTTTCAGGATACTTGATTTCTGTCTGTACGTCTTTGTCTTGTGTTGCTTCATGGAAATAACCATCAGCAAGAAACCGTTTGAGCCATGCAATTGCTATAGGTTTGTCTATGCTGTTTCTTCGACATTCAGTTTCACACGGATGTGTGCATATGCGGCCGCACGCAGACGGCAATGCATTTCTTTCTGCTACGACCTGCATTGCTTCAGGAAATCTACCCCTTGCAATCAATTGAACATAATCCCGCGCATCCTGCCGGATCGGACAAGCAACAATGCATGGAGCTTCTTCATCAATCCTGTATCTATTTATTTTCGTTTTGTCACCAAAAACATCTGTCATTTACTCTTCACCTTTAAAATATTTTATATATAAATACTTTACGGGATCTTCTATTTAAGAAGCCGACATTCTATTTTTCTAATCATATTATGTCAAGTGAAACTTGAATTTGTGAATTGCTTTACATGAAATGTTACTGGAAACAGTGGCAGATGCCGCAAGCGGGTAAAGGAACTACTTAAGCTTGGATGTTTCAAACGCCAGGCCATCTTGACGGCTCTTAGCCGTAAAAGTTACTGGCAATTATCAAGAACACTTGCAACTCAAGTTGGTATGACCAATCAGTGGTTAAAGAACAAGGGCTAATTTCTATCAGAGAACTATGGATTTCTTTTCATTACCCGAATAATAAGAGGTAGTCTTCATGAACCACGCTTAGCGGAGTGAACCGCCCTGTGTGCGCCCGAAGGAAGTGCCCTTGGGGGTTAGGACCCGCATGCAGGTGGGGGTGTGGGGAGGAGGAGCTAAATACTCCCCTTTACCCGATTATGTTATGATTTATTTTTTTGATTTTTCAATCTATTAGCATCCTCAATGTCTTTTGGTCTTCCTGTAGCCTCTTTATTCTTAATTAAATCTTCAATTGATAGTATGTTAAGAGAAATATCCTCAATTATAACTTGCTTTGCTCGATGCATGGCTGACTGAAAATCAATATCACCAGATATTTCTGTTATGATATCAATTCGACAAGGCGCTACACCAATTTGGAACATAATTCCCTTTTGTTCAAAACTATTTGGACCAATTTCCTCGAGAGGAGATCCAAATTCTGACAATGCTTTAAAAACTTTCATAGAGTTTTCTTTGGTTGGGTCAACCCAAATATCGATATCGAGCGTACTTCGAGGGTACCCCTGTGCTGCTAATGCATATGCGCCTACAAGAATGAAGTCAACATCCTGGTTTTGTAAGATTTGCAACATTTCTTTGTAGTCTTGATTTAACATCACTCACTCCTTCTTTTGTTAGAGACCATAATTCAGAGGTAATCTCCCAAACCATTTCGATCCTATCTTTCATAGATGCATTTACATAATCGTCATCGATGATATCATTCATTTGAGATAATTTTACAATTCTTCGGTTTAATTTCATCTTCATCCTTATCTTTATTGACATAATGTTTAGTTAACGATGTTATTAGATTTTTTTAGTTAGCGATGTTATTAGATAAACCCCTTAGTGTATAAGCAATTATTTTAATTCTATTTTTAAACATTTTATCTTGGAATAATATTACAATTGAACCAATTACTGAAATAAATAATTTAGTCTTTTCTGCAAAAATACACACGCTTACTTAATGGGGTGCAGTATAGAAGGCTGCCCGACTGAATGACATAGTCGGGCAGGAAGCCATCCGCAACATTGCTAATTTTGAAATTCACATACAGTGAAATAGAGTACTTAATTTAACGAAGTAACATTTATACATGATACATAACCGGTGCTGAAATAAATCCCTTCTAGCAGGAGAATTCACCAGCTTACTTTTTTACTTTACCATAACTATGCTTTCCATTAACTTTAACAATCCTTTAACAATTATTGCCGGAGTTGGCGGGCATCCATGTATACGGCAATCGACCGGTAATACATTGCTGACTCCCTCTCTGGTTGCATAGCTTCCTTTATATACGCCTCCATTAATCGCACAGTCCCCGCATGCAATGACAAGTTTTGGTTCCGGCATTGCAAGATAGGTTTTTTTGAGGGCAAGCTCCATCTGCCGTGATACTGGCCCTGTAACGAGCAACACATCAGCATGGCGCGGTGATGCCACAAAGTCGATGCCAAATCTCTGGATATCATAAATGGGATTCGTAAGCGCCGTACATTCCCATTCACAGGCATTGCAGGAACCAGCGTCTACCTGTCTTATTCTCAGCGACTTGCCAAAGACTCTATTCATTTTTTCCGCTGGGGGAAATATCTCTATTATTCCATCAGGCGATGTTTGAATAGATTTAGGGAACTTAATTGCCGGCTTCTTGCTTATCATATTCCTTAAAATCTCTAACCACATAAATGTATTCCTTTAGATTTAAAACAGAATTTTTATTTCACATATCACAACCTGAATAAGAGAGATTAAAACTTTTATTGCACAATGGAAAATCCGGCACTATGTTGCCGTGAACAGCAAAAGGCACTGACGGCCAGTTGCAATAAGACGGAGATCTCAGTTTCACCCTCAAAGGCTTGCCCTCCCGATCGGATTTAACCCAGTAAAACACAGAACCTCTGGGAGCCTCTGTATAGCCAAGAGCATGAGAATATGGAGGTATCTCCTTTGCTTCCACATGTAAATCTCCCGTATATCTTCCTTCAATAATGGCCTTTATCATCACCATTGAGCATTTTGCCTCTTCAGCCCTTGCCATCATCCTTGCAAAGACGTCTCCTTCCTGTCTGGTAAAATGTGTAAATTCAAACACATCATTATAGATAAGGTGCGGGTGTGACCTTCTTATATCATCATTGATCCCTGATGCCCTTGCGGCAATGCCGGTAACGCCCAACTGTGTAGCTATTTCTTTCGACAGCCTCCCGGTATCCTCAAGCCTTTCAACATGCGAAACTGTGCCGAGAAGCAATTTCATGAATTTTTTATATTCCTTTGCAACCGTATCTATCGTCGTGGATATATCATTGGCCTGTAAAAGAATATCCTTTGTCACACCTCCAATCACATTTACGCCTCTCAGGTATCTGCTCCCTGTCAATCTCTCATTAAGCTGCATAAGCCTCTC
>MHZA01000025.1 GCA_001828595.1 Planctomycetes bacterium RIFCSPLOWO2_12_FULL_40_19
AATGGAAGATATGGATTGGCATGTGTACCCGAGGAAAGACGGCTTTGAGGTGGAACGTATGCTACTACTCGACCAAAGAATGTCATTGTTATATAAATGGAAGAGTACGAAAGCAAACCTAAAGGTTCGCCCTACATGTTACACACAATTTTTTGCCAAAATTGGTCAAATATTTTCCCTTCTCCAGACCGATTCTTTTATCTTTTCTACGATGTCGTACACTACGGGCACCAGTACAAGGGTCAGAAGTGTAGAAAAAAGTAATCCGCCGATTACTGTAATTCCCATTGGCATCCTGAGCTCTGCGCCCTCACCCAGTCCAAGCGCCAGTGGGAGTAATCCGAGAACGGTAGTAGTAGTCGTCATCATTATCGGGCGCAGCCGTATCCTGCCCCCCTCGATAATGGCTTCCCGCCTTGGCATGCCTTCCTTCCTGCGGGTGTTTATACAGTCAACAAGAAGAATTGCATTATTTACGACAATCCCCGCCAGTATAACAACACCAATCAACACTATAACACTTATGGGCTTTGAAGTTATGAACAACGCTATCACTACACCTACCAGAGCAAATGGTATAGCAAACATTATCACAAAAGGATGAAGCAGCGATTCGAATTGTGATGCCATCACGATATAAACCAGGAATGCAGCTAATAGTATGGCAAAGGTCATACTGGAAAATGCCACGAGCATTTCACGGCTCTGACCGCTGACGGATACCTCATAACCATCAGGCATCCTGATATTTGCAATCTTTTCTTCTATATCCATGACCGTACTGCGCAAATCTCTGCCGACAAGATTTGCAGAAACTACTGCCACGCGTTCCTGATTCAGACGCCTTATTTCACCGGGACTTTTTTCAACATTTATTTCTGCAACTGCCGCCAGAGGAATGGGCCTCTCTCCTTCAGGATTTACTACAAAATTCTTCAAATCTTCGACACCGCCGATATCCTTCTGACTTGCACGGACGCGAATGTCAACCTTCCTGTCTCTCCTGGAAAATTCGGTGCTGACATTACCAAGGACGTTATCACGGATAATATTGGCAATTTTGTTTAAATCCAATCCAAGTTGTGACAGTTTTTGTCTATCAAAGACAATTTGGACTTCCGGTATTCCTCCCTCTATTGTAGACTTAATATCCGTGAGACCCTTCACCTCTTCCATTTTAGACATAACTACGTTCGATAATTTTTCAATTACGTTAAGGTTATAGCCATTTATCTCCACCTCAACGGGAGTTGCATAGCTGAAATAGGCAGGCCGTGAAAATTTATACTCAACTGCCGGAAGGGGTTTAAGCTTTTCTCTCAAATCTGCCATTACGCCTTCCTCCAGCCTGCGGTTGGATTTCTCTCTTAAGCTTATATTAATTTCTCCTATGTCCTCTCTCTCCTCTGCTACAGTTCCACCCGCCTGACTGGTTGATCCGGCAATTGTATATATCGTCTGTATCGCCGGATTATGGCCTGCTATGTCCTCAATCTCCTTAACAGTCTTCAGTGTACCGGAAAGCGGCGTCCCTGTCGGCTTTCTGACATTTATAGTAAATTCCCCCTGGCTCAGTTCAGGTATAAGTTCCCTGCCCAGATTTATAAACAGGCCCCACGAACCTCCAAGTATCGAAAACGCAATAAAAATTATTAACAACCTATTTGATAATGCAAAACCGATAACCCCCGGATAAACCCTCGTAATCGCAGAAAAAACAGCATCAAACACAATGAACAAAGGGTAAAGTAAAATATAAAGTATTCTCGATGGTAAAGGTTCACGATCTGCAACAACATATTGATACTCTCTTTGTACGTCCATATTTTTCTTTCGTCCGGTACTTACTGATGACAGCATCGGAATCAGCGTAACGGCAACCAGGAGTGAGATCAGGAGTGAGTAGGCCACCGTAAGCGCCTGATCATTAAATAATTGACCGGCGATGCCTTTAATAAAGATTATTGGTATAAAGACACATACGGTTGTGAGGGTGGAGGCTATTACTGCCCTGCCAACCTCACCGGCGCCAGTATTGGCAGAATCAATAGCGCTATGTCCTTTTCTCTGATATCTGTCGATACTTTCGAGTACCACGATCGAGTTGTCTACAAGCATCCCGATACCGAGCGCCAGACCGCCTAATGACATTATATTCAGGGATACACCAGATATGTACATGAAGAATAGGGTTGCTATTACGGACAGAGGAATTGCAAGGCCGATAATCAGCGTGCTCTTAATACTCCTGAGAAATAAGAAAAGGACAACTATAGCTAATACTCCACCCCAGAGAGCAGTATAGATCACCTCTTTTATTGAACTTTCAATGAATCCGGATTGGTCAGAAGTTATATCCAATCTGATGGAATCTGAAAACTTCCTCAGCTTTTTCTCAATCTCACCCAATCGTCCTTTAACCAGTCTTGCTACAGTTACCGTATTCGCATCTGCTTCTTTAAATATTGCAACCTCCACACTCTCTTTTCCGTTTACACGGGTTATCACATCACGCTCTTTATGACTTTTACTTACATTTCCAACATCCTTTACCTTGATGGGAACATTGTCTTTAAAATCTATGACTATGTCATCTATCTCTTCGACCTGCTTAAACTCATTTAACGTCCTTACAATGTATTCAACTTCCCCCTCCTTAATATTCCCGGCTGTTAGATTGATGTTCTCTTCTTTGAGGCGTTCAATCACCCGAGAAATGGGTATACCCAGATTTGCCAGCCTGGCCTCCTCCAAATCAACATGTATCTCTTCCTCAAGCCCTCCACTTACTCTTACGGCAGCAACGCCACTGACCGTCTCTGCTCCTGTAATTCTGCTCTCTACCGATAAACCCTCGAGAACCGGTTTGAGTTCATCTTCCGCCAGAATACGAAGCGTAATAAGATCTTCATCCCCATATAGAGACAATCTCATAATAGGGTCAAGAGAAGGGTCAAAACGCAGCAGTACCGGCCTTTCAGCATCATCCGGCAAGTCTACCAGGTCAAGCTTCTCACGTACATCCATTGATGCAAAATCCATATTGGTTTTCCACGCAAACTCAATCACAACCTCAGAAACGTCCGGCCTTGATCTGGAACTTACACGCACAACATTCGATATTACGCTAACGGCATCTTCAATCGGCTTTGAAATAAGATTCTCGATTTCACTGGGCGCAGCGCCAGGATATTCAGCCCGCACTGTCAGCGTGGGGTAAGATATATCAGGCAGGAGATTTATAGGCAGCCGTTTATAAGATAACAATCCGAAGATAACGAGTGTTATCATCAATATCACAACAGTAACCCGCCTCCTCGTAGAAAATTCAACTATCTTCAATATTTCAAATCCCCCTGAACTGATCGAGCCAGAACCAGAAATGGACGAATTCCTTGTGTGTTCTGGCTTTCTTCAATCTCTTGTTGTACAGTAACACAACTCAAATTCCCCTCTTCTAAAGGGAAAAACATGTAACCTTGCTAGTGATATGAAAGATGTTGATTAATGGTAAGGGCGTACCCGCCTGCCCGACTTCTTCGTTCAGGCGGGTACGCCCTTACTAATGAAGATTTACTGATGTGGATATTATACTATTACACCTTAAATTGTTTTTAATTTGGCTTCGGCGTGAGCTCAGCCGAACGGTTGCAACGATGCCGCTCTATGTCTTTTAACTATTCCCTATGGCGACCCAAAAACCGATGTCTCGCCAATCTCTTTTCCAGTATTAATGATTACGATGTCTGCACCGTGGCCGACGTCATCCTGCCCAACAGTGATAACCCTGTCCCCCTCTTTAAGCCCGGTTAATACTTCTACATTATTACCTTTCCTGAAACCTAGTATAATCTTTGTTTTAAACGCCTTGGTTTCTACATCAAAACCAATATCCTTAATCTGCAATACCAGGATGTCCTGACTATTATAGAAAGACACTGTTTTGAATATATTGCCTGTCTCTTTACCAAGAGCGCCATCAGCTTCTATCGCAATACGGTATAGTGATTTATCTTCATAGCTTCCGGAAATGTCTACAATCTTTCCTCTCAGTGTAGAACCCGCTCTGTTTAAAGAGGATTCTTCTATGGCTTTTTTTTGTTCACATACAACACTGTCACCAATAGCCAATCCTTCCAACCCGTCCGAACTCATAACCATCACAACAAAATCTCTTGCAACAAATACCTCATCGGATTCTGCTTCCAGGATCAGCGCCTTCTTTGGTATTATCAAAGCATCCTGGTGTTGTCCCACAATCGTAAAAACAGAGACAAACATCCCCGGTCTCAGCACATCACCCGTTAAGTCTTCCATTTCAATTGTAGCCTTTACCGTACCGCTTTCAGGGTCAACAACAGGGCTTACCATCTTTACTTTTCCCATGAATTCTATCTCAGGAAGGAACTCTGAAGTGATTCTGGCCATTTGACCTTCTACTACCTTACTAACGTCCTTCTCCGGTATATATATCCTTGCCAGTATTGGATTAAAATCTGCTATCTTAAAAACTATCTGGTCTTTTTCTATGTTATAGCCCGCCTCGATATTCCTTTCAACAATAACACCATCAATGGGAGACTCGATTGTAGTATATTCATATTCCAGTTGTTTTCTTTCGAGTTCTACCGATGCAATTTCAAATTGGAATTTCTTGTCTTCGAACTCCTCCTTGCTGATAATAGCATCTTTGAAATTGTCCAAAGAACTTTTGTAAACCCTTTCAGCGTTCTCCTTTTTTAACTTTGCTTCCCTTAGCGCTAATAACGCTTCTTTGTCATCGAGCTTTGCTAATATCGTACCTGATTCTACATAATCACCTTCTTCCGCCAATATTTTTAGTACAATACCTGATGTCTTTGCTGCCACATCAACCTGCCTCTCGGGTTCAAGTGTACAATTATTAACTAAAAATATCTCAATATTGCTCCTTTCAACCCTTACTGCTTCAACAGGCACAGCCTCATAATCTTTTCTATCGTTTCCGGAATATGCGCTATGTGTCTTTTGGCTCTCTTTGCCTGTTCTTAAATCATTTAACCTTGCGCCAAAGTAGGTTTTTGGATATTTCTTAAAATCTTCACGGTCGCTATCAGGTGTAACCTGCCAAATAGTTAACTTCAAGACCAGAAAAGTTACTGCCACAATAACAAGACAGATAAGACAAATCCTTATAACGAGATTAGATTTCATAATTTCCTGATTTTTCTTCCCAGATTGATGGCAAAAGTAAAGAAGAAGCTCTTTTGATTGGAGAGAGCGCAGGGCTAACTTCCCTTGTACCCGCTGTCAAGAAAATAATGGAACGCTGAATTTGCTAAGCGCCATCCATCCGGCTTCCAGGCAAACATCTGAGAAATTGGCACGCTCAGTAATCAAATAGGCTCAATTTCCAGGGTGTACTTGTCTTCTTTGGTTTCAATATTAACTTTGTACTTCATCCCCATCTCTAGAAACTCCTGGATACCCATGGTTATCTCGCTGCCGCTTAAGAGCTTCTCATTATCTTTATTAGCAATACGGTCGTCAACGTGGCTTTCGCCTTTAATGTCGTCGTCGTAGATGTCACCCTGGTGGTGTTTATCCTCCTTATATAACCCGCACTCCCTGAACGAATCTGAACCTCGATGTGATCTGAACCAATAACCCTCATAAGTATTTTCCATTTCTCTCTCCTTTCCTTAATTGTTTTCTTATCTCGCCATTTTCTGATATAATAAACAGAGAAAATGTGAGTGTAAAGAAAATAAATTAACATATCTTTCGGTATCGGAGAATGTAATGTTTATAAATATTTGGAGACCACTATGAAGAAGTATGAAAGAATTCGTAGAAAACTCATTATCAAACGAGACGAGATCGAGGGACGTCTTAACAAGATCGATAAGGACATATTACATGCCAGTGGAGCGCCAAGCCCTGACTCCGGAGAACAGGCAATAGAACGCGAAAACGATGATGTACTTGAGGCCCTGGGCGGTATTGCGCGTTCAGAATTGGAGCAAATAAATTCAGCGCTTGAGCGCATGGAGCGAAATGAATATGGAATCTGTGCGGTATGTAAAAACCCCATATCCGCAGAAAGACTCGAGGCAATTCCGTTCACAGATCACTGTATTGATTGTGCGGAGTGAGACAAATTGTGAAATAACCTATTTATAGGAATTTCTATATCTTAAATCTATGTATAGTAAATTCGATAAAAAGGTCGGCTACCGCCGAACAGTAAATAGTCCGCCAGGAGGGCGCTAATTTATTTTAGAGTTAATGCTTAATGTCTTGATAGATATACCCTCCCTTTCGGAGGATTCCGGTATTGGATTTCTTGCGCCTGCCCGACTCGTCTTTCCCGTCCGAAGAAATTTGACGGGCAGGCAGACGGGAAGCGAATCTATATTTATTATCCGCAACAAGTTGGAAATGCTTCCAAATGAAATGGAAGGTTGCTATGAACATACATGAACTTGCAGGCAAACCGGTTCCGCGTGAGCTTCTCGTTAATATCCCGCAGCTCCTTTCCGCTTACTATGTCCATAAACCCGATACAGATAATCCGCATAATATGATCTCTTTCGGCACCTCCGGGCACAGAGGGTCTTCATTTAAAAAATCTTTTAATGAGAACCATGTCCTTGCCATCTGCCAGGCCATTTGCAAACTGAAGAAATCCAGAAATATTAGCGGCCCGCTTTACGTGGGCATGGATACCCACGCCCTGTCCGAGGCGGCATTTGCTACGGCCATCGAGGTCTTTGCTGCCAATAACGTAGACATTATGATACAGACAGGTTCCGGTTATACTCCTACACCAGTCATTTCCCACGCGATTTTAACATACAATAAAGATAGAACGGCCGGGCTTGCTGACGGGGTAGTCATAACTCCATCCCACAATCCGCCGGAAGACGGAGGCTTCAAATACAACCCCCCAACAGGCGGGCCTGCAGACACTGAAACTACAAATATTATCCAGGATCGTGCTAACGAAATACTGATGCACAGCATGAAAGAAGTAAAGCGTGTGCCCCTTGCACGTGCGCTAAGAGCTGGCACCACACACGAACACGATTATATAGCGCCGTACGTAAAGGACCTGAAAAATATTATAGACATGAAGGCCATCGCATCCGCCGGACTCAAGATAGGGGTTGATCCTATGGGTGGAGCAGGTGTGGGTTACTGGAATCCCATCGCCGAAGAATACGGTCTGGATATAAACATAGTGAACAAATATGTAGACCCCACATTTTCGTTTATGCCGGTCGACAAAGATGGGAAGATTCGCATGGATTGCTCTTCGCCTTATGCCATGGCAGGCCTCATAGGTCTCAAGGATAAATTCGACATCGCCTTTGGGAACGATCCTGATTATGACCGCCACGGTATTGTTGTCAGAAGTTCCGGCCTCTTGAACCCAAATCACTACCTTGCAGTTGCTGTACGGTATCTTTTTCAAAACCGCCCTGACTGGCCAAAAGAAGCGGCTGTGGGCAAAACACTTGTTTCAAGCTCCATGATCGACCGAGTGGCCGCACACCTGGGACGTAAGCTTTGCGAGGTGCCGGTAGGATTTAAGTGGTTTGTGGATGGTCTTATTGACGGCTCGTACGGCTTTGGCGGTGAAGAGAGTGCGGGGGCATCTTTTTTGAGAAAACAGGGAACGGTATGGACCACTGATAAAGATGGAATTATCCTCAACCTTCTTGCCGCAGAGATCACGGCTGTGACACAACGCGACCCTGGCGAGCACTATAAGGAGTTACAAAATCAATTCGGCAATCCCGTTTACGAACGCATTGATGCGCCTGCAAGCCTGGAACAAAAGGCAGTATTGGGAAAACTCACTCCTGACATGATTGACGCAAAAGAATTAGCAGGAGAAAGCATAATCGCCAAGCTCTCCCACGCACCAGGCAACAACGCAGCTATAGGAGGGTTGAAGGTTGTCACGGAAAACGGCTGGTTCGCAGCCAGGCCGTCAGGCACAGAAGATATTTACAAAATCTATGCAGAAAGTTTCAAGGGCAGTGAACACCTCAGAAAGATTCAGGACGAGGCGCAGGCGATGGTGACCGCTGCATTTAAGACGGCAGGTTTATAGAACGCGTTCAAGAAGAATCGAGTAAGAAACAAGGATGTTGAAATTCGAGAATGGTTATTTGTGGGTTAAAGCATTTTGTCAATAGATCAGGTTTATCCCTCGTTTCATATTATACCCTTGGCATTTAAAAGTTTATTGACTTATTTGTAACGCTATTTTAATATTCAGGATA
>MHZA01000026.1 GCA_001828595.1 Planctomycetes bacterium RIFCSPLOWO2_12_FULL_40_19
TCGCCTCATCCCCATTGTACTCTTGTAGATATCCCTTTTAAGCTTGAAGCTTGTTATGTTCTACGCTACAATAAAACCTGCAAATACACAAATACATTATATTCTTGTATGTAGGTCGGGTTTCTTACCCGACTATATAAATGTATAGGAATTCCAAAGTTGGCTTATGTCATTCCCATGAAACCTGTCCTTGGCCACGATCGGGGAATGGAAATCTAATTGTCTTTGTAATGATAATTCAAGATTCTCGCTCAACAAATTGCGGGAATGACAGAGAATGGTTAAGTTCGTCGGGTTTTTGTCTCTCCGAGGCGTAGGCTCGCCTCTACGAACTGGAGGCTTTTAAAACCCTACTTTATTTGTGCCAACATTGAAATTCCTATACATTAAAGAAAAGGTAGAGTTTTGAACTTTTATAATATAAACAAAATCAAATGAACTCTAAAAAGGTTTTTATTACAATTGGAATTGCTTTCTCTGTCTTTTTAATGACCCTTCCACTCGTAAGTTACAGATTCCTTAAGACTGCAGTAGAAATTGAAGCCTTTAATCACTTAGTCACAGTCAGAGAGTTGTTGAAATACCAGATAGAAGGTTATTTTCAGGATAGATTTGGAGACGTGGACGTCCTTGCAGGCAATCCGGTAATTGGACAGGGTTTTTCCAGATTATCAAAGGCTTTTAGTGATGCCGGTCTGGACGGCCCGCAATATACTAAGATAACAGCTCTTTATCAGCCGTTGACGGAACATTATTTAACTGATTACGGTTACGTGAACATATATTTTGTTGACAGGGGTGGTGATGTGATATTTTCTGCAATAAGAGAGGAGTTTGCCGGTACCAATCTACTTACCGGAAGATTCAAGCAATTCAGTATTGGCCAGGTTTTTGCGCGCGGTTTAGATGGAGTTGCGTTTGAAGACTATACATGGCATGAAGAGATACAGGAATTTACTTCTTACTTTGCCGCACCGGTATACGATGGGCAAATGTTATTGGGTGTATTGGTAATAGAAATTCCTTTCTCTCATTTAGATGCCGTTATGACCAAGAGAGCAGGCATGGGAGAAACGGGAGAAATGTACCTGGTAGGTGACGATGGCTATATGAGATCGAATTCCAGGTTTGTTAAAGAACCAACCATACTTCAGAAAGCAGTAGATACGGAGGCGACAAGGGACGCATTAAACGGAATAGTTGGGGTAAATATAATAAAAGATTATCGGGGGATTACGGTATTAAGTGCGTATACGGCGTTAAATCTTAAATTTGTTAATTGGGCGCTTCTGGTCGAGATTGACGAAAAAGAGGCTCTTGCGGCTATTAATACGGTAGAAAGAAGAGTTAAAATACTTGGAGCCTTAATTGCGTGCATAACTTTCTTGTACATCTATCTGGTAAATAGAAGGAAAAATCAACAAATACTCTCGGAATCTTTAGAAAAGAATCCTGAATCTGATTCATAATTACGGGGTATTCAGATTTTCCTCACCGCATACCCATTGTCACAAACCACCAGGTAAAGATACTTCCAACATAACCCAGGGCAATAACAGGCGTCCATTTCAGATGAGACATAAACGTGTAATTTTCCCGGTTAATACCCATCACAGCCACGCCTGCCGCTGAACCTATCGATAACAGGCTGCCTCCCACTCCAGCGGCTAAGGTTATTAGGAGCCATTGATCCACTTCCATTGTCAGGTCCATGTTTAAGACTGCATACATAATAGGGATATTGTCAACAATTGCCGAAAGAAGCCCGATTGCCGTGTTTGCAGTGGTATCTCCCATAAATGAGTAAAACCCTCCGCCAATGCATGCAAGAAAACCGACGTACGACAATGCCCCCACAGCAGTCAGAACGCCAAAGAAGAAAAGCAAGGTATCAAATTCCACCTGCTCCACCTGTTTGAAAAACTCATAGCGGGAAACCTTGCGTCTCTCTTCTTTGAGACCCATTTTTTTCAGGAATGCCTTCTCTCCCCACTTTTTCATGTAATACTGCACAAACATAAGATATCCCAAACCGGTCATCATACCCAAAAAAGGGGGAAGGTCCAGAAATTGGTGGAAAGAAACCGCTGTAGCAATCGTTAGTGCGAAGAAAAACATACACCTTTTGGCTCCCGGTTTCATTGCAATGGTTTCTTTTGAGCCAGTGGGTTTTCCCTTTGGTAGAAACAAGCTCATGACAAATGCCGGGATGAACCAGTTAACTAAGGCAGGAAACAACAAATAGCAAAATGTAAAAGTACCCACCTTTCCGGACGTCCATACCATCAGTGTGGTAATATCTCCAAAAGGGCTCCATGTGCCTCCGGCATTGGCAGCAACTACGATATTGATAAAGGCTGACACAATAAACTTCCTGTTGCCGTCGCTTACCGCTAATGCCACTGTTGACATAAGCAGGGCGCTGGTCATATTGTCTGCAACCGGAGAGATGAAAAAGGTTATGGTTCCTGTAGCCCAGAATAGCGATCTGAAACCCAACCCTTTTGATAGCAGCCAGGCGCGCAAAGCCTGAAATACATTTAAAGAGCTGAGAGTATTAATGTAAGTCATAGCAACCAGCAAGAAGAAAAAGAGTGCTCCGATCTCTGAAATAAGATGCTCAACAAATTCGTGGGCTCCTCCTTCATGCTTTATTTCATAAATACCGATAAGCATCCACATGAAGCAGCCTATCAATACAACCGGCTTGGATTTCTTTAAATGAATCTTCTCCTCAAAAACGACGAGAAGATAGGCAATTATGAATAAAAGCAGTGTTGAGTATCCTACCCAAGAATTAAGCATGTTCTTTATTCATCCTTTTTTAAGACACATTTAGGCACATGAGATCACGAAATTATATAACATATTGTTATTACATCAGAACGAAACCTTATAACTAGTCTGAACGTGTTAAGTCAAGTAAAATCGGTTATGTGAAAATACCAAAATGTAATTGAATTATTTTATATTATTGATTGCAAACCATCTGTGTGTATTCTTCCTGAGATTTTCTATTATTACTTTCACATATTGCTCTAACTTAAATTTGGGTTGCCATTCTAATGTTTTTTTAGCCTTATCAACGTTAAATCGATATTTTTTGTCAACTATATCTACCATCCAGGGTTTAAAGAAGAACATCTTTCCTGATAGAGAGTAAACACTGTTTATCAGATATAAAAAAACGCGTACAAACCACTTCGGCAGATGTATTAAGTTTAAGTGTTGCCATAAATCTCACTGTAAATGAGACCATAGAGTCTATTGTTTGGGACATAGTCTTCTTCAGACAAGATAAAAATCGAACCGGAAGGTATTTCTTTCGTCATAAGCATAGTCTTTTCAAGAACATCGATTACATCTTCAATATGTATGTAAGACAATCCCCCTTCTCCTTTGCCCGGGAAGATTCTGCAGACGAAACTTCTCCGCCGGATAAAGGCAATCTTATTTGCAAGTGGTATCGATCTGCAATCCTCAGAATAAACCGCAGAAGGTCTGAGGATTGTTACCTTTATTCTTTTCTTATATTCTAATAAGATGTTTTCTGCCGCAATTTTTGATTTTCCATAATAAAGCATCGATCCTAAGGCTGATTCTTCATTCAATTTATCATCGCCCATAGTCGGCTTCAGTACTGCTGTGCTACTCGTAAAAACAAAGTTATTGACATTAAAATCAATCAGATTATCCAGCAAGTATCTGGTTCCATTTTCATTGGTTTCGCAAAAGATTGCGTGCAAAAACTTCTTGTCTGAGATATCGGCTTTATACCATAAGACACTGTTATCCTTGTCCTTATGCAGTACCTTATCGATGCCCACAATGTAATACTTATTTTTCAGTCGGGCAATCAATGCAGTACCAATAAAACCGCTGGCGCCCGTAATTAAGATAACTTGCTTGTTCATTCTGATAATAGACTTGACATATTATAAAGCACAATATACTATCGATATCCGTTGGAGGCGCAAGAAGGAACTTTTCGTGATGGGCTTTTGGAACTGGTGGATTAACGAATGGAAATGCAAAAGAACCGGCGCGAAAGGAAACATTTGGCGTAATATTTAATGTTTTAGACTCTGGAAGAAATCTCTTAAACCTTATACCATCTGTTTTAATTCTATTTTTGTATTCAGTTTCTCTTTTTTAACTATTTTTTTACTCTTTGAAGTTGATTTAGCTTTTTTCTTAACAGGTGGTTTTGCCTTTGCTTTGGGTTTCTTACTCGCCTTTTTTGCCAATTTTTTTGTCTCCTTCAAATTTGCATTTTACTTCTGCAGGATTGAGTATCAATCAGATTAAATAGATAGTGACGGCAAAAAGGCCTTTTTTACCACGTAATGCAAAAAGCCCTTCTGCCGTCAGGCGACGAGGGGGAAAGGAGTAAGACCCCCGTCAGGTGAGTACGGCAAAGCCCGATTACGCTGTGACGGCACACGGGAGGGCGAGGCTTGAAGTAACGGAGATGAAGGCTCCCCGGCCACATTTACCCCCGTACTCATCTAATTTCTAAAAAATACCAATTTTAAATAGAAAACTTTTAATCTCTCATTTATCTATCATTTTTTTTCGGTATCGTTTGTAAATTTTTTAACCTCACTTTTAAGCGCCCTGCTTAATACCATCAGGGCAATCTCACTATCTGACCTCCTCTTATAATAGGGAGAATCCTTTGCTTTCTTTAATTCCTGAATCATCCCTTTGATGTTTTCATCCCTTTTCTCGTTATAATAAATCTGTAAACATTTACTCATTTCTTGCCTTTCGCTAAATCTATTCAAGTTAAATCAAATCACCTTAAATTTATTTGCATCATTTAACAGAAATCATAGATATTGTCAAGATAAAAATACCACATTTTGTATGTTTTTTTATTTGTCTTACAATATATTGTAAAAATGTAGGCAAAATGTTGTAAGTATATTGTAGATAAGTCGTAAAAAAGTTTCTTTTACTAATTTTTTGGGTTTTTATGCAACACGGCAGGCAAATACTTTAAATCAGCAGGAAAATTACGTGCGGTTGTAACAAAAGGATTCTTGCGCAGAATGCCGGAGCAATGTGGAAACTTACATCGAAGTCTATGCCCTATTTTAACTTTGTCTTGAGTGTTTCGATAGCTTTTGTAATAAGTTCAGACGCTAAAACTCTTTCACTGTCTTTCTTTGATGTTCCTTTAATATTAATAGCCCAAACAGTTTCATTTGTAGTTATATCTATACACATTGCTGTAAATGTAACTTTTGTTACCAGTGATAAAACCAGCCCGGAGGGTAAAGATTTGTACGAAAAGCCGAAATCCTCAACTTTACCAACGACTACTGCATCAACACCTAATGACTTTCCAATGCTCGAATAGTTTCCCTTCTGCAAAAAGTCTTCTTCCCCGAGATTCTTTAATTTCAGATCTTCTTCCAGCTCCTTTCTATCTACAACTGCATATTTTCCCCATTTTATTAGTTCACTGGCTGTCATGCCGGCAAGAATAGCTCCTGCATTCGGGCCCATGGCAGATTTTGAATTATGCCCGGCATTTCCTTTATCTTCTATGGGTGTCTCGAACATAATTACGGCAATTTTTTGAACCTCATTATGTGGGAAATCCTTGTTAACCGTAACCTCAGATACACTTCCTATTGTTACGCAACCAGACAGAAGCAAGAATAATACTGCGTATTTCTTCATGATAGTTATTTTCATATTATCTAAATTGAGTGATTTTGATAATAACAGTTTGCGTTCTATGTGTCTATTAGTAAGTATTCAGGAAGTCATATAGTTGGAAAATACTTGACAAATTATGGTGGTGTGTTAAAATTCCGCCTCTTTGCTTTAATCACATCCATAAGTATTTCCTCGTTTTATAGAATACTTATATCTTGAAAAGGCAACCTTTACTTCTCTTAATATCATTGAAAAATCCCGTCTAAAGGCGGGAAACACAACTTTTCAAATAAGGTATCTCAAAAAATCACGACTTGCTGGAGCTATGTGAATTTGCTTATCCAGAAGATAAAATTGATTTTGAATTTTGGAGCAAAATTATCTATTATATTGGTCAGAAAGGACACTAAAAAATGGCTATTAAGGTAGGAATAAATGGGTTTGGCAGAATAGGTCGAAACGTATATAGAGTAATTGCAGAGAGGGAAGGTATCGATGTAGTTGCCATAAATGATTTAACCGATGCCAGGACATTATCCATCCTTCTGAAATATGATTCAGTTCACGGAAAATTTAAAGGTAATATTGACTCAAAAGAGAATGCAATTATTGTAAAAGGAAAAGATGTCAGGTTAACAAAGGAAAAAGACCCTGCTAAACTTCCATGGAAAGAACTGGGAGTAGAGGTAGCGATAGAATCTACGGGTATATTTACAAAGAGGGCGGATTGCGAAAAACATCTTGAAGCCGGAGCAAAGAAGGTAATCTTGTCTGCACCGGCAAAGGACCAGCTTGACGCTACAATTGTTATGGGAATAAATGAAAACGAACTTAAACCTGAACATAAAATTGTTTCCAATGCCTCCTGTACTACAAATTGCCTTGCGCCGCTTGCAAAGGTGATTAACGATAACTTCGGAATTGAAAAAGGCCTTATGACTACTATCCATGCCTACACAAATGACCAGAACGTCGCAGATTTAATGCACAGCGATTTGAGAAGGGCAAGGGCTGCCGCCATAAATATTATTCCGACGACCACCGGCGCCGCTAAGGCCATCGGTGAAGTTATACCGGAACTTAAAGGAAAACTTGACGGCATGGCAATGCGGGTGCCTGTCGCTAACGGTTCGGTAACTGATTTAGTGGCATTAGTAAAAAAGAAGGTAAGTATAGAGAAAATTAATAGTGCTATAAAGGCTGCATCAGAAAACGAATTAAAGGGCATATTGGAATATTGCGAAGACCCCATTGTTTCCTCTGACATAATAGGCAATGAGCATTCATGCATCTTTGATTCCTTGTCTACTTACGTAGTTGGCGACAATCTGATAAAAGTGATAGGCTGGTATGATAACGAATGGGGCTATTCAAACCGTATGGTAGATTTGATAGAATTTATTGCAAAGATTTAAAGGAACTCTTTAAGATGAACAAACTTTTTATCAAAGATCTCGACGTGAAAGGCAAGAGGGTATTTGTGCGGGTGGATTATAATGTTCCATTTGACGATCAGGGAAACATAACCGATGACACCAGAATAAGGGCCACTTTGCCAACAATAAATTATTTACTTGATGAAGGCGCAAAAATAATCCTTGCCTCTCACCTCGGCAGGCCGGAAGGAAAGGTCTTGCCGGAATTCAGCTTAAAGCCAATTGCCAGGAGGCTCCATAGACTCCTGAATAAAGAGGTGAAACTGGCAAAGGATTGTATCGGCGCTGAGGTAAGGAAGCAAGTAGACGCTATGCAGCCTGAAGACGTCTTACTTCTTGAAAACCTGCGTTTTCATAAGGGAGAACAGGAAAATGATCCCGAATTTGCCAAAGAGCTGGCAAGCTTGTGTGATGTAATGGTACAGGATGCATTCGGAAATTGCCACAGGTCACATGCTTCTATGGTAGGTATGAATAGGATGATATCTCAGTCATCGGCAGGATTCCTTTTGAAGAGGGAAATTGATTATTTTGAGAAGGCAGTCAATGCTCCATCGAGACCTGTAGTCGCTATTGTTGGCGGCGCAAAGGTCATAGATAAGATAAAGATTATAGAGAATCTTGTAAAGAAGGTTGATAAAATAATCATTGGGGGCGCAATGGCATATCCCTTTCTCGCCGTAAACGGATACGGAGTTGGCATGGCAAAGGTAGATGAAAATGTGGTTACAAAGGTTTTAATGATAAACAAGCTTGCCAGGGAGAGAGGTGTTAAATTATATTTGCCCGTAGACTTTGTGATTGCAGAAAAGTTTGACGGAAGGGCGGAAACAAAGCTGGTAACCTTCCAGGAAGTCCCGGATGGCTGGTTTGCCCTGGATGTCGGGCCTGCAAGCACAAAGCTGTTTTCAGAAGCTATGGAAAATGCAAAGACAATCATCTGGAACGGCCCTATGGGGGCATTTGAAATAGATGCCTTTAGCAGAGGCACCTATGCAATGGTAGAATCTGTTGTTTCTGCGTATGCATTGACCATTGTAGGAGGTGGAGACACGGATCTTGCTTTCCACAGGATGGGAGAATCGTACAAGGTATCATTCATATCCACAGGCGGCGGCGCATTTCTGGAATTATTAGAGGGTAAAGAATTACCCGGTATAGCTGCGCTGACTGATAAATCATAATCAGAACGGCTGGCCTGTCTGCGTGCACTGCACAGGCAGGCGACAAGCACGCAGACAGGTTTACTAAGATTATTTAATCATTTTGCGGTGCAAAATGGCATAAATTAGCGAGTGAAAGGAGCTAATTTATATGCAGATAAAAATATCTGCTTCAATACTTGCCGCTGATCCGGCACAGTTGGGAAATGAAATTATTGCTGTGGAGGAAGCGGGTGTAGATTTGATTCATATTGACGTTATGGATGGACATTTTGTCCCAAATCTGACGATGGGGCCATTTATTGTTGAAAGAATAAAGGAAATTACGAAAGTCCCTCTGGATATCCATCTCATGATTGAAAACCCGGATAAATATGTAGAATCCTTTACGCAGAAAACAACAAAAGATGATATCTTAACTTTTCACATTGAGGCAACTGATGATCCGTTGAGTATTGTCAATTTAATCAAAGACCGAGGTTTAAAAGCCGGAGTCGCTATTAACCCTGATACACATGAACGAACAGTTGAAAAACTGCTTAAATCTATTGACATGCTTCTTGTAATGACGGTTTATCCGGGATTCTCAGGACAGACCTTCAAAAAATACGTATGTAATAAACTAAGAAAGCTGAGGGAAGCGGCGCCTGAAAATCTGGATATCGAAGTAGACGGCGGTATAAAACCGGAAACAATTCCTGACGCAGCATCTGCGGGCGCAAACGTTTTTGCTGCGGCAACATCCATATTTGCAAAGAACGATTATAAAGAGGCAATAAAAGAACTCCGCCGGAAGGCACAGGAAAATTCTTATTTATTTATGAAAAGCTAGAGTCTATACTTACACCAAAATCTTTATTTGAAAAATAAGGGGAGAAACATAATTGTTTTTTAGAAGAAAAAAGAATATACCAAATGGATTATGGAAGAGATGCGATGGGTGTAAAAGCGTAGTTTACAAAAAGCAGGTGGAGGAAAAACACAATGTCTGCCCTGAGTGCAATCACCACTTCAGAATATCCACCTATGAGCGAATAAACATCACCCTCGACAAGGGCAGTTTTGAAGAATACTGGAATGATATGATGTCTGCTGATCCATTGAATTTTAAAGACCGTATAAAATATACAGAGCGGATTGAAAGTGAACAGAAAAAAACAAAATTAAACGAAGCGGCCACTGTTGGAAAAGGGCTTATTGAGGGAAAGGAAGTTATATTCGGCGTTACAGATTCGACCTTTATAATGGGAAGTATGGGATCAGTGGTGGGAGAAAAGATTACGAGAGCTGCCGAAAAGGCGCGGGAACTAAGGTTGCCTCTTATCATAATCTCCGGCTCTGGAGGAGGCGCCAGAATGCAAGAGGGAGCCTTTTCCCTTATGCAAATGGCAAAGACATGTGCCGCCATATCCAGGCTCCAGGATGCAGGGTTACTATTTATATCTGTACTTACAGATCCGACATTAGGGGGTGTTATGGCCAGCTTTGCCTCGCAGGCAGACATTATAATGGCTGAACCAGGCGCACTTGTTGGATTTGCAGGTCCAAGAGTAATCAAAGAAACTATTAAGAAAACACTGCCCAAGGGATTCCAATCGGCAGAATCCATGCTCAAGCATGGATTTATCGATATAATTGCTGAACGCAGCCGGTTAAGGCCGGAGATTTCAAAAATCCTGGATTATTGCAATGTTAATCGCAGCAACCAAGTTGTGACTGTTGAGTATTAATGTTATAACATTTCAATTATAGACAGTTGTTGGTAAAATAATCTTCAAGGCTTTACGCAACGCTATATAAAGAAGAATGTAATTCAACAAATGTAGCAACAAGAATATTAAAGAATAGATTTTGGCAGAAAACAAATAAGGCAAAGACAAATTCCCCGGTAGCTCAATGGTAGAGTGGGTGGCTGTTAACCACTAGGCTGTAGGTTCGAATCCTACCCGGGGAGCCAAACGAAAAAACCCACCTTTATGGTGGGTTTTTTCTTCTCGGTATCTTTAAGGAATTTAACAGGATAAACTTTTTGGAATTCGAATTGACTGGTGAAGAATAAAGGTTGTATATTCATTTCATCCCAATAAACAGATTGATAACATCATCAAATATCTCAAAGGCAATCTATTCAGTTTGTTTCTGATGAAGTTGACGGCGAATACTTCCTAAACCGCTATTGCTTTTTAATCATGCATAATATGAATCTCTTAGCATAATGCCATTATTAAACAAATCCAATTATCAGGCTCCATTTTTTCTTCAAAATGGACATGTGCAATCAATCTATCCTTCTTTGTTCAGGAAATTTGATGCCGGTTTTTATCAGAGGAAACGTCTTTACACACATGATGATGATTTTCTGGATATTGACTGGTCGAAAACAGGAAGCAAAAAACTGGCAATTATTTCTCATGGTTTAGAAGGCAGTTCACATCGTCATTATGTAGTCGGAATGGTTAATATGCTTAACCGAAATGGCTGGGATGCCCTGGCATGGAACTATAGGTCATGTTCCGGGGAAATAAACCGCCAGCTACGTTTTTATAATAGCGGTACAATCGATGATCTAGAATTTGTAATACAACATGCAGTAAAGACTATGTCTTATCAGAGAATCGTATTAATAGGGTTCAGCATGGGGGGAAACTTAACACTGGTGTATCTTGGTAATAAAGGCAGCCGGATTGACAGCAAAATAGAGAGATCTGTTGTATTTTCGGTTCCCTGTGATTTGAAGGCAAGCACCCGGGAACTTGCCAAATTTAAAAATAAAATATATATGAGACAGTTTTTAATAACACTGCATCAGAAAATCAGGGCTAAAATGGAATTGATGCCCGGACTGATAAACGATGATGATTATCATTTAATAAGGAATTTTAAGGATTATGACGACAGATACACTGCACCACTTCATGGCTTTAAAAATGCAGAAGATTACTGGAACAAATGCAGTAGCAATCAATTTATACCGGAGATTAAGATTCCAACATTAATCGTAAATGCCCGCAACGATCCATTTATCGCCGGTGGTTGCTATCCAATTAAAGAAACATCAAACAGCAAACATGTTTACTTAGAAATACCCAAATCAGGCGGCCATGTCGGGTTTATACAATTTAAAAAAGACAAGAGCTACTGGTCAGAAGAACGAGCAATCGAATTCTTAAAGCATAATTGAATTCGCCGGGTATTCTTTTTATGTAATTAAAGAAAATAACCACTATTTTTTATTATATAAGATTAACTCGCTAATCACGGTATACGCCTCTTCCCAAACACTTTTTCATTCTTGCATTTTAAATCAACAATGTGTATAAAAATTAGTGGCTTGTCTCGTCAAGAGAACCCATCTAAGCATTTGAATATTCTATAGTTAGATGGGTGATATTAACACATTAGGTGATTTGGATTATGTCCAGACTTTCAAACAATCGTAAAAAGGCATTAACGGAACGTGACTGGGACACGGTCATTAAATATGGGGAAATGGAACTTAATCAGGACCCACAGAGTATTAAAATCCTGAATGATCTCGCATTTGCCTACTTCAACAAAAAAGATTATAACCAGGCGCTTATCTGCTGCGATAAGATTCAAGAGGTAACACCAACAGAAGACCTGAAGGTTTTATCTGAAAAGTATGGTATGCACTATATGCGGTATAATGAAGTTTTAGGAGAAATCTACTATCTTCAGGGGAAAGATAAAGATGCTCTGGAAATATTTGATCGCCTCAAGGTTTTAGGCTCCTATTTTTCAAAAAAGTACAGTTTAACCGCCAGTATTTTAATCCGGCAAAAGAATTACAAAGGCGCCGCAAAAGAATATGCGGATATGCTCACTTACTGCCCGCGCCATTTCAAAGCAGCAACCGACGGCCTACTTGAACTTGTTGACATTGATCCCTTAAACGATACAACATACACGACGTTGTTCAAGACTTTTAATGAGACAAAGAATATACAAAGTATAATTGTAAACTATGAAGTGTTGCGTAAAAAAGGAAAGGCCGAAGAAAAGCATTTGTATATTCTTATACATTTGTATTACTATTCCGGAAAATACGAGGAAGCAATGAAAGTTGCTCGGGAAGAGATTGACAAACAACCGGACAATCCATATCTACATATTTTTTTGAGTAAGATTTACCAGAGCTTAATGGAATACCCAAAGGCTATAATCTGCATAGAGAAGGCCATGAAGCTGGACAAACAGCACGAAGACAGGTACCGCCTGTTTCACGATGCAATGATCAAAAATCTTCATACATGCGAGAAAAAACTCATAGAATCTATCAACGTGCATATAAAAAACAAACAGTGTTCAGATGCAATTCGGGATGCTGAACAACTCTTGAAAATCATACCGGATAAGGAATCTTACCAGACAGTCTTTATAAAAGTAATCGAGAAATCAATTTCAATTTTTTTGGCAGAAGAAAATATCGATGACGCCGTCATGTTGATGGATCGGTTGACAACTCTTAAAGGACAATACCCACACGTTCACGTGCAAATAGAGGCCATAAAGAAGCAGATATCAGATAGCCGCATTAAGGTTTATGAAGATATAATCTCCAGTCAAACGTTGACCGGGGATAAATTGAACCGTATTCGCTATGAACTGGCCGATATCTATTTGGCAGAAGGCAGAGACAATGATCGCGGCATTAGACTTTTACAAGATGTGACAGAATGCGGCGGGCAATACGGGAATGATTCTCACTATTACCTTGCACACCATTTGTTAAAAATCAAAGACCTTGCAACTGCAGAAACACATGTGCAAAAATATTCAGAAATTCCCTGTACCGATGATCATGTAAAATCAAAAATGTATGATTTAGGCGATGCCTGTGAAAAAGCAGGGTTGAAACATCAGGCTCGTGGACTGTTTAGCAAAATTTTGGATAGTGACAACAACTTTAGAGATGTAGAAAAACGTATTAATACATTAAGGCAATCATCCGGCAGTGTCAGGGAAATCCCGGAGGCAGTCATGGTGGTTGATATTTGTGAATCATCCAAAATGACGGACCTGTATGGAGATGGATCTACTTACCTTATAAAAAATGCACTTGAAGATATAATGTTTCCAATATTCAAGGATAATAAATCAGCTTTTAGAAAGAGTACCGGCGATGGATTTTTGGTTTCCTTCCCCAATTCAAAGCACGCATTGGATGCAGCAATCCAGATTCTGAAAGATATAAGCGCTTACAATTCCAGGGTAGAGAACGGCCCTGAGATACATCTGAGATTCGGTATCCATTTTGGTGAGGTTCGGGTCAGGCCTGATGGGGATCGTCATGGAACAAATATTAACATTCCATTTCGTGTAGAGGGGCTCAAGGGGGATGACCTTGTAATCGTTAAAGATGGTATTTCACGAGAGGAGTTTACATTAATCGATCGTATTTTCATTACTGAGGCATTGTACAACGATGTATTAAAAAAAGGGAATTATAATATTCGCTATTTGGGGCTGTTTGAACTTCGGAATATAACGGGCATGCACAAAATCTACCAGGTCATGACCGGCAATGAAAGGAGAAAGTTATGATTTTTCGTTTTTTGGATAAATATCGTGACATAGGACTGCTTATTCTACGAGTGGGCATTGGTATCATGTTTATGTGCCATGGCCTGCCTAAATTAATCGCCGGCCCGGAAACATGGACGATGCTCGGTGGAGCCATGAAGTCTTTGGAAGTCGGCTTTACTCCCATGGTCTGGGGCTTCATGGCGGCATTTTCAGAATTTGCAGGCGGCCTGCTATTAGTGCCAGGCTTTTTTACCCGCCCTGCCTGCTTCTTTCTGCTTGCGACCATGATCGTGGCAACGTCCATGCACATCGGCAAGGGTGACCCCTTCCTCAAGTATTCTCATGCGATGGAAGCAGGGATTCTGTTTTTAAGCTTGATTTTCATAGGCCCCGGAAAGTACTCCCTGGACGACCAAATCATCTCTGCCAAAGGCGACTGACGCTCAGTCTTAAACGAAATATTTTACGGAAATCTTATTTATGACTACACATTATAAGCAATTATCACAATACAGCTTAACATTAATATTCGCCATTGACTTAGATACAGTACAATTTATGATGTAGAAATAATTAAGCTTAATGTTTGGGTCATTTGGTCTCTTCATAGTAATCTTCATGGCAATATATGCTGAAGAATCTCATAGTTTTATAAGGGCAATACTGAAAATTATTTTTTGAATATTAAAA
>MHZA01000027.1:0-8863 GCA_001828595.1 Planctomycetes bacterium RIFCSPLOWO2_12_FULL_40_19
CAATTGTCAAGTGATTTTGCATATATAGGAATGGGCGTAATGCCAAGCCTGCTTTTGCACACTGCTATATTATTTCTTTTAGAAAGCGGCTGGAAGATCAAGAAAAAGACTATGGCAACCACAATTACCATAATTTATCTTCCGGTCATTCCTCTGACGCTTACGGCAGTCAGGATAATATTCTTTGAAGAAGATCATGTCCTTATGAGCGTGTCGCCCATTGTAAAACCTTTTATTATATGGCTGTTATTTTCTATATTTGCATCTGCCGTTATCTCCCGCATACTTTCTGCCAAGGTGGAAGAAGTGGAGGAGCAAAAATTTCATTTCTCTATCTTCTGGATTCTCATATTTATCACTATCCTGGTTACATTTACCGTTCTTCTTGAAGGAAGAACCATCCCATATATCGGTGAATACATGGTACTGGCGACTATGCTTTCTTCCATCTTTCCCAGTATTATATTTTCTTATTATGTCTATCGTTACAATTATATGGAATTTGTTCTCAGGCGAAGTGTGTTTTATTCATTCCTGGCAATACTGGTTATATGTCTCTATTATTTTGGAATAAGACAATTAAGTAAATATCTTGAATTTAATTATTCAGTTAACGCAAAGGCGCTGGAAGCAGTGTTAATTATAGCCCTCGTATACTGGTTTCCGAAATTAAAAGAAAACGTTCAAGGTTTAATGAGGAGATTGTTCTTTAAGAGGATTGCGGACAGCGAGTATCTTTTAAATGATTTGAGCCACCAGATCAGCGCAGACTTGCTGATTGACCTGTCGCTTTTGCTCGAAAATATTGTAGAATCCATCAAAAAAGCAACCGCAATCAAAAACGTCAATCTGATTCTATTCAAAGGCGGGAACACACAAGTGGTCGGAAGTGGCGAGAATACATTTATAGCCAGAGATGACATATTAAACACAGTCAAGTATTTTGATAAAGGTGAAATTGCAGCGCTGGACAGACACGAAATCACTGATGCTTCTATAATAAATGAGATGAAACGGCTGGAGATGTTCTTCGTATTCCCAATATTTAAAGACAGGAAATTGACAGGCTTATTAACTCTTGGTAAATCCAGAAGAGGGATGCGATTACCCGCAGACTGCCTTGAACAGTTGATGATTATCGCCAATCAGATAAGTTCAGCAATGGCAAAGGCCGAGCTGATACAGGAAAAACTGCAACTTGAAAGAAAAATGTATGAAAACGAAAAATTATCCAGTCTGGGCAGATTGTCCACCAGCGTCGCACACGAGGTGAAGAACCCCCTGAGTTCGATTAAGGCCATAGTCCAGGTTTTAAAGGAAGATTTCAGAAATGAGGCTAAGACACAGAAAAGTCTGTCAATTATTGTGGAAGAAATAGATCGTCTGACAAAAGTGGTAAACCAGCTTTTAGTGTTTGCTAAACCGCATGGGGATAGTAAAACAAACGTTAAGATTAGTGATTTAATCAATAAGGTCCTGGTCGTTCTAAGGCATGAAGCAAAAATGAATAATATCGCCATACACCTGGATGTACCAAATGACCTGCCTTTAATTACGGCAGATGAGGGATCGTTGACCGAAGTTTTCTTTAATATTATTCACAATGCCATACAAGCCATGTCAGAGGGAGGAAAATTAACAATCTCAATCACCTATGAACAAAAGAATGATTATATCAGAGTTGTTTTTGAAGATAACGGGACAGGCATCTCACAGGAAGACATAGGTAAGATTTTTGAACCATTTTATACAACTAAACAAATGGGTACCGGCTTAGGGTTGGCTATTGTTAAAAAGAAACTGGAAGAAGTAAGAGGTTTGATTCATGTGGAAAGTGAGAATTCGAAAACAAGATTTATAGTCAATATTCCATTATCAGAAGGCGTTCTGGCAAGTACAAATTAGGCCTTCGGCAATTTTACGATTTACATATATATAGACAATCTTATTCCATGAAAAAATTAATATTAATAATAGATGATGAAAAAGCGGCAAGGTTTGGAATGAAAATGGCTTTAGAAAAAGATGGCTACAAAGTCATTGAATCCAGTGATGGTACTGCCGCTTTTGAGATAATAAAGACAAGAAACCCCTCTCTTATTTTTCTTGATATAAACATGCCAAAGGTTAACGGGATTCAGGTACTGGAAGAAATAAACCTCCTGGAAAACCCTCCCATGATAGTTATAGTAACTGCCTATGGATCTGAAAGAGTAGCGGTGGATGCCATGAAAAAGGGAGCATACGATTATATTGCCAAGCCGTATGAAATAGATGAACTCAGATTAATAGCCAGGCATGCCTTCGAAAAGCTCTCACTTGAGGAAGAAAATGCCAGATTGCGCTCTGAGATTGACAGACTGGAATCAATGGGAGAAATTCTGGGGAAAAGCCAGGTAATGAAACATGTGTATAATAAGATAGAAAAGGTGGGGCCATCTGACGTGACAGTATTAATTCAGGGTGAAAGTGGAAGCGGAAAAGAGCTGGTGGCTAAAGAAATCCACAAGAAAAGCTCCCGTAAAGATAATCCCATGATAGTTATGAATTGTGCAGCTTTACCCGAAACATTAATCGAAAGTGAATTATTCGGGCATGAAAAAGGCGCCTTCACTGGAGCCACAGAAAGGCGTCAAGGCAAATTTGAACTGGCTGATAAAGGGACTATATTTCTTGATGAAATCGGAGATATGAGTTCAAACACACAATCAAAGGTATTACGGGTTTTGCAGGAACAGAGTTTCGAGCGATTAGGGAGCGCTGAAACTCTTCGTGTTGATGTCAGATTGATAAGCGCAACTCATAAAGATTTGCTTAGAGAAATTAAAGAAGGTAATTTCAGGGAGGATCTGTACTACAGGCTGAAAGTTGTTGAAATCTTACTTCCGCCATTGAGAGATCGCAGAGAAGACATTATAATATTGGTTGATAAGTTTATAAAATTCTTCTCTGAGAAACACAAAAAAAACGTTAAATCCATATCTAGCGATGCCATAAAGGCTTTTACAAAGTATTATTGGCCTGGCAATGTTAGAGAACTACAAAATATGATAGAAAGCGCAGTTGTGATGGCTAACGCAGAAACTCTCGACGTTAGCGATTTTCCGGAAGAAATTAGATATACAAATAGTTATAATAGCTTCGATTATAATCTGCCTTTCAGGGAAGCAAAGAAAATAGCTGTGGAAGCTTTTGAAAGAGACTTTGTAGGCAGGAAGTTAGAAGAAAATAATGGCAATATAAGCAAGGCGGCCGAAGCTCTCGGCATGCACAGGCAAAGCCTGCAACAAAAGATCAAAGAACTGGATATGAAATAAAAGTGAAAAATACCTTTGTCCATTTACATGTTCATAGCGATTACAGCCTGTTAGACGGCGCATGCAGGATTAATGACCTTGTTGACAAAACCAAATCTTTAAACATGAAGAGCCTGGCGCTGACAGACCATGGCAATATGTTTGGAGCAATTGGATTCTACGAATATGCAAGGCAGAATGGAATAAAACCCATTCTCGGTTTTGAATCTTATGTCGCCCAGGAAAGCAGGTTCACAAAAGAAGCCGGTAAAGATGGAAAGCAACGCATATACCATTTAACTCTTTTGGCAGAAAATAACGAAGGATATAGAAACCTGCTGAAACTAGCCTCATCTGCATACCTGGAAGGCTTTTATTATAAGCCCAGAATAGATAAGGAATTATTAAACAAGCATTCAAAAGGAATAATCTGTCTGAGTGGATGTATGAAATCAGAAATAAATCAAAACCTGTTTAATAATAATTATGACAGGGCGCTGAATGCTGCGTCTCAATACAAAGACATCTTCGGCAAGGACAACTTCTATCTGGAACTGCAGGACAATAAGATTGAACGGCAGGATGAGTTAGTGAAAATGGCAGTAAGAATCAGTCAGGAACTGGGCTTAAAAACTGTTGCAACAAATGACATACACTATATGGAGCCTGATGATTATTTTGCCCATGACGCCCTCCTGTGCATAAACACGGGAAAGTCAATAAATGACACCAAGAGAATGCGCATGAACACAAATGAATTCTACTTTAAGTCTCAGGAACAGATGGAAGAAATCTTTAAGGATATGCCCGAAGCAACAATGAATACATCACTAATCTCTGATAGATGCTGCGTTGAGCTGGAACTGAACAAAATGCACCTGCCCAGATTTCACCCAAAGGAAGATTCTATCTGTTACAAACCGGGTATGACAAACAAACAACTCCTGAGGGAACTCTGCAAACACGGCGCATTGGAGATATACAAAAAACCTGATGACGTAATAAATAAAAGATTAGATCATGAACTGAGCGTAATAGAAGAGACTAATTTCGTTGACTATTTTCTAATCGTCTGGGACTTCATTGATTTCGCAAGAAAAGAGCATATACCGGCAATTGCTCGTGGTTCAGGCGCCGGTAGTTTAGTTGCCTATGTACTGGGAATTACTAATATCGACCCTGTAAAATATGATTTACTGTTTGAAAGATTCCTCAATGCAGAAAGACTTTCCATGCCTGATCTGGATATTGATTTCTGCGCCGAGGGCAGAGATAAGGTAATTCAATATGTCCGAAACAGATATGGAGGTGACAGCAATGTGGCTCAGATTATCACCTTCGGAACTATGAAGGCTAAAGCAGTTATCAGAGATGTAGGCAGGGTAATGGACATACCGTTGCCTGTCGTTAATAAAGTAGCAAAATTAATCCCGCCTACTCTGAACATTACGTTGCAGGAAGCTCTTGAGCAGGAGCCGGAATTAAAATCTATGTATGACAATGAGCAGCAAATCCAGGATCTGTTCAATATCTCTTCAAAACTCGAAGGATTGCGCCGGCACGCCTCTACACATGCGGCGGGTGTGGTCGTCTCCGATGAGCCGTTAACCAACTACATCCCCCTGGCAAAGAACAAGGATGTCGTAATTACACAATTCGATGGTGAAACCCTTGTGGATAAGATAGGCCTGTTAAAGGCGGATTTCCTTGGAGTACGGAAGTTCACTGTTATTGACAAAGCAACAAAACTGATAAAGGCAACAACCGGGAAAACCATTGATATCGGCAAGATTCCACTGGATGATAAAAATACTTACGAATTATTGTCCAGAGGCGATGTCAAAGGTGTTTTTCAGGTAGAAACAAGCAGGGGCTTCAGGGACCTGCTGATAAAACTCAAACCCGATAAATTTGAATATATATTACCCCTGGTCGCCTTATACAGACCGGGACCGTTACAGAGTGGAATGGTGGATACATTTATAAATTGCAGACATGGCAGAGAAGAAGTTTCCTATCTTCATCCAAAACTCGAACCATTACTTAAAGAAACATACGGCTTAATGGTATACCAGGAACAGGTAATGCGCATTGCAAACAGGCTGGGAGGCTTTACCCTGAATGAAGCCGATAATTTGAGAAAGGCAATGGGAAAGAAGAAGCCGGAAGTAATGGCAAAATTTAAAAATCAATTTATCGATGGGGCTGTAAAGAACGACATTCCAAAAAATATTGCCGAGAAGATATTCGAACTAATGGAACATTTCGCAGGATACGGGTTTAATAAATCTCACTCTGCTGCCTATGCCATGGTCTGCTATCAGACAGCCTATTTAAAAGCAAACTATCCCACCCAGTATATGGCAGCCCAGATGACGTGTGAAAAGCAGAACAACGAAAAGATAGTAGACTATATGCATGAATGCAACCGAATGGGTATTGAGTTATTACCCCCATGCGTAAATGAAAGCTATTCAGATTTTACTATAGTGTCAGATAAAAAGATAAGGTTCGGCCTTGGGGCAATAAAGAATGTTGGTGAAAAGGCGATAAAATCCATCATTACGGCAAGAAAGAATGATGGTGAATTCTCTTCAATATTTGATTTCTGTGAACGTGTAGACTTGCGCCTGGTAAATAAGCAGGTAATGGAAAGTCTTATTAAGTCAGGTTGCTTTGATGCTTTGCCGGGATACAGGGCTCAATTCTTTGAAGGAATTGATACATTGTTGCAAATTGGAGCCAAATCAAACAGAGACCGCCGTATGGGACAGATGAACCTGTTTGGCACACAGGAGAAAACAACCAATTCAAACTCTCTTCATCAATTACCTGAGACTGAGAAATGGTCAGAGAAACAGTTACTTAAGGCGGAAAAGGAGGCATTGGGACTCTATGTCAGTTCTCATCCATTAAAAAGATTTAAGAAGGTAATAGAAGAGTATTCAGATACTTCAACAGGAAATCTGCCTGAAACATCTGAAGATGCTGATGTCCTGATAGGCGGGATAATTGACAGCATTAACCGTACAACCACTAAAAAAGGCAAACCGATTGTATATTTTACAATCGAAGACATGGAAGGAATAGCAAAGTGCGTAATATTCGAGAAAAAACTGGCATCTCTCAATAATCTGCTTCATGCAAATGAGGTGGTTTTTATTAAGGGAAAAGTCAATTTCAGAGATACCGAACCCTCTGTCAGGGTAACGGAAATAATCACTCCGGAAGATATGGAGAAAATAGTAGAGAACAAATCACCGGGAAATGCTATAATAAGACTCGAATATTCGCAAATTAATGATGACGTTCTCTCTCGTTTAAAGGAAATCCTGTCAGCAAATAAAGGGCCTTCTCCTGTATTCATAAAATTTGAATTACCGGGTGAAAAAGCTGTAACGATAAAGGCATCTGAAAAGTATTCAGTTTCTTTAAACGAAAATGTACTTAATGGAGTAAAAAATCTTGTTGGAGAAAGCAGCCTGGTATCAAAAAGTGTATGAATGCATAACGCAGGACACAAATTAACTTAATGAAGGTATTCGTGAAAATGAAAAAAGAGTTAACTTACGCATTAATAACGCCGTATAGCTTATTAAAGAGCAGAACGGGCGGCATAATCAGCAGGCTTCTCTCTTTGTCCGACCTGGAACTTGTAGGTGCAAGAATGTACACCCCGAGTGATAAGTTTTTGGATGAATATTGCGAAACCATAAAAGGTCAAAGAATAGGCCCTTTGTGGAAAAGAACCCTGTTAGACTATGTTAATGATAAACTTAGGAAAAAGAATAAGCTCGGAATATCCAACCGTACCATGCTCCTCCTTTTTGAAGGCAATGATGCCATCAATATCCTTCACAATAAAGTAATTGGACCCGCATCAGAACATCTAAGGGGAAATACCATCAGAGGCACTTATGGCGATTGTATAAAGAGTGCCGGTAAGATTGAATATTTTGAACCCGCTGTACTGACTTCTGCGGATAAAGCAACAAACATTAATCAGCTTAAGTTATTCGCAAAATATGCTTTGAGCGATGGCGGCATCCTGGAAAATGTGATGGATTTTGGTATAAACAAGAAACCTGAAACTTCGCTCATAATCCTGAAACCTTTTGAAAAACATGACCCTCGTTCAGGGAATATAATAGATATGATTGCAAGAACCGGTTTCTATATGGTCGGAATAAAGCTTCTTGACTTGAGCACTAAACAGGCAGAAGAATTTTACGGACCTGTAAAAGATTTCTTTAACAGCAGCTTCGATGATAAATTTAAACCACAACTGGTTGAAAAGTTGAAGACAGCGTTAAATAAGCAGGATTTTCCTTTTGATCTGAACGACGCCATATTGAACAAACTTGCCGATCAGCTCAAGGAACCTACAGTAGAAGGTGAATTCGGAAATATACTGCAGTATATGACAGGTAGCGAACCTTCTGCCTTTGCTGAAACCAAGAAGACTGAAGATGGGAAACACACTATATGTCTCGCTATATTATACCAGGGCATAAATACAATTAAGACAATTAGGGAACTTTTGGGCGCTACAGACCCGAAAAAGGCAAAGTATTCCAGTATCAGGAGGTTTTATGGACTGGATATACTAAGAAACGCTGTACACGCATCTGACTCTCCTGAAAGTGTAATAAGGGAAAGAAAAATCATCGGTTTATACAAAGATGAGAATACTTGTGATATTAAGCAAATAATAAATCGATACCTTAAAAATTGCGGCTCTTCACGAAGACGATAAGAATATAATCAGACTATGTTAGATATTCAAAAATTAGAGATTGGGCCTTTGGATGCTTGTTGCTACATAGTTTCTTCAAAGTGTTCAGAGGCCGTTATTATAGATCCTGGCGGAGAAACGGAAAAAATACTAGACTGTCTTGAGAAAAAGAAACTATATCCGATTATTCTAATTAATACTCATGGTCATGGTGATCACATAAGCGGAAATAAAGAATTAAAGGAAAAGTTTCCAGACATTCAAATCTGTATTCACAAAGACGATGCAGAGATGCTGACAGATCCATTTAAGAACCTTTCTCTTCTAGGCGGAAGAAGATATTCATCCCCACCGGCAGACCGAATCCTGAATCACGATGACAAGATTATGTTTGGAGAGTACGTTTTCAGGATTTTGCATCTCCCCGGTCATACCCGTGGAGGAATAGGAATATATATTGATTTTGCAGGCAATGGAGAAGCTTCAATATTATTCTCAGGAGATACCCTTTTTGCAGGAGGCTATGGTAGAACGGATTTACCGGGTGGCAGTCACACACTCCTTCTCAAATCGATTAAGCAATACATCTTTAAGCTGGATGAAAATACAATTATACACCCCGGACATGGCGCGTCGACAACCGTGAAAGCCGAAAAAGAAAGATTTAATCTCCATTAAATTTAAACACTGCTCGATCTTGCCATATTTATCGCAATCGGGTAATTCGGAAGAACCGAAGAGGAAAAAACTTCAATGGTAGAAGAAAAAGGAAATATAAAGGATGTCCTCATCGAAGAGGAAATGAAAGAATCGTACTTAACCTTTGCGATGA
>MHZA01000027.1:8878-9733 GCA_001828595.1 Planctomycetes bacterium RIFCSPLOWO2_12_FULL_40_19
AATCGTACTTAACCTTTGCGATGAGTGTAATCATGGGCAGGGCATTACCCGATGTGCGCGATGGTTTAAAGCCGTCACAAAGAAGGATACTCGTTGCGATGAATGATCTTGGCCTTGTCCCTGCAGCAAAGTACAGGAAGTGTGCAAAGATCTGTGGAGATACAACAGGAAATTATCATCCGCATGGTGAACAGGTAGTATATCCAACACTTGTGCGCATGGCGCAGGACTTCAGTTTCAGGTACACTCTTGTAAAGGGTCAGGGCAACTATGGATCAATTGATGGTGATCCGCCTGCCGCAATGAGATATACAGAGGCGAAGATGACCCATGCATCCACTGATATGATGGATGATATTAAGCAGAACACTGTTGATTTCATTCCAAATTATGATGAAACTCGCATGGAACCGGTTGTGCTCCCTTCAAAGTTTCCAAATCTTTTATGTAACGGCAGTTCCGGTATCGCCGTGGGAATGGCGACAAGCATACCACCGCATAATGTAAATGAGGTGTGCGACGGCATAATAAAAGTTATTGACAATCCGGATGTAACCATAGATGAACTTATGAAAATAATAAAAGGGCCTGATTTCCCAACGGGCGCTCTAATATGCGGGGTTAGAGGCATAGAAGAAGGATACAAAACCGGCAGGGGCACAATATCTGTGAGGGCAAAGGCACATATAGAAACAGCGGAGAACGGCAGAAAAAGTATAGTTGTAACTGAAATACCCTATCAGCTTAATAGAGACAGAATAATAGAAAGAATAGCTGAATTAGTAAAAAGTGAAGTTTTAAAGGGCATAACAGATGTTCGGAATGAAAGCGACAGAGAGGGAAGCAGAATTGTTA
>MHZA01000028.1:0-3768 GCA_001828595.1 Planctomycetes bacterium RIFCSPLOWO2_12_FULL_40_19
AAACTCGGCCAGGCAGGTTATAAAAGTTTTGTCATCCTTTTGTGCAATCTTCATTGTATAAACAGTTGAGTCTTTCAGCCTGCCGATAAACTGTCTGTTGAAAGTTAACTCTTTGCCTGTAGCAGTCGCTTTCATTACATCTTCAAACCTCAGATTATTTAATGCAGTAAACACAGCCTCACAATCACCGTCCTTCAATTTCTTACCAGACGGATGATTTTCCAGTATAATATCTTCTCCGCCATCATTTGCTTTCAGTGTATAAGTCTCATCTGATGAACTGACTGTTACCGATTCAATGCTCTTGCGGTCCACGGAAATAAGTTCCCTGTTAATATAATTCATTGCCTGGTCTTTAATCCACGGACGTTCAAGGGTAACGTATACCTTGTTGCCGGGAATCATCCTTACAAAGGCGCCGCCTCCCTGGTCTTTACCCTTGCCTACAATAACCCCCGCCAGCAGTTCTGAATCCGGTTTGAGGAACTTAACTATGTATTTGGCATCTTCTTCCGTTACACCAAGGTCTTTGTGATTTGAAGGGTTATCTGTAAAGAGTTCGTCAACCTTTATATCCAGGCATGAAGCGATAAGGCTGTTTATGTCTCCCGATTCAGACGGATAGTTATCTTTGTCAGTAACAACAAAACGCCTGCCGTTACGTTTCAAGGTAACTTCATTTTCGCCTGTGCCAAGAACAATACTGTATATATTTGTCGGATCCAGCCCCTGGATGAGATAGGCTGATTTTCCCGCTTCTGTCCTGGGCCTGTTGGAGATATGTGACTGAACAGTAGCCCATGCAATCATACAGACCGTTATGACACCTAATATAATAAGTTTTTTATCGTCCATTTTTAAATCTTCTGGTTCTGGAGTTAAGCCTTTAGGCTTTTAATTTGAATCACAATTTATGCGCCTCTTGAGTATATTCTATTCTACGCATCACTTGCATGACTGATATAATGTCTTTTTCTTATTGATCGGCGAATGCCCAATACTATGGCTATTATGAGTATAATTGCCGGGGTCAGCAGCATATTGAAGTTTTGAAGTATCTCGCCAAGTCTCTCTATTTGCTCACGTTTCTTCATCTTAACGTCACGTAACTTTCGTTGAGCCTCATGTAACTTTATTTCGAGGTCCTTTTTCTTCTGCAGAATGGAGCTTCCAATAATTTCTTCTTCTCCCTCCTTAGCAGATGATATAGTATTGTTTAATTCATTTTCAAAACCCACTATTTCAGCGTTAATCCCGGCTTCTTCCGCAGCAGTTGCTCTTTCTGCCTGTTTTTCAATATTATCAACTACTACAAAAGGGCGGCTGAAGTTTCCACGTGATCTGATAGAAATCAGATCACTGGACCCTCTCAATTCGTCTATTGTGTTCAGCATTAAGGTCGCATTGTCTCCAATGGCTATACTTCCCATAAAAGTTCTTTGATATGCCACCATGTCACTTATGAAATCAACATCTGCAAAGACTGCCACTGTGCAGTCCTCGGTTGCCTCAGTTATGCCTGTTACTCTCTTTTTTACTCCTTTCTTTTCTTCACCTTGTTCTTCTGTTTCGTCTGAAGATTTTCCTTTGTCTGTCTCTACTTCAACCTCGATACCTTCCGGAAAACTGCTTTTAAACTTGCCGGTAAGTAAATAACCCATAGTTACCGGCTCTGTGCCGTCAACAAACTTTTGCATGAGTTGCGATGGGTCCAGCATCATTAATTCGTATGGGCTGCTCAATGTCCAACTGTTTCCTCTGCCGGTTGTGAGCAGAAGTGGCCTTCGGTCAATCTTTACGTCTGCTTCTTTGTCGTCCGAATTGTTTACTTCTTTCAATATACCTGGAAATAACATTCTGATCTGGTTGAGATCGGCTGTAATTACATTATCGGGATTAAAGCATTGTGGGGTCAGGCCCAGGAAACCGATTATCTGCTGAGGCCTCTGGTCATCCATTATTGACGCCTTAAGCGCCAGGTTACGGTCGCCAGCGAAAGTCTTTGGAGGCATCTCTACGCCCCAATTATACAAGAGGCGGTTCAGGTCTGAATTTTGTGAAGGCGGCTCTCCTCTCTGCATTGCCATTTGATCAGGTGTGTCTGCAAAAGAATGAGGGTCAACGCAAACTATTGCCCTCCCGCCTTTGAGTACAAATTGGTCAATTGCAAACAAGGTCTTCTCCGGTAAATCCTTTGGATGAATAACAAGTAAGATATCAACGTCCTTAATATCATCTACATCAGAGGCAATACCCTTAACTTCATATTGTCTGCGTAGTTGTTCAACTAACGTCCAGGCAGGTTTGGGACGCTGCCCCTGCATTTGCATCATCTGCGCCATATAACCGCTTACATCACTGCCCATTACCGGTAGCGAGCTTAAGATACCAATTTCCGTTTTCTGGCGTGTTATAGCGGTATCTATCAAGTAGCTTATGTCGTACTCAACAAAACTCTGCCGGTCAGGAGAGAACAAAGGAATAACCTTTTCAACCCCAAATTGTGTCTGAACCACAAGCCCGAAAAAGAAACTCTCCTCTTCAGTCATTGGAAATCTTTGCAGTCCATATCGCAGAGCCTGTACCTCGTCTTCAGAAAACGGCCTTGGATCGATTATCTGCAAATCAATCATGCCGTTGGCCTCTGAAGCATATTCTTCCAGCAATGCCTTGACAAACTGGTAATAATTATTGAAATACTGGATTTGATCTGACCCTTTCAACGCAGCGGTCTTAGCATAGTAAAGCTTTACTTTAACCGGCTGGTTCAGTTTGGCTAATATCTCCTTTGTCCCATCTGAAAGCGTGTAAAGATTTTGTTCTGTTACATCAACCTTCAATGATTTACCAATATTCTGGCAAATACTTATTGCGCAGAAGGTGATTATCAGGACAAAGACTACTCCAATAATTCCCCGTACAGCACTATCCATTAACTGGCTTTCCTTTCGTCTAAAATAAAACTACACCCGGCAATCCAACCAATTATTAACAATACGAAATAAGAAAGGTCTTTAAATTCAAGTACTCCTTTCTGGAGAGATTCGAAATGCGATTGCAGGCTTATATTTCCAATTGCTGAAACTAAACCTGCAGGTAAAAACGTTGAAAGATAGTTCAGGGTTGACGGCAATCCTGCATATACAAGTATTGCACATGCAACCACTGAAAGCACAAAGCTTATAACCTGGTTTTTACTGACGGCAGAGAAGAAGCATCCAACGGCAAGAAAACCTCCTGCCATTAACACACTACCCAGGTAACCGGTAATTATCAAGCCGGCATCAGGGTTGCCCAGAAAGCTAACGGTTATTACCATGGGAAAGGTTAAAGCCAATGCTATTACGAGGAAAAGCCATGCGGCAAAAAATTTGCCCAGGACGGCTTGAGTTACCGTAATCGGCAGAGTAAGGAGAAGCTCAATAGAGCCGATTCTTCGCTCTTCAGACCAGAGACGCATCGAAGTCGCAGGCACCATAAAGACGAATAGCAGAGGCATATTCATAAAGAATGCCTGCATATCTGCCTGTCGTATTTCAAAGAAACCCTGTTTAAAAGTCAGATATCCCGAGAAAAACAGGAAAACGACAAGAAATACGTATGCAACAGGGGTAGTGAAATAAGATTTCAGTTCTCTTTTAAATACTGCACAAAAACTATGCATTTTTATAAATTCCACTTTAATTAGCGCTTATGGCGGCTTTAATTTTTATGTGGTAGGACCCAACTCCTGTTGGCGACTGTATTCTCACCGTTGAGCGCTGACGA
>MHZA01000028.1:3792-18604 GCA_001828595.1 Planctomycetes bacterium RIFCSPLOWO2_12_FULL_40_19
AACTTTGAAATTCCTATACATAAATGTTAGGGGTTTAAAATTTTAAACCCCTACTTAACGTAATGTAACTCAAACCTTCAGATTTGAAAACTTATGCCGCTTTCGTCCTCGTAATCTTACGGAAAATCTCGTCAAGGCCGCATTGGTGTTCTTTCTTCAGCTTTTCAGGTGTAGAATCTACCAGTATTTCTCCTTTGGCTATGATTATGGTCCTGGAACAAACGGCTTCCACCTCTTCAAGAATATGAGTAGACACAATAATACACTTGTCTTTAGACATATTGTTAATAAGATCCCTGACCTCATGTTTTTGATTGGGGTCAAGGCCATCGGTAGGCTCATCGAGGATCAGGACGTCCGGGTCGTGTATCAGGGTTTGCGCCAGTCCTACCCGGCGTTTATATCCCTTTGAAAGGGTATCAATTGTCTGGTGGTAAACAGATTCGACAGAACACATTGGAACGATTCTATCAAGTGCCTGTTTTCGGTTTTTCCCTTTAATTTCTCTTGCATCACAGATAAAATTCAGGAAATCCCCCACCGTCATTTCATTATACAACGGCACATTTTCAGCCAGATAACCGATGGATTTTCTTACCTCGACCGGATTTTCTATAATGTCATATCCGCAGATAGTCGCTGTCCCGCTATCCGGTTTCTGAAAGCAGGCCAGCATCTTCATTAACGTACTCTTGCCTGCCCCATTAGGACCGAGAAGGCCCAGCACCTCTCCCTTTCCAACATTAAAGGATACACCGTTAACGGCTACTATCGGCCCAAAATTACGTCTCAGTTCATTTATACTTATCATATTCTTCCCATTAAAAGATTTTAAGGTTAAAACACCGCTTGAGCCTTTTTGGTTCCCATATATCCAAAAATTCTTCCAGTTAATTACAAATTTTAAGATGTTTCGGTGTGTCCTCACACCGAAACCAGTCAATCTCCTTATCAGGCGGGGAGGACACACAAGGGTTTCGGTGAGGGGACTCACCGAAACATCGGCCAATCATTCTCTGTCATTCCCGCCCGCCAGAATGAGTATCGGGCTGGCAATCTGTTGAGCGGGAATGACAGAAATATGCTAAGATATTTGGGTTTTGTCACTATAGCAACCTAATTTAACTATTCTTAAGGGAAAGTTTGAAAACCGAAGGTAATCTATCTGTTACTGAACAGTCACTTCAATTTCTGTATTTCATTCCTGATAATATCAGCGTCAGGTGTATCAGGAACAATCTCTAAAAACGATTCAAAATCTTCTATTGCTTTCTCAAACTGCCCCTTCTTTTTAAAAGATTCACCCCTAAACCTGAAAGCAACAGGATTCCGTGGGAATAGTTCAAGTGATTTATTAAAGTCGGTTATAGCCTCTTCAATCCTGCCTGTCTGAAATAAAAGCATTCCCCTTTCGGTGTACAATCCCGCATAAGATGGCCCGATAGTTATTGCCTTGCTGAAATCCTGAATGGCCTTTTCAGTGTCATCCATTTCTTTGTACATTTTTGCTCTCAGGTAATAGGCAAAGGTTTTGTTTGGAGACAGGCTTATACATCTTCCAAAATCTTCTATTGCCTTTTCAGGTTTTTTCGTATCGGCAAAAAATATTGCCCTGGCAAAATACGCATCACTGAGATTGGGGTCTAATTCTATTGCTTTATTAAAGTCATTAATTGCATCATCAAGCCCACCCGTTTCTGCAAAAGCAACACCTCTGTTACAATACGCCTGCGCATAGTCAGGGTCAATATCAATTACTTTATTGTAATCCTGTATCGCCTTTTCTATTTCACCCACCTTCTTTAAGGCTATCGCTCTGTTAAAATAAGAAAGCGTAAACACCGGATTAATCAAAATGGCCTCGCCGAAATCTTCTATTGCTTTGCCATACTCACCCTTTACTCCAAATATTGAACCCCTGTTATAATATGCCGAAGCGTATTTATGATTGAGAGATATTGCCTGGTTATAATTTTTTATTGCCTCGGAAACCATTTCCATTTTTTCGAATATCACACCTCTGTTACAGTAAGCGCCTGGATTCCTGGAATTCAGCGAGATAGCTTTATTGCAATCGTCCAGCGCCCCCCTATGATCCCCTCCTTCTCTTCTTATTTTAGAACGATTTAAAAGTACATTTGAAATTACTTCCTTTTTATTCAAGTTCGCCAGAAAGCAGCCATTCTCTACACTCTTCTTGTCAAACCGTTCTATACTATGTGTTACGTAAAATGTATCAGACAGGCTCATTCCCTTGTGTCCCATTTCAATATTTATCCTCTGTCCGCCGTCGTCATATCTTATGAAAATATGTTCAGGGATGTTTACGCCAAACAATGGCAACCGCAACCTCTCCGCTATGGATAGATAAAGAATAGAGAGTCCTACACAGTTTCCTTTTCTTCTATCAATTACTTTATTTAAATATAAATCTTCCAGATTGCCGGTTTGAACATAAGTGAACCCAAGTTCGTCAAACAGAAATTCATTTATAGTATTTATTATCGACTCAGGTTCGTTGTTTTCCGGAATTCGTGACTTTATCATCCTTGCATACCAATCAATGCACTCCATATAACCCCTGATCTTAATTTCTGGATATTCCTCTTTTGCTATAAGCAATGACGTCTCGGCAATATCAAGAATTTCTTCGTCAACCTGAATTAAATCTTGAAACACTTTATTGTCTGAAAATTGTACATGGCCTTGTTGGATGACTTGTGAATCTCCAATGATATTATTTCCTGCAAATACTTTTGCTGAATTGAAAGAAACGAGCAGGACACATACTAACACCTTTATAAAGCAAATATCTTTATTATTTCCTTTATTACTATTCTTCCTGGTGATTTTCATAGCAGAAAATCTCATTTTATCCACTCCAATTTAAAAACAAATCAAAACATAAAAGTCCTTGACTACCTGGTATATTTTCAATAGCATTGAAGATTAGATTTCGTTTACTAATCCTGACCTGTCGTCAGGACAGGTTTGTGGAGTTTTGCTACGTAAAACATAAAATCATGATGAATCGAAAAAATAGAATACTCTTATTAACAGGAATTTTATCTTCAATTCTCTTCATATCAACTATTATTTTTGCCAGGGAAGACTCATCTTCTTTGCTTAAAGATTTTAATTTCCCAATGGGAGAAACCACAGGAGAGTTTGTAACTGTTTCATTTGATGATTTATTTAATATTTTTGGTAATTACAGCGCCCTCACAGATTCTCAGAAGAAAGACTCATGGCATGAATACAGAGGAAAGCACGTAAGATGGGAGGGTATCGTTAATTACAAAGGTTTAAGCAAGGATGATTGGAACAGGGTTGGCGTCAGGCATAACGTTGAAACAAATGTTGAATTAATATTTGATGAAGACAAAAAAGACATTGTAAAGATGATGAGGAAAGGGGATAGAATTACTTATACAGGAAGATTATCATTACTATTTGACAGAACCCTGCTGTTCAGGCTGGATGATGTAAATATAGAAATAATTAATGATAAAACAGTAGATATACTGAAAAGTAAACTGGAGGAAGATGCCACATTGTCTTTACAGTCTGTTCAGGTATCGGAAACAGCTACTAATCCGGAATCAAAAGAGTCTTCTGAAGGAGAAAATATTTTACCTTTTGAGGGCTTAGACAAGATTTTTGGCAAGAGCAGCGACATATCTGAATCAAGAAAAGAGGAACTATGGAATTACTACAGGGGAAAGTACATTAAATGGCAGGGTATCGTTAATTACAAGGGTTTAAGCAGGAATGATTATAATAGGGTAGGTATCAGGCATAAGGCCGGTACAAATGTTGAGTTAAGGTTTGATGAAGACAGGGAAGACATGGTTAAGATGATAAAAAGAGAAGACAATATAACTTACACAGGCAAACTGGCAAAACTATTTGGCAGAAATCTCCTGTGCAGTATTGAGGATGTTAATATAGAAACGATTGGTGATAAGATAATAGCTGAAGTTGATGAAACCACACCGGCAATTTCGGATTCCGGCTCAAACACTGACAACGCAATCGTGAGTGAAGTAATAGAAGAACCTGATATTACATTGGCAGAATCTATGGCGCCAAAGGTTATTGAAAAAGAAGATACAGAAATTACAGGCGCCCTGGATGAATTCGTGAAACTACCATTCGAAGAACTTGATGAAATTTTTGGCAGAGAAAACAAGATGACAGAATCACAAAAGGACACACTATGGGAAGAACACAAAAATAAATACGTTAGATGGACAGGAGAGGTTATGTCCAGAGGAAAAGGAAGGGTTAGCGGCTTGATGATGGGAATAAAGCATAAAAAAGGCACTGATGTAGAATTAATTTTTGATAACGAAAAGGAAGATATGGTCTTGAGCACTGAAAAAGGCGACAAAATCACCTATACAGGTAAGCTCGTTACCAGATGCGGCTACATCATGCCTTATAAATTAGTAGAGGGAAACATAGAAAGTGTTGTAAAGGCTCAAATGGCTGCAGATCAGGCGCGCTGACAAATTAACACCTCAGGCGGGCTTGTTGATATTAGTATTAATATATGAATAGCTTAACAAAAGGAAAGTGAGGCATTCTATGTTGAAAAAAACTTTTTCTTCATTTTTAATCCTGTTTGCGTTGCTCTACTTTAATAGCGCTGTTTTAACGGCTCAGGATATTTCTAAACATGACGAACTGATTGTCAAAGGAAACAGGCTGATTGTAAAAAAGAAGTATAATGAAGCGCTTGAAGCGTATGACGAAGCAACAAAGTTAAGATTCGATTCCTTCATAGGATGGTATAACAAAGGCATAACCCTTGATTTAGTTGGTAGATACGAAGATGCCGTGGCAGCGCTTAATCAGGCGGTCAAGATTGAGCCAAACAATCACGAAGCCTGGTTTGTTAAGGGTAATGCATTAGACCATAATACAAAATATGAAGAAGCAATCTCTGCATTCGACAAGGCATTGCATCTCAAACCAGATTATGTCGAAGCGCTCTATAAAAAGGGAAATATGCTTGACCATATTGGTAAACATGAAGAAGCGATAGAAACATATGACAGGATTATTGAATTAAGACCGGATTCACACGAAGCATGGAACAATAAGGCACTTACCCTGGCACGAATACCGGAGAGAAGAACTGAGGCAATCGAGGCATATGACAGAGCAATCGAAATAAAGCCTGATTATTATGAAGCGTGGATTAACAAAGGAAATGCCTATGTACGTATAAGAAATTATGAGGATGCCGTCAAATCCTATGACAAGGCAATTGAAATCAAACCAAAGGAACACGCCGCCTGGGCAGACAAAGGTTTTACACTTGCCGACCTTGGAGAAAATGAGAAGGCTGCAGAGGCATTTAAAAAGGCTGTAGAGCTAAAACCCAACTCCTATGCTTCATGGAACGGTATGGGCTTAGCGCTTGACAAGCTGGATAGATATGAGGAATCAATAACCGCTTACAAGAAAGCCTCCGAGATAGATCCCGTCTCATACGGCGCATGGACAAACCTGGGTCTTGCCTACTCCCGTGCAAACAAGCACAATGAAGCCATAGACGCATACACACATGCCATCAAACTTCAACCGGATTCATACGAAACAATAACAAACAAAGCCCTTGAGTTGACAAAGATCGAAAAGTATTCAGATGCGTTTACGACAATTGAAAAAGCAATAAGCCTCAAACCCGATTATCCCCAGGCATGGAACACTAAAGGTGATGTGCTTACGAATTTAGGAAAGATTGATGGAGCTATAAAAGCTTATAATATGACAATACAAATAATCTCCGACCAGGAAGCTTACGAGATTCCCCGTCTGGGGAAGATCAAATATCAGGCTTTGAACAAAAAGGGCCTTGCCTTCGTACGGCTTGAACAATTTAAGGAAGCGGCTGCAGAGTTTGACAATGCCCTAAATATAGACCCTAAATCCCATGCAACCTGGATGAACAAAGGACTCGCCGCCTCTAGAATCGGTAAATTAGAAGAAGCGCTAAAGGCATTTGACATGGTAATAACGCTAAAACCCGGTTCCCATGAGGCATGGAATTCTAAAGGCTTTGTATTTGAAGACCTTGGAAGATTGCAGGAGGCCATTGTCGCATTTGACAAGGCCGTTGCAGTCAATCCAAATTTCTTTGCGGCTCTTAATAACAAGGGTCTTGTTCTTGATAAACTTGGAAAGCATGAGGAGGCAATTGAGGCTTATAACAAGTCCATACAGACAAACCCTGCATTTGACGCTGCATGGTTTAATAAGGCCTGTGCATACGCTCTTTTGAGAGACAAGGACAAGATGCTGAGTTCATTGAAAAAAGCAATAGACTTAAACCCCCGGTATAAAATGGCATTGCAACAGATACCAGACTTTGAAGGTTACAGAAATGACCCTGACTTTATAAGACTAACGGGTAGATAATTAACCCAACCTGGACGAGCCATAACCAAACAGGAATAAATAAATTACAAAACTCAAATCACAAATTTATACTGCACCCCATTAAGTAAGCGTGTGTTTTTTTGGAGTTTTAGATTTCTTCATTGGAATTTGTTATAAAGACCAAATTTATTGATGAAGATGGTAGCCTGACACAACACTTGAACTGACGTACCAAAGTTTATGGTGTTTTATCATCCGGTCCGCTAAAATTTAACTCCTCACTGCCTGTCAGTATGTTGGGATGAATATACCAGTCTCCGGTAAAAGCCTTTACGGCAATCCTGTTTGCAGTCTCAGCCTCTTTTGCCATGGTCACAGCATAAGTTAACCCACTTGAAACCCCGCCCAGAACGGCATAAGCCGCCTTAAAAGGCAAATATACCGCTGACGAGACTACACTGGCCGCGACCAAACCTGCCTTTCCCGCAGGCTTATGTTCCGAGAATGTCTTAGCATCTGCATCCTTAATAAAACTACCTTGAACAAAGAAGCCAATACACGAAATAAGCAGCAGTATTACAAATATTTTTCTCATTTCCCTCCCCCCTGCAATAAAATCGGTATTTTACATTAATAACTAAAGGTTTAAAAGTAACGTTAAATTATGTGTAAATCAAGGGAAAAATGATGTAATGCTCTTTACCCAATTGGTTTAATATATCCTTAATCCAGACCTATACCTTTCAAGAAATCAACCCCATCCATTAAATCCTTCTCAGTTTCTCTTGGATGAATCTCAAGAATCTTTATGGTATCTTTCTTCAGATATTTCTTTAACAAATCAAAATCAACCTCACCTATCCCTGGTACTCGGTGGTCTGAATATCCCTTTACATCATGAAGATGAACGCCTACCAAATACTTACCATAAGCATCAAGCAGATCTTTTGTCCCAACTATACCTAAATTCTCCTGAACCTTTGCATGGCCCACGTCATGCCAGTATCCAATTCGTCCGTTTCCAAATTCATCAAATATAACACCCATCTCTTCAAAATTTGGACACTCTCTGAAGTAGTATCGATTCTCAATACCAACATCAACATCATACTTCTCTGCAGCCTTTTGTATTTCATCCATGCTCAGTAACATCATATCAAGCGTCTTCCCTTTTTTTCTGTCCCTCAGTATCTTAAACTCGTCAAGCCTCCTTTTATACTCATCTGAACCTACCTTCCCGGCATCATACAAACCGAAGAGTTCCTCCATCACAGTATCCATCTGTACCATCCCAAGATGCAAGACTACAGCCCTGGCTCCTAGTTCTGAGGCAATTTGTATCGTCTTAACGGCATACTTAACGGCCAAAGACCTTTCTTCCATGTCTTCCGATGAAAAATGAAATACATCCGCTCCCCCTGTTTCCAGGATGTCCGGAACCGGGAAAAAGTTATGTATACTGACTATCTTTAAATCTTTCGCCCTATTCAGGAACTGTTTGATTTGTTTGAATGTATCTCCCGAAATCCTGTATTCCAGTTCTACCTCTCTAAATCCGAGTCTGGCAAAACACTCCATGAGTTTTTGTCCGTCTTTTAACTCCCCGGATTTCCACACAGTCGAAATTCCCAGCATAAGGTATATATTTACTAACAAACTTTACCAGTTAAGCCATAAGCAGACTTGATAATCATATAGTAGGCGCCATCCGCGTTATGAGTGGTAATCGTATAGCCAGCTTGCATGGCTCCGTAATGCTTGCCACGCACTCCACCCGTAAAATCATATCCGCGGCACGCATATCGTTGTCTTTTACCTGTACCATTTTAGTCATCACCTTCTTCATATAATTTTCGTTCCAGTGAAGTTGCCTTACGGCAGATGATACGTATGTTTGAGCCGCGTTCCGTATAAACCACTACCAACACACGGCCATTGTCAGAACTGCCGATATCAATATACCGTTGCTCATCCACTGAGTGGTCAGGGGCAGGTACCGTAATTGAGAATGGATCGATGAAAACCGCTGTTGCTTCATCAAAACTGACTTTGTGTTTTTTGAGATTCTTTTTGGCTTTCTCTCCGTCCCACTCAAAGTTCAGTTTCATTATGGCTCCTTTGAACCATACCATATCATTATAAGCCTAACTATACTTTCCCACATTACTCTATGTGGTATAGTTTTTATGCTTTATGAATTGAATGAAGTGCAATGTTAAAACTACACATCATTAAAGTCAAGGAAAAAGGGTTGCAGAAATGGTTACAGAAGAAAAGGATAATTTTTTCTTTGAATTACAGAGGGAGGATTGTGAGTCCTAAGCGGAAAGAAAAGTATGCGGAAAATTTACTGATTATTGTAAGAAACTGAACCTTTATTTGTTTATCTGCGGTTATCTGTTTACCCTGTGGAATAATTTATAGTGACACAAACGCAATGAAAAATCCTACATAAAGGGAAGGTCTTGAAAAGTGATACTACATGTACCTATTCCACAGGGTGAATCTGTGTCCTGACTCAAGAGTAGTTCATTGAGTCAGCCCATTTAGCCTTGACTTTTTCAACTATCTCTCGCGTAATCTCACTGCTACCCTTCGCCCGGGCATAATTCTCAACTTCGCTAACAACCATAGGCCTCACAAAAGCAGGCGCACGCGAAATTAAAGATTTGGCATCGTCATCCCAGGATATTTCTCCTGCCTTTACAGTTCGATTCACAGGCTGCTCGATCTTTATGTTCTCTTCCTTTTCATAAAAAGGATTTATCTCAGCGCTCTTCCCGCTCTTTGTTATCAGGACATTGCATTTAGCATAACGTAATATATTCTCAGTTGAACTTCCAATATCCAAACCATTAATCGCATGTATGCCGGTACGGCCTAAAACCAACAGAGATGGTCTCGCCTTCCTGGCATACTTCAATATCTCGTTATATGGCTTGCCTTCCAGAAGCGTAGTTTCCGCATCATGACCCAAATCCCTTACCTTATTTAAAGCAATCTCAAGATGCCCGTCATAAATCTTTTCCAACCCTTTGTCTATAACATCTTCATGCAGCTTCTCCTGCTCTTCCGATTTAAACACCTCACCCATCTCTCCTGAGAGTACCCTGGCGATACCATCAAAGGCAACCCGATGGTAATGAGGATCAAAAACTGACAACAACTCTATCTCAAGATCATATTTTGCGGCTAATCCACTTGCCATATCGACAGCCCTGAAAGATTGTTCACTTCCGTCAACCGTAACGATTACCCTGCCTTCAAGAGGCTTGTCATTCTTTACAATTAATACGTCAGTATTTATCCTCCTTACTACCCTTTCACAGACACTGCCTATCAGATTACCATTTACTTCGCCAAGACCCAGGACGCCTATGATTACGAGGTCATAATCTTTGCTCTTTATATCCTTTACCAACTCAATATAATTTTTACCTTCCATTATATTTCTCTTAAAAGGAACCTTTGATTCCTTGCTTTTCTTTTCCAGACTATCCAGGTAAGAATCTGAAATCATTCGAAGCCCTTTGCCAATCAGGGTGTTGTGAAATTCCCTTTGCTTCTTAAGCTCATTTTCTTCTCTGTACTTTTCGGGTAATCCACTCTCCATTTCTCTGAATCTCTTGTGATGCAGGCTGGCGGCATATACATGCCCTCCTATCAATTCAGAATCGAATTTCTCTGCTATCGATACACCTAAATCTGAGCTATAGTCAGAATATTTTGAATTATCTACCGGAATAAAAATCTTTTTATACAAATGTCAACTCCTTAATCAGTTGAAATTAAACGTTGTTGGGTGGGTGGAATATCGCTACCTACAATTATGGTTTATTTTTTGAAGCCTTTTCTTCGGCCAGCTTATTCCATTCTTTTCTCGCTGAAAATACAAAAAAGATACTTAACAATATCAAAACACTCCAAATCACTGCCGGCGGAGTTCCTTGCTTCTTACCATCTATCACCTTAGTTGCTTCTACTTCTTCCTTCACTGCGGATTTCTCCCCTTCTTTTGATTTTGAGATAGTCAGTCCTCTCAAATATGCTATAAGACCCTTTATCCTGTCTTCGCCAAGTGTATTACCCCACGGAGGACATAACTCAGATTTCTTCATTGCAGCAGAACCTTTTGTAATAAAATTCAGAAGATAATCGTCAGTGAGCGCCGCCATATACTTTACATCCGTTAAATCTCTTGGACTTGGTTCAAGGTCAATTGTAAAATAAATACCTTTTCCGTTAGCTGAATTTCCATGACACGGGCCGCAATAATACATAAATGTCTCTTTAGGAGTTGTCAAATAAACCTTGATTTCCTCAATCAGTTTATATTCCTTCTCAGGCTCAACAGCCTTACTCTGTTGAATCTCTTCTTTTGGCTGTTCGGCTTCTTTTCCTTCAGAACCATCAGTAAACCTGAGAAAAGTTCCTGCTGCCATTAAGAAACATATTAATCCGACTATAGTATTCTTCATTAACATCTTCTAATCTTCCAATCTATTCCTTGCTTTTACAAGACATCAGGAAATGTGTTATAGCGGTCGCTTCCTCATCGGTAAGATTGTAATTTGGCTCCACTGCATCGGGAGTCTCATGATGAGGGTCTTTCAAATGGAAGAAAATAAACCCATTCTCAAGCCTGTCGCCAACCCTTTTCAGATTAGGGCCGACTACACCGCCACCTTCAATCGTGTGGCAGGTCTTGCACCCCTTGGCTTCATATAACTCTTTTCCCTTGCTAATCTCTTCCTCTGTAGACTTAATATCAGCAAATTTATCTAAAAGAAACTCTCCGCTTACAAAAAATTCTTCAACAAAATTAGCTGCTGTTTCAGCCTCCTCTGAAGTAAGATTAAATTTCGGCATCTGTTGTAACAATGGACGAATAATATCCGGAGTCTCAACAAAACCCTTTATCCATGACCGTTTCAGCTTGCTTCCTTCGTGAGTCAACTCAGGGGCAAAAGTGCCACCGTTACCCTGTATGTTATGACACGTCATACACCTGATATCATTTAAAAGTTTTTCAAACTCGTTAGTTGGTTCACTTTTCTCACTTCTAACCGGCAGTAATTCTGACACGCCCTCAATCTCATGACAAATAAAGCACCGGTTCAGTTCAATTATCCTTTTGCCTTTTTCTACAAGTGTGCCCTCTGGAATTATTGAAGATTTATCTTCTGTATCTTCCTCTGCACCTTTACTTTCGCTTACTTTATCTGTACCTGCTGTTTCTTCCTCCTCCGGTCTGAAATCCCAATCTTTCATAAGATATTCTACCAATTGTCTCAATTCATCATCCTTAAACCTGTATCTTGGCATTTGTGTCTGGTGGAAATAACTTTGAGGCTCCCTGATCCAGAGGTATAACCAATCACGGTTAACCTTCTCTGCTACAGCGCCAAGGTCAGGCCCCACTCCTACAGCGCCGCCCTTGCCTTTAACCGGATGACAAATATTGCACCTCGCACGTCCCCAAATTGCCTTGCCGCCCGAAACCAGTTCATCCATGCTTTCGTATTCATCATCGGCCATGTCATCTTCATTTTTCAATAAATAAGGTTCCCATTCCTGCTTAGGCAGTTCCTTGTCCGCAATACTTGTCAGATATGCCAGGACTGCCTCTATCTCATCATCACTTAGCATTAGTCTCGGCATTCTGGCGTTAGGAACCATTTCACCGGGATTTGATATCCACTTTTTAAGCCACTCTTTGTTTGCTTTATGTGTTACATTCTTAAGGGTAGGCCCGTTTTTGAGACGCTTATGAGGGTTTTCCGGAACGAAAGGTAGTTGTTTATAGTCTTTATCACCCCTGTACATCGCCTCTAACTCAAGGAAAAGAGGGTCCGGTTTTGGAGGTTCTGCAAAAACGACCCTACCGGAAACAAGGATATAACCAAGGGCTACACAAGCTATTACGAAAGACGATATATAATTCATATCCTTAATCATTTTTACTATATTTTAAATTTATTTTTGTTTTTATTTTTCTTCAGCAGGGATTACAGGCGGGAATCTTCTTATCCTTCCAATAACCCAAAATTGAATGCTCGCACCCATTATTATGGCAATAATTACATAAAAATACACGCTCTTAGGCGTAGTCACTTCCAAAGTTAAGTAATACCATGATGAAATTGATTTTTGACCTCCGATCTCTTTATTTGAACCATCCCATACAGCTAACGCATACGGGATCAGTTTACCTGTTTCAAATTGTATATCTATTTTCTTGTCACCTGTTACGAGGGGCCTTGTTATCATAACCTTCCACTTTCCCTTTTCCCAGTAACCTTTTCCTTTCGAATCCTGGCTGTTGGTTGGTTGAACGGCAAGATTTTTAAACCCCTTTGCATTCAACTCCCTGATTGTCATAAAATTCTTAAACTTTTCTTTAGGCGCTTCTGTTGTCTTTTCTTCAGTACTCTCTTCTTGAGTACCTTTTTCCTCTGCCTCTGCATGGCCTGTTTCTTTCTGCTCCCCGGCAACAACACCGCCGCCATCAGTAGCAGTTTCTGAATCATCGCCTGCACCTTTTTTATCCGCACGCAAAGATTCCTCGTATGCCCTCCAGTGCCAGAGGACTACGCCATTACCAGACTCTCCCATGGCAAAGTAGGGCTTCTTAAGCCCCTCAGGTATCTTCGTTGGAAATTGAAGGGCGACAGCATCGCTGTATACCTCACCCTGTTCATTAGTCATATCATCCCATTCTATCAGGAATGCGATGTCTTCTTTGTTATATATAGATTTTATTTTTATAGAATTTGCAGAAGGAGTCCAAAATCTGGGACTTGCAACTATCTGGCCTGCCAAAGGCAACTCAACTGAGTTTGCTGTACTCCAAGCATCATCATCGGGACTGTTCGGCAGGTTTCCAACAACCAGCTTCGATTTGAGAACAACCTCCGTTTTCATATCGCAGGAGATTGATTTCACGTAATGTGTAAGATGCCACCGATCTTCATTGGTAAGATAATCCGCATAAGAACCCATCGGTGTTTCATTAATGCCTGTTGTTACTGTCCTGAAAATATCTTCTGACGAATTACCTCCCTTGAACAACCAACTCTTTGTCAGATTCCTGGCTTTATAAGGAAGGTCCCATTTCCCCTTTAGTGTAGTTGTAATTTGTCCGTCCGCTTTACCATCTTCACCATGACACAGGAAACACTTCGCTTCTTTGAACAACTTTTTGCCACGCTTGACAGACTCTTGATCTGAAACCTTCCCGGCGCCTAATGACACTTCTTTTGGAGCAACTTTATCCCTGAAGTCTTTGTTAAATGTCTTGATATAATGTATAATCTGCCACCTTTCTTTAGCGCTCAGGGTGCTCCAGAATGGCATGGCCGAACCTTCCACACCGCTCGTAATTATCCTGAAAAGATCCTCATCCGTTGGAAGCTCACTGAGCCCTGTAGAGCGTATTTTATATTCGTTTCGCGTGAAATTCCTGGGTTTCGGATCTAAACGTGGAGCGGCAGGGCCATTTCCGTCACCCGTTATTCCGTGACAATAATAGCACTTCTTCTCATAAATTTCCTTTCCAGCCGCAATTGAATCAGATGTTTCCGGTATCTTTCCAGAAACCTCTTTCTTATAAGTCCTGAACAATTGCGAACTCTGGGCAAACCCCTCGCTGTGACACAAGAAAGCTAAAGGCACAGCAAGCAAATATATAAATAAACCTTTTAAAATGAGATTATTTTTTACCTTGTGCATATTAAAATCCAATTTATTTTATTAGTGCTCCATCTCTTCTCTTTGACGCGGCACTACGCCTGCAGTTACATATTCACCCATTATAATCTTCCAGATTTGCGTATCCGTTAAAACATCTTTCCAGGCAGGCATGGCAGAATCCCAGGGCGTGGACGTATTTGGAAGCCCGGGGCCGCCTTCTTTAATTCTCCAAAAGGCAAAATTTTCTACTACCGTTGCTATCGTACCAGGATCAGTAAAATTAATAGGCCTCAAGCGAAAGGCATTAGCAAAGGGACCGTTACCATCGGCCTTTGAGCCATGACATGGACGGCAATTCTGTTGGTAGAGGATTTTCCCCTCTTCTATATATCTTCTTTTAGTTTTTTCATCAGCATTTGCAAAAGGATTTTCTAATTTCTCATACTCCTGCAACAAAGTTGGATGCTGAATTCTCAGTTCCACCGGCGATGCCGTGCCCGACATTGTCCCTGAATAAACAAACCAGCCTACTAACAATGGAAATGATATAACGATTATTTTTTGAAATAACGTTTTTGTCTTATCGTCACCGGCAGGCAGGATAAAACTCAAGAATTTTGCCCACTTAAGGTCACTCGTTGAAACATATACAAGCGCGCCAAGTATAGCTAAAATCATGTACCACAGCATGAGTGTGCTTGGTGTTGGCATTGTATGATCCTTTGCCAGC
>MHZA01000029.1:0-2636 GCA_001828595.1 Planctomycetes bacterium RIFCSPLOWO2_12_FULL_40_19
GACGTATATAGAGTGGCCGTTTCTAATAAAACACGTTAATGGTAAATTAGAATTCTCTAAAAAGGGCACATTCTTAAAAAGCATGAAGGGAGACATTCAGAATGAGGGAAAACAGTCATATGGGGAAATAGATGCCTTCTTTGGTCTTGGCAATTCAAAAAAAAGCGTAAACCTGAACGTTCCAAACTTTAATATTACAGAAACACTTTTGAAAATGATTCCTGATGTAGGGGAAAAGGTATGGAAAGATTATAGGCCGGAAGGGAATATAGACCTGACAATAAAATATGAAAGTAATGAAGACGCATCAGTAATCGATTATTCGGCTGAAGCGATTTGTAAAGGAATTAAGGCAAGGCATCCAAACATCCCTTACGATCTGTCTAATATCGTGGGACTCATTAGAAATGATGGGGGAAAAATATATTTAAAGAATATGAGCGGATATCTTTTAAGCGGGACCAAAACCAACCGTACCATGTTTGATGGCGTGATTGATCTGGAAAGCAAAGAAAAGCGATTTACGGTTTCAATCCCGAATCTGGATCTGACAGAAGACATAGTCAGAAATATCCCGAAAAAAGGTGAAGATATATGGCACACATATAAACCTACGGGACAAGTTGATTTTACGGCCGATTACAAGGGATTTGAAGATAGTAGCAGGGACGAATATACAATAACTGTAGATGGCAAGGGCAATGAGCTTGAATATGCGGATTTATCGATTAAGTTATCAGATGTTATTGGGAGGGTTACAGCCAACAAAGATGATGTTCAGTTAAAGAATATACAAGGGTACGTTGTTAATGATAACCAACTTGCGCGTGCCGTCTGCAACGGTGTATATAAACTGAGAAATAAAGAAAAGAAAACATTATTTAATGTTTTTGATTTAAGGGTAACTGACGGCTTGTTGGATAAATTCTCCAAACAACTCAAAAACGAATGGCTTAAAATCGAACCGGTCGGACGGATAAACGTAACGCTGGAGGATGAAATCAATAATGTAAATGATAAGGATAAACATGCAATTACCATTGACGCTATGGGATGCGAAGTAGGACTTAACAACTTACCTGTAACAATATCAGATATAGATGGCAGAATAAACATAGAAGACGAGCAGCTTACAAGCAGGAATTTTATTGGAATATTCAATGGAGGCAATGTCAATGGTTTGATCAAACTTGACAGGACAACACCAAATGGAGCATATGCAGGAAATCTCAATTTTGAGAAAGTATCTTTACAAAAATTGATGGAGAACTTTGTAAAAGATGAGCAAAAATGGACAGGGGAGTGCGAAGGAAATATTGAGTTTCAGGGTAAAGGTAAAGGCTTGGAGAATTTAACTGCCAAAGGGCGTGCTAAATTAAGAGAGGGTTATCTTTCTGAGGTTCCGGTATTATTAAGCATTCTAAAACTTTTGAATCTGTCCATACCCAAAAAAGAGACATTTCATACTGCAAACATAAAGTATTCGATAAAAGATAAAGTCATACAAGTAGAAGAATTAGAGGTATTTAGTGATTCTGTAGAATTGGGTTGTATTGGAACGGCAGGTTTTGACGGCGCAATTGATTTAACTGTAGTGGCGGGTTTTAACAAAGAAACATTTTCTCAGATACCATTCATTGGCGGGTTAATGGATTTTGTGGTTGGAGGCGTAAGAAAAACTCTCACAAAGGTACAAATAACAGGAACACTCTCAGATCCAAAAAGCACCATGATCGGATTGAAACCATTTACTCATCCTATAAAAAGTATTTTTGATGTGCTGTCTAAGACAAAAGAAGACAAGGAAGAAGATACGAAACAAGAAGACGAAACAGGAAATACAGAGTCAGACACGTAAATTGTCATAATTTAATGTGTACTAATATATGGATAGTGTATAATAATTTCCTGACAGAGACAATGGTGAAATTAATGCCTTTTGCAGTCAAAAGGAATAAGTCAAAGATATGAAACATCAAAAAAAAGAACCCTTGAAGAAACAGTTTAACTTTCCCATCTGGTATATTCTTATTGCAGCTTTTGTGCTAATGAGCCTATCTTCATACCTCTTTAACCCTGTAGTCGGAAACATATCTTATAGTGAGTTTAAGAGATTGGTTAGAGATGGCAGGATTGAGTCATGCCAGATTACCTCCAGTCTTATAAAGGGAATTCTGAAGGGAGAAGAGCATGGATCGGAAAAACAGAAGACATTCGTTGCGGCAAGAGTTGATGATCCGGAACTAGTCAAAGAACTTGAAGCACAAGGCATAAAATATTCCGGGAACTATGAAAATACATGGCTGCAGCAGATTCTGTTTACATGGATAATACCTATTGGTATTTTCTTTCTCATATGGCGTTTTGTCTTCAAAAAAATGGGTCCCACAGGCAGTATAATGTCATTTGGAAAGAGCAAGGGAAGAATATATGCCCAGGAAGATTTAAAATTTTCCTTTGACGACGTCGCAGGCATAGACGAAGCAAAGGAGGAACTGCAGGAAATAGTCGAATTTCTGCGTACGCCTCACAAATTTACAAATTTAGGCGGAAGGATTCCCAAGGGCGTGCTCCTGGTCGGCGCTCCGGGGACGGGTAAGACACTTCTGGCAAAGGCGGTTGCAGGAGAGGCGGGG
>MHZA01000029.1:2724-13127 GCA_001828595.1 Planctomycetes bacterium RIFCSPLOWO2_12_FULL_40_19
GCCATTTTTCAGCATCAGTGGTTCTGAATTTGTTGAGATGTTTGTGGGTGTTGGAGCTGCCAGAGTAAGAGACATGTTCGGCCAGGCAGTTCAAAAGGCGCCATGTATCATCTTCATTGATGAACTTGACGCCGTGGGGAAAACAAGAGGTTCAAACCCTGTTGGCGGGCATGACGAAAGGGAACAAACACTGAATCAACTGCTTGTAGAGATGGACGGCTTTGATGCTAATACGGGCGTAATAATCATGAGCGCCACAAACCGTCCGGAAACTCTTGATCCGGCCCTTCTCAGACCAGGAAGATTTGACAGACAGATAGTTGTTGACAGGCCGGATTTAAATGGCAGGGAAGCAATATTAGTCATTCATTCAAAAAGTGTAAAACTTGATGAAAACGTAAACCTTAAATCCATTGCCGCAATGACACCCGGCTTTGTCGGAGCCGATTTGGCAAACATAATAAACGAGTCCGCATTACTCGCCGCCAGACGCAGCAAAGATAAAGTTGGCATGAGTGAAATAGAAGAGGCCATAGAAAGGGTTATGGCCGGACTGGAAAAGAAAAAGCGATTGATAAACAAGCAGGAAAAAGAAATAGTCGCCCACCATGAATGCGGGCATGCACTGGTAGCATCATCTTTAAAAACAACAGATAAGGTTAAAAAAATCTCGATAATACCAAGAGGTGTTGCAGCATTGGGATACACCCTTCAGCTACCCACTGAAGATAGATATATGATGACCAGGGGGGAACTGACAGACCGTATCTCGGTCTTACTTGGTGGTAGGATTGCAGAGGAAATAATCTTTAACGAGGTATCTACAGGGGCGCAAAACGATCTTGAGAAGGCATCGGACATAGCAAGAAGAATGGTAAAATACTACGGTATGAGCGAAAAGCTGGGAATTGTTACTTTTGAGCCTGAAAGCAAACCTGCTTTCATGGGCTTTGGTATGGGTTCCAATAAAGAATATAGTGAAGAAACTGCAAGGGAAATAGACATAGAGGTTAAGAAGATTATTGATGATGTCTACGTGAAAACCAGGGAGATATTAGAGAAGCGGAAGCCAATGCTTGTTAAACTGTCAAAGATGCTGATGGAAAAAGAGGTAATAGAGGGGGAAGAGTTAAAGAAGATACTGAATGATGAAATAGATGAAAAAACTGATGCAACAAAAGTCAACTAATATTTGGTCATTACTGAAATGCTGCCTGTATTATGTAGCTATAATAAATATATTTCTGATCACAGATTCCTATTCCAGAGAGGGCTTTGCAAATAAGGCTCTCTCAGATGCTTTTGTTTCTATAGCAAAGAATACTAAAGCGCCTGTTGTTAACATCCGTACAACCAGGGTATCGGAGAAAAATACACCAAACAGTGGATTCCGGATTAAAGGCCAGGGTTCAGGCGTCATCTATAACAATGTGGGTCACATTATAACAAATAAACATGTGATAAAAGATGCTGGTGAAATTATCGTCAGTTTGTACGATGGCCGGGAATTTAAAGCGGAATTAGTTGGTACAGATGAAAGGTCAGACATAGCAGTGTTAAAGATAAATGCTGAAAATTTAACACCGGCTGGATTTGGTAATTCCGATTCTCTGGAATTAGGAGAAATTGTTTTAGCAATAGGCAGCCCGCTTGGTTTAGGACAGACGATTACAAGCGGCATAATTAGCGCTAAAGGAACATCAAACGTGCAGATTACGGGATTTGAAGATTTTGTGCAAACAGATGCCATCATTAATCCTGATTGCTATGGCGGCCCGCTCGTTAATATGAACGGAGAAGTAGTTGGTATCAGCACTATGCCAACGACACAGGCAGATGGTTATTATGGTATAAGCCTGGCGATTCCTGTAAATGTGGTGAGAAAGACAACTGAAGACCTGATTAGGTATGGAAGGGTTACCAGGGGCTGGTTAGGTGTTACTGCTCAACCTATAACTGCACAATTAAAGGAAGCTCTCGGACTTAAGAATAATTTCGGTGGACTAGTAAGCGATGTAGAACCAAACTCTCCGGCGGCAAATGCAGGTATTAAAAGTGGAGATGTGATAATTAAGTATAATGGTGAGAAAATAAAAGACCTTCTCCATCTTAGAAGCCTCGTTGCCAGAACCGTTATCAACGAAAAAGTGGAGATGACCGTAATAAGAGACGGTAAAGAACTTACACTTAATACTACTATATTCGAGTCGTCAAAAACTGATGCCGGAAGTAAAAAAGATAGATTTAAGGATTTAGGACTGGTTGTGCAAAATCTTACCGGTAAACTGGCAATCAAACTGGGATACGAAGACGAAAAAGGCGTAATAGTAACTGACGTCCAGGAGGGAAGTTCTACATCTAAGGCGGGATTAAAAAAAGGAGATCTTATAATAGAAATTCAACACGAGCCAGTTACAAATATTGACGAACTTTATCAGGCAATCTTGAAGATTGAAAATGAAGAGGATATATTGATATTCATTAGGCGTCAGGATAAGACATCCAAATTTATTGTTCTGAAACAAAAGAAAGATGTATAGTTTGAGTTAGTCCTTTGCCAGACTTCTTTTATATTAGCGTATGGTGGGCAACCTGCCCGACTGCGTCGTTCGGGCGGGTGTCCACCCTGCAGTAGCAAAAATAGTACATCATTTACACAATACATTTACAATCATTATCAACGGTACCATTGGAAAATAAATCTCCTGATGAAGTTAAGAGAATAGTAGAGGCCCTTCTGTTTGCCGTTCAAGAGCCTATTTCAGTACGCAAGATAAATGAAATCATTGACGGTACTGATACGAAAGGGATTCGGGACGTAATTCAACAATTACGGGAAGAATATGATACTCATGACAGGGTGTTTCAGATTGAAGAAATTGCAAACGGGTTTCAATTGCTCTCACGCCCTGAATATCACGAATGGATATCAAAGATACGTAAAAAGAGCAGTGAAAACAAACTTTCACAACCGGCCCTGGAGACCCTGTCAATTATTGCATATAAACAACCTATTATCCGTGCAGAAATAGAGGCAATCCGCGGTGTTCAATCCGGTCAAATGATTAGAACATTAATAGAAAAGGGGCTTGTAAAGATTACGGGACGTGATGAGGTTCTGGGACGCCCGCTTCTGTACGGCACAACCACAAAGTTCCTCGATCACTTCGGTTTAAAATCAATTAAAGACCTTCCCAAAGTAGAAGACCTGGAGATGCCGTAAAGGAAGATAGACAGGATATATGGACTTAAAGAAAAGACCAAACCACAAGATATATTTGCAGGTGCTTCGAAATATGTCGCCAGAAGAAAGACTCTGTAAGGCATTTGAGTTGTCTGGATTTGCCAAACAACTCTTTGTCCATGGACTACGCAAAAGGTTTTCACATCTTTCAGATGTAGAGTTCAGAAAATTGCTTTTAAAACGTCTCGATAAATGTCACAACAGAAATTATTAAAAAGTGTTTTGAATGTGCTCAAGCAAGCCGGAATACAATACATGTTAACAGGTTCTGTTGTTTCGAGCTTGCAAGGCGAACCTAGATCTACACATGATATTGATGTAGTTATTGCTATTGACAAACTGAAAGCTCGTGAGCTAGTCAGAGAATTTTCCTCCCCAGATTTTTATTTAGATGAAGATAGTATCCGGGATGCAATTGAGAGTCAGGGTATGTTTAATTTGATTGACTTGAAAGAAGGAGATAAAGTTGATTTCTGGTTGCTAACCAATGAGGCATTTGACAAATCACGGTTTTCACGTAAATGTAAGGAAGAATTTATGGGACTGGAAATGGAGGTTTCCAGCCCTGAAGATACTATATTGGCTAAATTGAGATGGTCAAAATTATCCGGAGGTAGTGAAAAACAATTTATTGATGCCATGCGGGTTTACGAAGTACAGTATAGAAAATTAGATTTGGATTATATAGAGAATTGGGTAAAGAAACTAAGTGTCGAATCCTTCTGGAAGCGATTAAGGGATGAAGCGGAGACTGCATGATTAAGCCAATAGGCTCTTAAATCTTATGATAAGGCTATTGAGTTAAAGCCAGGTTAAGCGACTGCCTGGCATAATAAAGCTTATGCCTCAGGATCCCAGGCCGCCATGTGTTTGAGTAATTTCCATCTCCTGATTATGTCTGCTTCTGCCTGTTTCATAAGCGCTTTTGCGGCCTCTGGGTTGCTCGTCCTTAATGACTTGTAACGATTTTCACGATATGCATATTCCTCGAACGGGATTGAAGGATCTTTACTGTTGATAACAAGGGGATTCTTGCCCTGTGCCTCAAGTTCAGGATTGTATCTATAGAGCGGCCAATAACCACATGCCACCGCCTTCTTCATAGCCTCTATTCCCTTACTCATATCCATGCCATGTGCAATGCAAACCGAATAGGCAATGATCAGCGCAGGGCCGTTGTATGCATCGGCCTCCTGAAATGCCTTGAGTGTCTGGGCCGGATTAGCGCCAAAATTCACCTGGGCAATATAAACATTACCGTAAGTTGACATTATCATGCCGATATTCTTCTTTGGGGTTCTTTTACCACCAGCCGCAAACTGGGCAACTGCCCCCAGAGGTGTTGCCTTGGACATCTGGCCGCCGGTATTTGAATATACTTCTGTATCCATAATCAATAACTTTATATTCTCTCCTGACGCCAGAACATGATCAACTCCTCCATAGCCTATATCATAGCCCCAACCATCTCCGCCAATAGCCCATACAGACTTCTTAACAAGATAATCGGCAAGGGACAGCAGGCTCTTAGCCTCCGGAGACTCATTTGTGGAAAGCTTTTCTTTCAGTTCTTCAATACGGCCCCTTTGTTCCTCAATACCATCCTGCGACGAGTGGTCTGCTTCTTTTATTGCGCCAAACAGATCTTTTAAATCTGCATAAGAAGGGCCTGCGGCAAGACGGTCTATCAATTCCAATGCCTGTATATGAAACTTATCCGTTGTCTGCCTCATACCGAGGCCGAACTCGGCCGTATCCTCAAATAAAGAATTTGACCATGCAGGTCCTCTGCCATCATCCCTTGTAGTATACGGAGTAGTCGGCAGATTTCCACCGTAGATAGAGCTGCATCCTGTTGCGTTTGCAATAATCAGACGATCACCAAACAGTTGCGTCAATAATTTTATATATGGAGTCTCGCCACAACCTAAACATGCGCCGCTATACTCAAAAAGCGGCTTTACAAACTGACTTCCCTTAACGCTTGAAATTTTGAATCTGGACCTGTCCGTTTCAGGAAGGTTGAGAAAGAAATCGTAGTTTTCCGCTTCTTCCTGGCGTACAGGTTCCTGAAATTTCATATTTATGGCCTTAACACCTTCGATTTTATTTCCATCAGCGTCCTTTTTCTGTCCCGGGCAGTTAAATACACATGAACCGCAGCCGGTACAGTCTTCGGGGGCGACTTGTACAGTAAATTTTAGCCCTTGGAGTTCCTTGCCCGCTGCATCTATGGATTTAAATGCAGAGGGTGCATCCTTAAGCAGTGATGGATCGTACGCTTTTACCCTTATGCTCGCGTGCGGACAGACAAACGAACACTGAGCGCACTGAATACAGGCATCAGGTTCCCATATCGGTATATTGACGCCGATATTACGCTTCTCATATTGAGTGGTTCCCGTTGGCCATGTGCCATCGGCAGGCATTGCTGATACAGGGAGAGAATCTCCGTTGTTAGCCAGCATTTTGGCTGTTACATTTTTAACAAATTCAGGTGCATTTTCAGGTACAGGTGGACGCATGTATATTTTGCTGGTAGCTTTATCAGGAACAGGTATTTCGACAATATTCTGTAATGCTTTATCTACTGCCTTATAATTTAAATTGACTATTTCCTTACCCTTCTTCATATAAGTCTTTTTGATCTCAGCCTTTATTGCTTTAACGGCATCCTCTTCAGGAAGGATGCCTGAAATAACAAAAAATGCTGTCTGCATTATCATGTTTATCCTTGCGCCAAGACCGATCTCTTCAGCAAGTGAGATGGCATCAATAATATAGAATTTCATCTTCTTTGAGATAAGCTGCTCCTGTACTTCAATGGGCAACGCATCCCATACCTCATCTTTATTGTGAGATGTGGTAAGAAGGAATGTCGCGCCATCCTCCGCATTTGAGAGCATGTCTATCCTATCTGGAAATGAGGGATTATGACATGCGATGAAGTTCGCCTTTTTAATGAGATATGGTTTGTGTATTCTATCTTTTCCGAAACGAAGGTGAGAAACTGTAGTAGCGCCGGCTTTCTTCGAATCATACACGAAGTATGCCTGTGAGTAATTGTCTGTTTCCTGCCCGATAATCTTAATGGTATTTTTGTTTGCGCCTACAGTGCCGTCAGCTCCCAGACCGTAAAACAGAGAACGGAATTCGCCTTTTTCTCCTATGTCAAAAGACTCGTCATAATCAAGACTGGTACCGGAAACATCGTCCTTGATGCCTATTGTGAAATGATTTTTTGGTCTATTCTGTGAGAGGTTATCAAAAATGGCCTTTACCATTGCAGGGGTAAAATCTTTTGAACCCAGACCGTAACGCCCACCGACTATCTTTGGATACCCTTTAAATTTAGATATGCCTTTTTCCATCATCTCGCCAATGGCAGTCCTGACGTCAAGATATAAAGGTTCGCCAATTGCGCCAGGCTCTTTGGTACGGTCGAGAACTGCGATGGATTTTACACTTGATGGTAAACTCCCGGCAAATGCATCTATGTCAAACGGCCTGTAAAGTCTCACGAGAATGATTCCAAGTTTTTCTCCCCTCGCATTAAGCGTATTAACTGTATTAAGCGCCACTTCGGCGGCAGAACCCATAACTACAATAATCCGTTCTGCATCAGGGTCGCCCAGATAATCGAATAGTTTATATTGCCTGCCGATTATACCGGCAAATTTGTCCATTGCCTTCTGTACAATATCAGGTGTTGCATCATAATATTTATTTACAGTTTCTCTTCCCTGAAAATACACATCCGGGTTTTGTGATGTGCCGCGAATGCTTGGACGATCAGGCGTCAGTCCTCTTTTACGGTGAGCAATAACAAGGTTGTCGTCTATCATGGAGCGCATATCGTCAAAACTGACTTCCTCAATCTTCTGGACTTCGTGGGATGTCCTGAAACCGTCAAAGAAATGCATAAACGGAATCCTGGATTCGAGTGTGGCCGTCTGGGAGATGAGGGCAAAATCCATTGCCTCCTGTACGTTTTGTGAACACAACATGGCAAAACCCGTAGAACGCGCAGCCATTACGTCTGAATGGTCTCCGAATATAGACAATCCCTGGCAAGCAAGAGAACGGGCAGTTATGTGAAACACAGTTGGCGTCAGCTCACCTGCGATTTTGTACATGTTTGGAATTATTAATAGAAGGCCTTGAGATGCTGAAATTGTAGTAGCCAAGGCGCCAGTGGTGAGGGAGCCATGCACTGCGCCGGCAACGCCTGCCTCCGATTGCATCTGGCTGACCTTTGGCACGGATCCCCATATATTCGCCTGCCCTTTTGCGGACTTTGCGTCACAGATCTCCGCAATAGGCGATGAAGGCGTTATTGGATAAATTGTGATAATTTCATTAGTAGCGTGTACCACGTGAGCGCACGCAGTACAACCATCAACTGTTACCGTTTTACGACTCATAAGTTTCTCCTTGAATTAACTTAATTTGAAAGTTGATCGCTATTTTTTCAAATATTATTGAAATTTTTACTATAATGTATTTACTAAGAAAGTAAACAAAATTTTGATGTATGACGAGAGGATATCAACCAAATATCACATCTGCATTCTTCAGCAATAATTTTCTTGCCTTTTTCCCTAACTTTAATAACATGAATGAGAATTTTTATTATTTTTAAAGAATATGCTGACATTATGTTATATACACCTCAATAAAGATGATTAAGCGCAGTTTTATTGATGTCCGGGTGCTAAAATACCAGAAATCTTAGTAACGATCTGATACAGATAGCAAGACAATGTTGCTTGTTTTTAAATCTGGCTAATGCCAACCCGCCTGTACCTATTCGGGCAGGTCAATTTTTCAGTACTAAGTACTAAATCGGAACCTTTTTGTTCCAGAAATTGTTATACGAGGTAATGAATGGGAGAGTCTGCCGGAAGAGAAGACAAGACCAGGGAATTTGAATCAGCCGCTCTGGAACATATCGACTCGCTCTTTAACGTTGGTATGAGGATGACAGGAAACAGAGAAGCGGCTGAAGACCTCGTACAAGAGACATATCTAAAGGTACACAGGTTTTCACACACTTTCAAAGAAGGCTCTAATTTGAAGGCGTGGTTATTCAAGATATTGCGGAATACCTTCATTAATACGTTTAGAAAAAAAATACGAGAACCGAAAGAAATTCATTATAACGATGCTGAAGACCTTTATTTATTTAACAAAATAAAAACTGTTAAAGAAAGTGACGACCATTTAAGCGGCGGTATTACCAACGTTTATGAGTTTTTTGAAGACGAAGTAACGAACGCTATCAACAAATTGCCGCTTGCTTTCAAGGAAGTCGTCTTGTATTCGGATATTGAAGAACTCAGCTATGAAGAAATATCAGAGATTATCGGATGTCCGATAGGAACAGTAAAATCAAGACTGTTCAGAGCGAGAAGATTATTACAGAAATCACTATGGAACTACGCAAATGAAAGAGGTTATTTAAAAGAAAAGTAGAGGGGAAAACAAAATAAAATGATGATTTGTAAAGAAGCAATTGAACATCTCCACGAATTTTTAGATAACGAACTTGATGTGGGAAACTATTCAGAAATCAAGCAGCATATTGATATGTGCCATAACTGTTGCGAGAAGTTTGAATTTGAGCAGGCTCTAAAGAAAATAATAAAAGATAAGACTCCGCACTACAAAACACCTCAACATTTACTGCAAAGCATCGCAAGCCGGTGGGCAGAGATGGACGAAGAATATAACCGTACCGAGACTCCCGCCTTAGAGTTAAAGAGATGGCGCATCAGAGGTATTTATGATTTCTTTACTTTAAGGCCTGCATATGTAACCGTGGCGGTCTTGCTGCCTATGACCATTATCGGCCTTGCCGCTTATCTTTCCTTTTTCAGGCCGGCAGAGTTCCCTCCCATTGTAAAGGTGGCAGCAGAACGTCACGATAGTTTCGTTAATGACAATATGCGCCTTGACCTTGTCAGTTCAGATAGAAATGAAATAAGAAGACATTTTGAAAATTTACAACGATCTAATCTTGCCATAGATATCCCGGAATTTAATGGACGCGAGATGAAACTCCTGGGTTGTAAGAATTCAAGCCTGGCCGGGGAAAAGAGCGCTTATGTTGGATTAAGCGGTAATCATAACAAGATATCTCTGGAGATTGTAAATGGTTCAGGCATGAATATTAACAAGCTGAATCATGAACTCTTCAAAGGCAGGTTATACTACTTTGGAAAACATAAAGGATATAATGTAGTTTTATGGAGACATGGCAACACACTGTATAGCCTGACTTCAACAATGAATCGAAGAGACCTTATGCGTGTCGCCAGCGAATCCATACCTTAATTTTATAAAATAATACGAAGGCGGATTAGAAAATGTTAAAATCGCTTAATATCAAACAGGCAATAGCATTCGGGTATTTATGCCTGATCATTGCCGGTTGCTCATCATATACACCTTATCGTTATAGTTTTTCACTTATTGAACCACAAAACGAACCCCGCCAGGACGACGCCCGCCCGTCCATGCCGTTCGGACGGGTATTCGGACAGACAATGAGTTTTGAGGATGAGAATGTCCAGTTCAGATTCATTCCATCTTCAGAAAACATCCGTGTGTCAATTAAGAACAAAACTGATCATGAAATAAACCTTGCCAGGGATAAGGCTGAATATATAGATCATTTGGGTGAATCTCGCAGGATGCATTATGGTTATGATTACGTGCAGGAAGTAAAGAATTTTGAATATAATAGCAAGTATGTTCCGCCAATGAGAATAGACCAGGGTTCTGAGATAACAGGATATGTATGGGTCAATAACTGGCCGGACTTTCGTATAGGGGAAGGGCCAGGAACCCAGCCAATTTCATCGTATAAGATACACTATCTAATGGAACCTTTCTTCCCGAGATATAGTTTCGAAGGAAGAGGTGAAGATTTAAAAGATTCAACATTCAAACTGATTTTACCAATTGATTTTGGTGGACATACACACAACTATACGTTTACTTTCATGGTAAATGATGTGAAATAAGTGTTTTCGTGCGGGAGCGAAGCGAATCCACCTTTATTTTTAATATGAGCACATGTCTTATTATATTCGCAAAGAGCCCGATTCCCGGCAAGGTTAAGACAAGACTCACCCCACTTATTACTCCCACAAAA
>MHZA01000030.1 GCA_001828595.1 Planctomycetes bacterium RIFCSPLOWO2_12_FULL_40_19
ATAACATTATTTAATAGTTAAGTCATTAGGACTTGAACCCTTTTGTAAACAAGGATTGATTTGTATTGTATGAAGTGGCTTTATTTCGACTCTAGCTTTTTTTTTGCAAGACTCAGACTGGTTTTTGTTGATTTTGTGTATGGGTGTTCATTGCCTAATTTCACCCGTAATACTGATAATGCCTTCTCATAATACTCAATCGCCTTGCCGTATTGAGCTAAAGTGTAGAATGATTTGCCTGCATCATTTAAATAGGTTGAGTCAGTACCACCAGCTATGCTGTTGGTACTGACTTCAGATTTCACAGGGCGGGCGCAAAGGAAAACTGAGAGTATAGGGATTATTCTTTATGTTCCGAAATAAAAAGATTTTCAATTTCATTAATAATGTCTGATAACTCCAGATGTTTTGATTCAATAATATTTCCATCTTCAAGGTGTTTATGGCAGGGAAATGTCTTTATATTTTTTGCTCTTGGGTCAGGGGCATTGTCATATCTGAATAAATTATTAGAACCTTTTCTGTAATTATAGGCATATTTGTATTTTCCGATTCCTTTGTCAGTTTTCTCGATAAATTCTTTGAAATCAAGGATAGAACCGTTGCGAAATTCTATGAAGCCGGATATAAAGGCAATCTCATCGGCTTTTCTGTCAATATTCAAATTATAACTTGCTATTAAAGAACAGGAGTTGATGATTGATTCTTGCCTGGTGATGTAATCATTTATATTCAAATGTTATATCCTCAAGAGATTTTAATTTCTCCTGCAGTTTTTTCAATGTTTCAAGCTCTCCTTCCCATTCAACAAGAATTAAATCGTCTACTTTGCCGTAAAAAGAATTTCTGTCAAACTTCCCGTGTTTATTCTCAAAGTCTCTTAATTTAACCTGTGTTCTCTGCGCTGCCTTTCTGAGCATCTCGATTTCTGTATGTATAGCTTCCTTTATCTTCTTTTTTGTCCAGTTATTGTCTGTCTCAACAGTAAGTTTTGTCATTTCTGCCGCCTCCTTATTCTATAATGTTAAACTTGACCCGAACGAATCTGAAAAAGTTTAGTTTTACGGCTTGCTTTTGAATTTCTTAATACGGCATTTTTATTAAAGAAAAGATATGCTTCCTTTTTGGGATATCTTCTTTAGCCCCGAGAATATAAATATTACGACCTTAATAGGGCTATTAAACCCTTTTTATAGTCTTTCAGGCTTTTTTAGAATAGATAATTAAAATGTGATAAAAGCGATTCTTAACTGCTTCTTGTTCAGGGATATTATAAAAGAGTGGGGTTGTTTTGCAATAAAATTCATCTGGGAAAATTGGACGTTGATATACGCAGATGAACACGGAGGGTATAGGCAAAAAGACGGAAACAAGAAAGACAAATTCCGAGAATCAATGACTAATGAACAGACTAGCTAATCAAGCCGAAATATTCCTTGCCATCTCTATGCGTTTGGATATGGGCGGATGACTGTAAAAGAGTAATTCTACAAGTCTGTTTGGGGTTCTGTCTGCCAGGTTCTGTTCTGCCAGTTTGTCCATTGTAGAGATAAAGGCCTCCGGATCATTGGTCTTCTCAATCGCATATCTGTCACACGCCCTTTCAAACCTTCGGCTAATTGCATTCTGAATCGGCATCAGTATGAAACCCAAAACTCCCAAAACCATGCATATAACAGGAAATGCGGCGATATCATGTATACTTTGATATCCAAATACCACTATCAGTTTTGACAGCACATAATGGCATAACGCAAACCCTAAACCACCTGTAATTGTACCAATCACTAACATTTTCCATATATGACGATAAACGTGATGACCCAACTCGTGAGCAAATACGGATTTTATCTCAGCCAATGAATACGAGTCCAACAGTGTATCGCCCAGAAGCACTCTTCTGGTGCTTCCCATACCGGCAAGTGCGGCGTTTGCCTTCTTTGTATTTTTGCTTAGGTTAATCTTATAAACCCCCTGAATATTGATTCCCGTACCTTCTGCAAGTGATTCCAAACCCTCCGTAATCTCCTCATTTTCTATGGGCACGCTTTTGTAAAACAGGGGAAAAACAAGAACGGGAGCAAGTTTTGCCATAATAATTGAGAAAAATATCCAGATAATGGTAACAAATATCCACCATGTGTTTGGGAAATTTCTGAGAAATATATACATTATCTCAACCAGAAGAACAAGAAGCGCCAGTGATATCAGAAACTTCTTTATTTCGTCCTTTACCCACCCAAGAAATTTCTGATTTGATAATTTAAAGATGTGTTCTAAAACAAAGCCTCCATAAAAACTCAAGGGGATTGTGATAATATCAATAATTATTACAAAGACTAAAATATAAAGCGCTATCAAGAGGTATTGATTGACCGTAATTAGTGAGATAAGATGTTTCAGGATGTTTGAGCCAAACAGGCACATGAACACTAAATATATCAGCGCTACTATTATGCCGTTAATGGCTAATATATGTTTTTGCAAAGAATATTTCTTTGATAATTCTATGGATTGATTTTTTATGTTATCAGACATTTATTTCTGCCACTAAGTCACAAAATGATGGTTAGTAGATAAAAGTAACGATGCCTACCGATACATTACTAGATTCCCGATCGGTGTCGGGAATGACAAAATGAAGCTTAGCACTGCCAGCGGGGCTTTGCGGTGAATTATATGTTTTCTTCCTCCAGGAATACTTCTACTTCCCTGAAATCGGGAATTGCCGTCCTGCCCCCAACCTTTCTGCACTTGAGTGCTGCCGTTGCAGAGGCAAATCTCATTGTATTATTCAAATCCCATCTCTGCAGCAATCCAAATATGAATGCGCCATGAAATACATCGCCACACCCGGTTGTGTCTACAGCCTTAACCTTGAACGCCGGTTGGTAAAAATAGCTTTTTTTAGAAACACTTATACTTCCCTTTTCGCCCAGAGTTACTATTACGGCCCTGGCGCCAACTTCCAACAGCTCCATTGCAGCTGCTTTGGGATTGTTACCATTGTAATATTGCCTGGCAAAATCTTCAGAAGCAATAAAGTAATCAGACATTTTGATAAGTTCCAGAGAACCCTCCCTCATGCTGCCCGCATCCACGACAACCGTTACTCCCGCATCTCTGGCGCATTTAGCAGCCTCAAGGGAACAGTCTTTCATAAGTCCATCCAGGTGCAATACTCTTGCTGTGCTTATCAAATTCCTGTTCACCTCGTCCGGTCTTAATGGTGTAACGGTTGCTTCAGACCAGAAAATAGTTCTCTTTCCGGTTTCCTTTTCTATTGCGATAAAAGCAAATTGAGATCTTTTGCCCTTTTCGACAACAATATTGTCTATATTTACAAATTCGCTTGTTAAGCTTTCTTTAATAAGGTCACCAAAATAATCGTCAGATATCTTCCCGATAAATGCAGTTCTGGCTCCCAGCCTGGACAACGTAACCATAGCCGTTGCCACCGGTCCTCCACCCTGAACAGTGAGATCTCTGACTTCCTCCTTCTCGTTGATATCCGGATATTGTCCAACAACCCCCAGATAATCAACACAGCATTGCCCTAATCCAACGACATCATAAGTCAAGGGTTTTGCCCATCTCTTCCTTCATATATCAGCCCCAAATCTTTTATCATTTGTAAATCATCAACCGGAGCCTTACCCCTCGTAGTAAGGTAATCCCCTATCATTGTGCTGTTAGCCCCTGCGTAAAACATCCAGCTCTGCACGTCACGCAGATTCTCTTCTCTGCCTCCCGCAACCTTTAACTCTTTATCAGGAAATATATGACGGAAAACAGCTATAATTTTTAAAATCTCCATAGGTTCTAAAGGACTTTCCAGAGAGGAGGGCGTTCCCTTTACCGGACTAAGGAAATTCAGAGGTATTGCGTCTACATCAAGCTCTTTCAGCCTGAAAGCCAGGTCTAACCTGTCTTCAGCGCTCTCACCAACGCCAAAGATCCCACCGCTGCAAATCTTCAGACCCGCTTCTTTTGCAACCTTAATTGTCTCCACTCTATCCTTATATGTATGCGTTGTGCAAATATTTGGATAGTATGCCTCTGATGTTTCAAGATTGTGGTTAATCATCTCTACTCCACTTGAAACCAGCTTCTTAGCCATTTTACTCGTAATTGTACCTATTGACGTATGAATGGGAGGGCCATCTTTCTTCGATAATTCATATGCGTCTTCACATATCCTGTCGAAATCGTCACTGCCATCCAGACTATATCCACTTGTTACAACACCGACACAATTTGATTTATATTTCTTTCCTCTTTCTACTGCCCCCGCAATCTGCTCTTTTTCCACTAATGGAAAATTTGATATATCCGTTTGGTAACGACTGGATTGAGAGCAGAATCTGCAATCTTCGGGACAACTCCCCTGCCTGGCGCTTATTATTGAACACAAACTGATTACGTTTTTAAATGAATTGTATCGTATACGGTTTGCCCAATAAAGCAGGTCATATATTTCATTCCCGCTTATCCCCATCAGGAAATGAGCTTCATCACAGGATATTCCTTTTCCCTGTAGCACTCTATTTGCAATCTTTTCTATCTTTGTATTCATGTAATAAAGGTAGATTCGCCCTGCGGTGTAATATAGTAGCTCTGCTCCACAGGGCTTAATCCACCCTACACGTTATATTAATTAGAATTCGTTTGTAGATATTTATTGCTGTTGTAGAGTTTTGTACTCTTTACTAATTTTGTTCCACACAATCTCAGGGCGGTCGGAGCTGATATATGTCATACAGGCGCCCCCCTCAAAACACCAGGCGGCAATATTTCTCACCCCTGAATCAAAAGCCGTCTTAATGGCAGTAGATACCTCTTCTTCTCTCCCTTCCGGAACCCTGAACCCCTGTATCCATATCTGAGGTTCTTTGTTGTGAGTTTCACACAGGCGTACTACCTCACGGGAAACTTTCTCTACAAAATCATTCACATTTTCTTTATAAGCAAACCAATATGGATCACTTCCAAATATATCAATGTTTTTTAACTTAACCAGTTTTTCCCACTGATATATCCCATATTTAGGCTCGCTTATTGGGAAAACACAAACTGCATTCTTTAATCCTTTTTGTGAAGAAATATCTGATAAATATTCTAAAAAATTCAGGATAGTTTCCTGTCTGAACTCCATTACTTGATCCGTAAACTCCAGGGGCATTTCATATCCATAACAGTTTTTAAAGATGTCTTTGCACGTATTACACGTACACCCCCATATTATTTTTGTTTTAGCAAACAATTCAGTAAATTCTCCATAGAACAGATGAGGCTCATCCCAAAAGACGCCTTCCGCCCCTGTACTTGCCGCATGTTCTACCCACTGAGACATCTTTTCTCTGAAGGCTCTTGAATTTATGCACGCCTTATTTACATTAATTTCGCCTTCTGCAAAACTCAGCTTCTGCCTTGCTTCCGGAAACAGTTTTACAAACGTAGAAAATGATTCGCCGCCAAAAACCCTGCCAATCCCCCATGGATCGAGAAAGACCTCCAACCCAACCTCCCTGCTCACTTTAACTATGTCAACCATGGTTTGAGAATGATAAGTAATATCGTGTTCACTCATAGTATGAACAACACTATTACACCCATCATTTATCATTTTCTCCATGTCAGTTCTGACATGTTTTAATGTCCTGTTACCAAAATAACTGGCACCTAATTTCATTTATACTAAGCCTCTCTTAATACTTTGAATAAATTTAACACCCTGCTGGCTAACTACTATAATCACGTGTAGCGGAAACCTTGCTGCCCGAAAGACAGGTCAGGCGGGCAGGTTTTCACCTCCATGCGTTTGGTAAGCATAAACGATCATAAAAAAATAATAGTACTTCTAAGAAATAATTCTGTCAAGAGAATCTATATCGATGGGTTATACATTAATATAAATTTATACTTGAATTAAATAATTACATTTGATATAAGATGGCTGTAAAAGGTTCTGCAGTGTACGTGATAGAAGCAAAATATTTTTAAAACCTACAAGCGTCTAACAGGGAGCTTTTTTTGGCTGGCCTTTTTCTTTACTTAATGTGGAGAATGGTTAACAAAGGGTGCCCACCTTGAAAAAGGGTTGACGAAAAAATTCTTCACACGGCATTAGCGGAGCCTTTTATTCTTATATCAATTCTTTCATTCAGTACATTTTAATGCCCACACAAGTACAAAAATGGTTGCGTAAAACAGGAATGTAAATTCTGTATTAGAGTATACTGCAATCTCACATACCCAGGATTTGAAAATACACTTAATAAAATACTGAAAAAGCAATCAAAACAGCATCAAAATAATTCCAAAGATTATTATAAAAAGTACTTGACAAATCTAAATAACACAATTATATTATTGGTGTTTTATACATCTATTTTACATCAAAAGAAGTATTCAACATCCCCTGGCACAGAATCTTACAAAATTCTTAATTTCTGCGTATTCATGAGAAATTAAAATATCTGGTGCTAAAATACAAAAGTAAAGTGAATCCTGGAAACTTGTAAATCAGTACTATTCTGCATATTAGAACAAATGAGTTGATAAAACATAAGCAAAGATCACCAGAAAACCTTTTCTAGTAGAATCCTCTCTAAATAATTGCTTATTTCCAAATAGATGAATAACTCTTAAAATCAGTATCGACTATTCAAATCTCATTTAGCCATACATAAGTGTCAAAGAATTTCTTTATTATAGATGGACATTCGCAATTATACCAGGCTTACTATGCAATCACTGGATTAACGACACCATCAGGTCAACCAATTAATGCAGTGTATGGTTTTACGAGGATGTTACGTAAAATTCTGAAGGAGGACAAGCCCTCTTACATGGCAATAGCTTTTGATTCCAAGGGACCTACATTCAGACACTTAGAGTATAAAGAATATAAAATTCACAGAAAAACTACGCCGGACGACCTGATCTCTCAAATACCTCTTATGTATGACGTAATAAATGCCTACAATATACCATTTTATGCTATTCAGGGCTACGAAGCTGATGACATAATAGGAACCATTTCCAAGAAATTGTCTAAAGGGAAGATTGAATGTACTATTATAACAACAGACAAGGATATGGAACAGTTGATTGATAAATATATAAAGATTTTCAACCCCAGAAAGAAAGAGATAAATGATTTAGAGAAGATGCGTAAAGAAAAGGGAATTGAACCGGAAAATGTTATAGACATTCTGGCTCTCGGGGGAGACTCCAGCGATAATATCCCCGGTATTCCCGGTATCGGCTATAAGACTGCTTTAAATCTCATTAGAGAATGGAAATCATTGGAAAATGTATTAGCAAATGTTGACAAAATAAATGGCAAGAAAAAGCAGGAAAACTTATTGAAGTATATAGAGTCGGCCAGGCTCTCTAAAAGACTGGCAACTATAAATACAGAAGTCCCGTTGGATTTTAGTCTCGAATCCTGCCGTTTGACAAATTTCGACAATATCAAGCTTAATGAATTATTTACCAAATACGGCTTTAACTCATTCCTTACTGAAAATCATGATAATTGAATGAAGCAAAGGGTGAAGGTAATTGGTATCGCTGGTGGTATAGCAAGTGGAAAAAGTACAACAGCAAAAATGCTGGAATCATTGGGAGCAAATATTATCGACGCTGACAAGATTTGCCATCGGCTCATTAATACTAAAGATATAGTACAAAAAATCACTGATAGATGGGGAGATCATTTAAAAGACGAGCATGGTAAAATAGAAAGGCACAAACTCGGGAAAATCGTATTCGCAGATAAAAAAGAGCTATCCGCATTAAATAAAATAATACACCCAAAGGTAATAAATCGAATTAAAAGCCGAATTGCTAACCTTAAGGACAAAGCGACAGCAAAGGCAATAGTTCTAGATGCCGCTCTGTTAGTGGAATCAAACTTAATAGACATCTGTGACATTATGCTATTTGTCAATACCAAAAAGAGTACATGCAAGACAAGAGTACAAAAAAGTCGAAAGTGGCCTTTAGATGAAATAACCAAAAGAGAAAAATTCCAAGATTCATTACGGAGAAAAAGGGAAATTGCAGACATTGTTATTAACAATAACCAGTCTCAAGCGGATACATTAAAACAAGTTAAAGATTTTTGGCGTCAATTTATAACTAAAAAGTAATTTGGAGAATAACATGGTTTCAACAAAGACTAGTAAGAAAGCAAGTGCAGCTACCGCAGAGAAGGATATCAAGGACATTAAGGATACGATGGATACTAATGATACTAATGAAAAGTATGAAGAAATTAAGAAAGGTGATATGCATATCACCGCATTGCAGAAAATGACAATAAAAGAGCTTCAAGATACAGCTAAAAAGGAAGGCATCAAGGAGTGCTCCGGCCTTAAAAAACAAGAATTGATTTTTAAAATACTTAAGGAGCGTGTAAATCAAAATGGCCTTATGTATGGAGAGGGGGTAGTAGAGGTATTACCTGAAGGGTTCGGGTTTTTACGTTCTCCAGACTATAATTATTTACCATGCCCTGATGATATATATATTTCACCGTCACAAATAAGACGTTTTGGCATAAGAACCGGTGCAATAATTTCCGGGCAAATACGGCCTCCTAAGGAAAACGAAAGATATTTTGCCCTGCTCAGAGTAGAGGCCATAAATTATGAGAATCCGGACCGCCTGAATGAAATGATCGTCTTTGATGATTTAACGCCACTACATCCTAATAAACGTCTTTTGTTGGAAGTAAAGAAAGACGAAGTAGAGATGAGAATAATGGACCTTGTTACTCCGATAGGAAAAGGACAGCGTGGTTTGATCGTTGCGCCTCCCCGCACGGGAAAAACTGTTCTCCTTCAGGAAATTGCAAACAGTATTACAAAAAACCACCCTGAAGTCTACCTGATAATTCTCTTAATTGATGAACGACCGGAAGAGGTGACTGAGATGGCCAGAGCCGTCCGGGCCGAAGTAATTGGTTCAACTTTTGATGAACCGGCAAGTCGTCATGTTCAGGTCGCTGAAATGGTGATAGAAAAAGCCAAACGTATGGTAGAATACAAAAAAGATGTTGTAATATTACTTGACTCCATCACACGCCTTGCAAGAGCATATAATACTGAAATCCCGCATAGTGGAAAGATATTATCAGGTGGTGTTGATGCGAATGCGCTTCAGAAACCCAAACGATTCTTTGGCGCTGCAAGGAATATTGAAGAAGGCGGAAGTTTGACAATAGTTGCTACAGCACTCATAGATACCGGCAGCAGAATGGACGAGGTTATCTTCGAAGAGTTTAAGGGTACTGGCAACATGGAATTACACCTGGACAGGAGACTGGCAGATAAAAGGCTATTCCCTGCAATAGACATCAACAGATCCGGAACAAGGAAGGAGGAGTTAATACTTGATCCTGATGAACTGAAAAGAGTATGGTTGTTACGAAGGGTTCTGAATGAAATGAATCCGGCAGATGTATTGGAATTACTAATCAGCAGACTGACAAAAACTCAGACAAATGCCGAATTCTTAATGAGCATGAATCTAAAAAGGTAATAGTCTAGAGTCTACGACTCAGAGAGGTTGTTACTGGTTTAAAACTCAAAGAATTATTTATAACTGCCGATTGAGTATTTCCCTTGCTTTTACTCATCAAATATACCATCAGTATAGAAATGTCTGCAGGAGACACTCCGGAAATACGCGAAGCCTGCCCCAGTGAAACAGGGCGAAATCTGGCTAGCTTCTGCTGAGCTTCTTTCCTTAATCCCTGTATACTGTCATAGTGGAAATGTGAAGGAAGTGAAAGTTTTTCCATCTTTTTAAACTTTTCGATTTGCTGTTTTTGTCTATTAATGTAGCCTTCGTATTTCGCCTCTATTTCCACCTGTTCCTGCACAAGAACCGAAATACTTCTTGCCCTTAGGTCACTATCGACCTCTAACAAATCATTAAAGCTTATATTGGGACGCCTCAAAAGCTTTAATAATGAATCTTCCCCGTTCTTTTTGCGCTCAAGATATTCTCTTGTCTCTGAAATGTTTTTCTCTTTCTCCAATAACCCACCCCATTGATCACTACTAATCAAACCATACTGATAGCCGTATCTCATGAGTCTTCTATCGGCATTATCATGTCGAAGAACAAGTCTATACTCGGCTCTGGAAGTAAACATTCTATACGGCTCTTGCGTACCTTTTGTAACTAAATCATCAATCAGAACACCAATATAAGCTTCGGAACGATCAAGGATAAAAGGTTCGCATCCCCGGATTTTCAACACAGCATTTATTCCAGCCATAATTCCCTGCGCAGCCGCCTCCTCATAACCTGAAGTACCGTTTATCTGCCCTGCCAGGAAAATATTTTCAACATCCTTTGCCTCCAGTGAAGGCTTAATCTGAGTGGGCGGCACATAATCGTATTCTATCGCATATCCGTAACGTGTAATATCTGCATTTTCTAATCCCCTTATTGAATGAATCATTGCTTCCTGAACATCAAACGGAATACTGGTAGATATGCCATTACAATACACCTCTGTGGTGTCATGCCCTTCTGGTTCAAGAAATATTTGATGATGATCTTTATCTGGAAATCTGGTTATTTTGTCTTCGATGGAAGGACAATATCTCGGTCCTACAGCCTTGATCTGTCCCGTAAAGATTGGAGAACGATCAAGGTTTGATTTTATGATCTCGTGTGTTATGTTGTTCGTGTGAGTTATATAGCATTTGATCTGAGGTCTTAGAATCTTCTTAGTTGAAAAAGAAAATACTGTAGGATTCTCATCACCATCTTGTGCCTGCAATATATCATAATTTATCCTGCTGCCGTTAAGACGTGGTGGTGTCCCTGTTTTAAGCCTATCAATCTTGAAACCTAAATTCTGCAAACTGCCCGATAATTTTTCGGCAGACGGTTCGCTGGATCTTCCTCCTTTCGACTGGGAGTTGCCAATGTGAATTAATCCATTAAGAAACGTACCGGTTGTAATAATTACGGCCTTAGACCTGTACCTTGTCCCGCTTTTACCGATTAAACCCAGGATTCCATTATCATGAATTATAATTTCTTCAACGCAATCCTGGCGTAATGAGATATTGGCCTGCTCTTCCAGTCTCCTTTTCATCGTCAACTGATACAGTCTTTTGTCCGCCTGTGCGCGAGGCGACCGTACTGCGTGTCCTTTACTTGCATTAAGAAGTCTGAACTGTATGCCGGTCGCATCAATTACCTTCCCCATTTCACCGCCAAGGGCATCCACTTCACGCACTAATTGACCTTTTGCAAGCCCGCCAATTGCAGGGTTGCACGACATTTGAGCTATAGTATCAAGATTCATGGTCAACATGGCTGTCTGCATACCCATTCTTGCAGATGCCAATGCCGCCTCACATCCGGCATGACCACCGCCAACAACAATAACATCATAATTAATATACATCATTTTGCCTTCTGTACCACCCGTTTCTCTCTAATCACAGTAACCGTAACTTCTCCAGGATATTCAAGTTCTTCTTCTATTTCTTTTGCTATATCATGGCAAATTTTTGAGGCCGATTTATCACTAACCTTGTCTGGATGAACGATCACCCTTACTTCTCTGCCAGCCTGTATTGCATAGGCGCTTTCAACTCCACCAAAAGACATTGCCACACTTTCCAACTTCTCCAGCCGTTTAACATACTTCTCAAGAGTTTCCCGCCTTGCCCCCGGCCTGCTGGCCGAAATTGCATCTGCCGCATTTATCAATACAGAATAAACCGTTTCGGAAGGCACTTCTTCATGATGCGAAGCAATCGCATTTACAACCTCAGGTTTTTCATCATATCTTTTAGCAATATCCGCCCCTACAAGAGCGTGAGTACCTTCAACATCTGAACTAACGGCCTTACCAATGTCATGCAGAAGACCGCATCTTCTTGCAATCTGTGCATCCAGTTTTAATTCACCTGCCATGATACCCGCTAAATTAGATACCTCTATAGAATGCTGAAGCTGATTCTGCCCGTAGCTGGTACGATATCTTAGCCGGCCTATTAAATTGATGATTTCTGAATGCAAATCATGTATTCCCAACTCGAAGCTCGTCTGTTTCCCGGTTTCCTGAATAATCTGTTCAATATCTTTTTCTGTCTCCTGTACTACTTCTTCTATCCGTGCAGGATGAATTCTACCATCCAGGATTAATTTCTTCATCGCCAGCCTGGCAACCTCCCTGCGAACACCGTCAAATCCTGAAAGAACTATGATTCCAGGGGTATCATCAACGATTACGTCAATTCCTGTTGCTTTTTCAAAGGCACGAATATTTCTACCTTCACGGCCAATAATCCTCCCTTTCATTTCGTCACCGGGTAATTCAATCGTACTTACAACATTATCGACCGCGTTATTTGCCGCACATCGCTGTATGGCAGTACACAATATTGAAACTGCATTCTTTTCGGATTCCTCTTTGGCTTTTTTTGTGTACTTTTCTATTAAGTGGACACATTCCTTTTCAAGTTCTTTTTCCAGGCGGCTCAACAATAGTTTTTCAGCTTCTTCTCCGGTCAACCCTGAAACTCTAAAAAGTGTATTTTTCCCTTCCTGAATAAGGTCTTCAAGCTGTAATTCTTTTTTTCCAAGTTCTATTTCTTTGTTTGATAAATTAGAAGCCATACTTTCAATGTATTTCTCCTTTTTTGTAAGTATATCTATCTTTCTCTCCAAATTGTCTTCTCTTTTACTCAAACGCTTTTCCAGGTGACGTAATTCTTGTCTTGATTCCTGCGTCTCTTTCTCAAAAATCTCTTTCCTTTTGTACAAATCTTCTCTGGCTGTAATGTTGGCGTTTTTTAATATCCTCTCCGCCTCTAATTTTGCTTCTTTAATCACGTTCCTGGAGGTTCTCTCCCTGCTAACTTGACGTAACTTGAAAAACAGATAACATATTAAAAAACCAAATGTTATGCAAACAGGCAATACAAATACATAAAATAATTTTGGTATTTCAGTGAAAATATGGATAGGTCATCACCGCCTTTTTTAAAAATAGACAATTAAAAAGATTTCTGGAGATTCAATTGAAGATTCTATAGATTCTCAGAATAAAAGAATTGAGGTATGGAAGAATACTAACGGCAAGATTTATAGTCGTCCCTTGTGCTCTAACGAAACGATTTTAACTTGGAATAGTCTTAAGATTTCCTGGAAATGATTCTAGCTATAAAAAATAAACTATATCTACCTGAATACACGGATAAGCTATACAAAATAAGTTATCAACACACTCAGGATATTACATAAAGTTCCTTTTTTTATAAAAAAATTCAAGATAAAAATTTAATCCAAAGGCTAATGCAATGATATAAGTAATTTTCATCTTAATGGAATTCATTTTAAGACCAATAAATATATCCAAAACTCATTCCTCGTTAAAACAAAAAAAGCTTTCTTTCCTCAATTCTTCTTTCGTATAAGACAAATCTATATATACACTTTAACTAACACCAATATTTTATGCTATATAAACAAGAATAGAAATTTTTGCATTAAATACTCAAAAACTATCGCATAACTCTGGTGCCAGATATTTCATAAAAATGTATTGTGAATATATATTACAAACAAACGGAAGTCAAGTAATTTAAAACAGATAAATTAGTTTTATACGAATAGAGCAATCTTTTAATAGCCACATGACATCCAAAAGTCAGATTATTTTAGTTCTTATCTAGCGACGTCCTCTGGTAGTCATCTGGTACATAAACAAGAAAACAACAAAAGCTAAGATACCACCAACAAATATGTAAACCGTAATTTTACCGGTAACGGCATAAACATTGGATGTCCCTATACTGATTAGGGCAGCAATACCTATACAAAAAAAAGTTGTCAGGAGTGTATAAAACACTCTTTTTTTCATTCTTTTTCTCTTATGGATATGATGGTAATATTTTGGTCTTCTATGCTTTTCTGACATTTTTACCATATTGAATACTCCACTTTGGGGAACATTGACTAACAATAGAAGCTATAACTTTTACTCCCGATTTGGAAAAAGCGCTTTTGTGTTTAATCCAGAAAATATACATAATAGCGCCATATGTCAATAATAAACAGATATAAATTTTACGCTTACTTAATGTGGTGCAGTATAAAAAAGGGTTATTCAACATAAATATTTAGTCGTTTACACTATCACTATTATAATCTACAATAATGTTAATTATGGACAAATCGTTAGTAGACATATTCTGGGTCTTGATATGGTAAAATCAAACAAAATACAAAAAAAGGGCATAAGATAAATGTCAAAGGCAAAGATTATGATTGTTGAAGATGAGTGGATTACTGCTGAAGATATAAAAATGAGATTACAGGCTTTGGGATATACTGTTTCCTCCCCGGCATCTACAGGAAAGGAAGCGATTCAAAAAGCTAAGGAAGATAAGCCTGATTTAGTGCTGATGGACATTGTGTTAAAAGGTGAGATGGATGGGATTGAAGCGGCAAGTCAAATCCACACATGTTTGGATATACCCATTATCTATCTGACAGCTTATGCCGATGAAAAGATACTGGATCGGGCAAAAATAACAAAACCGTCTGGATATATCGTCAAGCCTTTTATAGATGAAGACTTGAAAATAGCTATTGAGATAGCTCTTTACAAACACAAGTCCGAAAAAGAAAGAAAAGACTAACCCGCCTGTACCTATTCGGGCAGGTACAAGAACTCCGTGATGCAATCTGTATAGAAGAGTTCCATTCTTGTGTATATGCTACCTTTCAGACTTTAAACTGGCTATCTCCTGTTGCAACTTTTTCAGCTCCATTTCCAACATACCTTTGTGAGCAAGCTCCTGATTAGCAACTTTAATGAACATCCTTCTACTACCCTCATGTTCTATGGAATTTGCAAGTTCCAGGTAAAATTTATAACTTGACTCCTCCTTAGGAATTGCAATGATCAATACTTCTACTACTTTTTCAATCTCTTTAATTCGTTCCTGTAAACTTTTAATTTGATCCTTCATAGATCGCCCTCCTTAATTAACCTGCCCGAATAGGTACAGGCGGGTAAGATAAGAAATCATGACAGTTTTTCAATGAGGCAGTCCGTAAACTAGCTTGCCACCCAAATGCCCCAGATAGCCGACAAGTGGTAAGATGGAAATGTTTAGAATAATGAATACGACATTGAGGACACCTGTATTGTCCAGTATCCCGGGGTAAAACCAGTCCCAAGTAGTACATAGTCCCCCAACTAAAATCAATATTCGCCCGTAACGGATTTTGCTAATGAAGATATGTGTTCTTACACCCCTGTATTTCTTTTTCCACTCATGGATTCCGGTAAAATGTGAAATCGGCGTAAAAAAAGTTGCTATTATCATGAGGTAGAAATATGAATTGTGGAATGAATCCTTATCTGAAAGCAGAGCAAGGAAAAGAAAAAAAATCGCTACAGGGTAGAGGGCGGCCGGGAAGTGAACGAACATCGCATGAAAAGGAATATTAAATAAGCCAATTTTTATTTTTGTCTTTTCTGGAAAGATTTTTTTTAGAATTTCAGCCCAATTTGTTCTCATGATCAATTTCAGGTAAAACCTGTTTTCCCTATTGCTGTTTTTTAATTAAAAAATATTTTACTTAAAAATCCTTTATAAATGTAGTAAAAAACTTATGAGATAGTACGGTAGGCGGGGTGACATATTTGTTTTTATATCTCTATGTATCCTGATATTTATTCTTCCAGAAGCAAGAACATAAGCTACTTTTAAAACTTTTTGCGCCTTCGTTGGTAAGTTTTGAAATTCCGATACCGCAAACTAAACTAATCACGAAAAATTATCTTGCCTTTCTTTCTATGTACCGTTTATCATTATTACTTAAAAGCTAAGGTTACTTGTACAGTTAGAATTGTACTACAAAAATAACTATAAGAAGTAAGTAATGGACAAATCGTCAGTCGATATCTTTTGGGTCTTGATATGTGCGGGCCTGGTGTTTTTAATGCAGTCAGGTTTTACTTGTCTGGAGTCTGGACTGACACGGTCAAAGAACAGCATAAACGTTGCCATAAAGAACATAACCGATTTTGGAATATCTACCATCTTGTTCTGGGCGATTGGTTTCGCACTGATGTTCGGAACGTCATACAACGCATGGATAGGATCAACAGGATTTCTTTTGCCTCTTGAAGAAGGGACATGGCCTACTACATTTTTTCTATTTGAGCTTATGTTCTGTGCCACAGCAGTGACGATTGTCTCAGGAGCCACAGCGGAGCGACTGCGGTTCAGAAGCTACATCATCGCATCGATTATACTATCCGGCCTGATATATCCGACCTTTGGTCATTGGGCCTGGAACGGCTCCCAAAATGGTATATCCTCTGGTTGGCTTGGAATGTTGGGATTTGTAGATTTCGCCGGTTCAACCGTGGTTCACAGTGTCGGGGGATGGGTTTCCTTAGCAACATTGCTGATTATCGGTCCCCGCGAAGGGCGTTTCCCTAAGGGTGGAGTTCACAAAAAGATTCATGGCAGCAACCTTCCCTTATCTGTACTAGGCGCATTTCTTCTGTGGAGCGGTTGGTTTGGGTTCAATGGTGGTAGCACCCTTGCCTTTAACGACAGGGTTGCAGGAATCATTATAAACACATTTTTGGCTGGCTCTACAGGTTCTATGGTTACGCTTGCTATTGGATGGTTGCTTCGGCGGCGCCCTGATCCAGAACTACTGATCTTCGGTTCTATAGCAGGTCTTGTGGCCATCACTGCCCCGGCACATGCTGTAAATGCAATATCGGCCATAGCCATCGGAGGAATCGGTGGAATTGTGATGCTAGGTGTGGAATATCTTTTGGAATATCTGCACATCGATGATGCTGTGGGAGCCATTCCCGTGCACCTGGGCGCTGGGATCTGGGGCACACTTGCTGTTGCTATCTTTGGCGAAACAGAACTCCTGAACACAGGACTCAATCGTTGGGATCAACTTCTGACACAGGTTATAGGTATAGGTGTATGCTTCTTATGGACATTCGGCACGTCTTTTTCGTTATTTCTATTAATAAACCGCTTTCTCCCATTTCGAGTTACGCCTGAGAACGAATATATCGGCCTTAATGTCTCTGAACATGGGGCTACCACAGAACTCCTGGATATGTTCAGGACTATGGATGCACAGGCTAAGACGGGAGACATGAGTCTCCGTGTACCGGTGGAACCTTTCACGGAGGTTGGCCAGATTGCTGAGCGTTACAACATTGTCATGGATGCCCTTCAGAAAGCTACTGCCAGGACCGAAGCCTCTCTTGAAGAAAAAGAAGTGCTTCTGCGAGAGATACATCATCGGGTCAAGAACAATATGCAGGTTATTTCCAGCTTGCTTCGGCTTCAGTCCAGAAATGTCAGGGATGAACAACAGATAGAAATGCTCAAGGAAAGCCAGAACCGAATAAAAGCGATGGCTCTGATTCACGAGAAACTTTACGGGTCAAAAGACCTGGCAAACATTAATTTCAACGATTACATTAAGAATCTTGTTAATGACTTGTTTTTATCTTATAAGGTGAGTGCTGGCAAAGTCTCACTGAAGATGAATATTGAAGCTGTTTCCTTTGGAATTGATACTGCTATACCCTGTGGATTAATAGTCAATGAACTGGTATCCAATTCACTGAAATACGCATTTCCAAAGGGGAAAGACGGTGAGATTAAAATATCCCTGCATAAAATTGCAGATTTGAAGTCCGACATGTATGAGTTAACAGTCAGCGACAACGGTACCGGTATACCTGGAGATTTGGATATCAGAAAGACCGAATCTCTAGGGTTACGGCTGATTACAAATTTAGCTGAAAATCAACTTCAGGGCAAAGTTGAACTAAACAGAAACGAAGGAACAGAATTTCAAATTAAATTCAAGGAAGCAAAATATAAAGAAAGGATATAAGACATGACAAAGGCAAAAATTATGATTGTAGAAGATGAATGGGTTACTGCTGACGATATTAGGATGTGCTTGCAGAGTTTGGGATATACAGTTACCTCTGTAACGTCTTCGGGAGAAGAAGCTATTCAAAAGGCAGAGAATGATAGGCCGGATTTAGTGCTAATGGACATTATGTTAAAGGGTGAGATGGATGGGATTGAAGCAGCCAGACAAATCCGTTCTTGCTATGGCATACCTATTGTCTATCTCACCGCTTATGCCGATGAAAAGATACTGGAGCGGGCCAGTATAACAGAACCATTTGGATATATTGTTAAGCCTTTTGTAAACGAAGACTTAAAGATAGCAATCGAAATAGCCCTTTACAAGCATAGAGTAGAAAAAGAAAGAAAGAGGCTCATTGAAAACCTCCAGGATGCACTCCCCAGGATCACGACATTATCAGGCTTACTCCCCATCTGCCCTTCCTGCAAAAAGATACGAGATGCCGAAGGTAATTGGAAATAAAAACCCGGACTTTTCACCCGGTTGTATTTGGATTGCTTATTTGAGATTCGATTAACTCTTAACTGTTGCTGCCAAATCTACTGTATCTTGCTCATTAGTTGATTGATATTCATATCTGGCAATGAGAGCATTTGCATATTCTACATGTGACCACATAAGCGGTATGGCAAATTGGATAACGGTTTTCTTCTCCTCGTAAATATCCCTTCTAATCTTATCGTAGCTTTTTTTCATGAAGAAAAGCTCCTCTACAATAATGTCATATGAGAGATTAGGAATCAGGATTTCAGGGTGGAATTCTTTCTTTGCATCAAGCCCCACTTCCCATTCCAGGCGGATAAACTCTTCAAACCTTCTTTTCGTACTCAAATGTTCGGGGATAAATCCTTCTACGGTTCTATATTTGTCAATTTGATCTAAAATAGTATCCCCTCTCTCCACCGCTCCCGTTTTATAACAATACTGCGCCAGCATTGCAGTATATTGAATCCAAGGTCCGTTTCCTGCATGTATATGTGTTTCAATATCTTCTGTAAAAGGAAGATACCTTTGCAGCATGCCAAGTTCAGAGTCCCAGAGATTCTCTACCATGAAGTTGACAGAATTAGTAATAATATCAGGATTCTCATCCAGGACACAGGAATCACAATGCTCTTCTTTACACTGGAAATAAACCGGACTCATCAGAGTGACATCAGGCCTTAAATCAAATGTCCCCTCCTTAGTTATGCGTCTGACAAAACGGTTACTGAGCATGAAACGCCTGTGAACGGATTGGCAGAATCGGCACTTGAATGAAAGTTCTTCGTCAAAAAGCCCTTTAAGATCAAATTTCTTAGTTAACTGCAAAATAAGGTTAAAGAAGTGTGTGTAAACGTGGTTTACCCAGATGCTGTACCCTTTCTCAATAGCGGATTCATGTATGCCCGTTGTAGAGAAAAACAGGAATATCTCCTCCCTGTAAAAATGCTGAAGAGCGTATTGAATCGCCTTTTTTATCTTTTTAAGATAGTCCTCCAGTTCTTCAGGTTTCTCACGTCGGAAGCAGCAAGCCAATAAATAGTTGGCAAGAATGATAGCGCCATAAGCAGTATTATCCTCCTGGATGTAGATGGCTTTGTCTTGTCCGTTCAATCCGTAACGCTGTCCCCACTTCCCACTCTCATCCTGAACATAAGCGATGAATTTGGCCATCCCTTTCAACATGCTGAAAGCGTCCCCATTTGAGTCCAGATCCTTCTCTGCCATTTGCCTGAACATCATGGAAGCACACGCAGAATCTCTTGGATATACGTATGGATAGCGTGATTCCAAAATAGTAGCCAATAAAACTGTTCCATGCTCAGATGTAATCGAACATTTCTTAATTATTTCTAAATGTTCGGATAGTTTTTCACAAAGTTTATCCTTGTCCATAATATAAATAGCTTCAAAATCAGGGAAAAGTATATACTATCACTTATTCTTCTGAGCTACAAGGGCCTGATAACACCAGGTACATAGAATACGGGGAAGCGGCAATGGCAAAGTAACTTTTTCTTCCCCCAACCCCCATTTGTACGTTTCAGTAACAGGGATCTGCTCACGAATCTGATGATCCCTACAAACGGCAATTCCGCAAACGATACATATTGCTATTGTTTCGCTCTCTTTCCCTTCCTTGTCACAAATATAACACTTCAAAGTTTTCCCCCTTTTTAAAACATTTTACGTAATTTTATAGATGGAACAGAACTTTTAAATTATGTCAAATTAATCCGGGAAAATCAAGTTTGGTATTACGTATACTTTCAATGTCAAAAAATGAAAATGACTCATCATAAGCATTGCTTTTTAATGAATTATTGGTGAGTTATGAATGTAAGAATCAAATTATGGGGATAAGGGACTTGGTTTACAGACAATTATTAACATTGCGCTGCTTAAGATTCTTAGATTATGCTATACCAACAATCTCAGAAAAAAATTCAAGCTAAAACTCCGGCAGGTTGTGTGGTGGCGTGCTAGATTAACAACACAAAGCATGACAGGCCACTAAAAGAGAGACGAGCAAGCTAAGCTCTCTGGAAATGCTTTTCCCTTCTAAAAAACACACTCAATCTTAGCTTGCAATATTCCATTAACCTTATTCTTATACTTTCAAAGGTAATTTTCTTTACTGACATTACCGTCAATGTCAGGCCAATCGAAATCGCTGCAAACTTTAAAGCAATTATTAATACAATAAAACTAATTATGGGAGTAGAAACCCACTTTGAAAATTGTAACGTTATCGTATCAAAAGTATGCAAATGAGCAAAAAACAAAACTGCCATTACTATGAGTGTTGGCATAGCGACGGCCAGCTTTATTATGGAGAGCTTCATCATTATCTTTACGAAACACTCACCTGCTCCCTTCGTTTTTTCTCTCACTAACCCTACAACTTTGTCTATCTTAGTCAATATGCTTGTTCTTATCCCGGATAGGTTCTTGGCAGTACTTTTACTTAGTAGGCATCCAAAGACATTTACAGTATTCATATTTAATTCCGGCTATTGGTTCAATTCAATAAAATGCGTATTAGTAATCATTTTAGTTTAAATAAGATATTATTGTCAACTAATTTTTTCTTATATATGGATATTTTTTATTGCAAAAATATCATAAAGAGTTTCTCTACTCAAAGTGGAATTTTAACATACTTTGAGATACGCACTACAATGTATCACCCTACGGCCTTACAGAACAAAAATATCTTAAATATATCAATGCGCCAAGATCATATACAAAATGTAACTGAATAGGTATAAGAAGGCTGTCGTAATACTGGAATAATATACCCAGGTAGAATCCCATAATCGTAATGATAACACAATATACGGGAGTTATGAAATGTAAAAGCCCAAAGATTATGCTCCCTCCAACAATACCTAATTTGACCTGAATTACTCCCCTGAATAGCAACTCTTCAGCAATGCCCGCACATACTGAGATGAAGCACAAGTCCGGTAATTTAGCTTCGGAAAACATAGCCCTTATGTCATTTATAATGATACTTCTTAGTGAACCCAGCGAAGGAATACCCACTGCCCTTTCTGAAAGTAATAACATAAACAGCGCAAGTGGAAACATCGCCCAGAAAGTACCTATTACTATGTCACGAAATACATTCTGGGTCAAAGGAAGTAACTTGATTCCATAATATCTCGCTATTATAAGAGCTGCCATCAGGACAACACCTTCCACGAGACAGGTCATTATTAACAGCTTGTATCTTGGATAAACAGTAAAGTTAAACATTTATTAGATATTGAGTTATCCTAATTCCAACTTCATCAGGATAGATTAAAATGTAATATATTTTCTAGCTCAAAACAAAAAAATGTGTACCTTTTGTATAAATTTATTATTATGAGAAGTAATAAAGTGACCTCACAGGTCCTCCTTTATTAAGGTGAAACTATGGCTCGATGTACTCGCCATGCTGAGCCTGTAGAAGCATTGAGGATTTATTTAATTCGTATACTATTATAATATAATGAAAGGAAAACTGTCATGGACTGGAAAATACTCATAGCAACTTTTACATCTATCTTTCTTGCAGAACTTGGTGATAAAACACAGATTGCCGCAATCATAATGACGAGCAAGACGAATAAACCCTTAACCGTATTTACAGGCTCCATGATTGCCTTTGCCGTAATAACCATATTAGGTGTTACATTTGGTGTGGCATTAACAAAATTTGTACCCATAAACTATATAAAATTTCTTTCTGCAATCGCATTTATAGCTATAGGTATTCTAATATTAACAGGAAAATACTAAATCTCCAGAACTGACCAGCAGCAGTGTGTGCTGCCCACTTGCTTATTGCTTCTTAGCTACTACCATGTGTTATCTTAATCAGCTTCTTTAAAGATGCCTTAGCTTTACCTGAATCTATAGATTCAGATGCGATTTGCATTCCATCCCTTAAATCTTCCGCCCCCCCTCCGGCAACAATTGCTGCGGATGCGTTTAAGAGAACAATATCACGCTTAGGGCCGTTTTCCCCCTCTAACACGTCACTGATTGCTTTTGCACTTTCCTCTGGAGAATTTACAACGAAATCCTTTATCTCCGCCCTTGGAATTCCAAAGCTATCGTGTGTTATAAAATAGCTCTTAATCTTTCCATCTTTCAATTCACAGACTTTTGTTTTATCGGTTGTCGTAATTTCATCTAAGCCATCATAGCCATAGACCACAAATGCATGTTCAGTCTTTAATTTTAGCAGCACCTTCGCTACGACATCTGTCAGCTTTGCCTCATACACGCCTATAACCTGTCTTGTTGCACTCGCAGGGTTAGTCAACGGGCCTAAAATATTAAATATAGTCTTTATCCCTATCTCACGTCTTGGGATTACTGCGTGCTTCATAGAACTATGTAAAAGCGGCGCCATGAGAAAACCTATGTTTGCTTTCTTTATACACTCTTCAACAATCTCCGGTCCGGCCTCAACATTAACCCCCAATAACCTAAGTACGTCAGCGCTCCCACAGTGACTCGAAGAAGCGCTATTACCGTGCTTTGCAACTTTCAGCCCTGCGCCTGCAACAACGAATGCGGCAGCCGTAGATATATTAAAGGTACATTTCGCATCCCCACCGGTGCCACAAGTATCCACCACTATATTATTACCTACATTGATGTGAGTGGCCTTCTCCCTCATTACACTTACACAGCCGGTAATTTCGTCAACTGTTTCCCCCTTCATCCTTAACGCCGTAATAAAAGAGCCAATCTGCACTTCTGTGGCCTTTCCTTCCATTATTTCCTTCATTACTGCCTTGCTTTCCTCGATCGAAAGATCTCTGCCTTCCGCTATTTTGCCAATCATTTCTTTTATCATGATTCAGATTATGGCAGAAATATACCAGAGTGTCAAGAATTTGGATTAAGAAAAATCAATTTTCACTATATATTGACAAAGTCTAATAATAACTTAGAATAAAACATTATGCCTGAAACACGCAGAATGACAACATACTCAAAGGAAGCGGACAAAAAGAAAACAACACCTCAAGAAACTATTAAGACCTCTTATAAAATAATGGAGTCTTGTGAGTTGTGTCCAAGGAAATGCAAGGTTAATCGTTTAAGTGGAGAAAAGGGATTCTGTGGCACAGGAGCAAAAGCTGTTGTTTCATCAGCAGGCCCACATTTTGGGGAAGAATCTGTATTGGTTGGTAGCGGAGGATCAGGAACAATATTCTTTGCAGGATGTAACCTGGTTTGTGTTTTCTGCCAGAATTACAACATAAGCCATCTTCGCCACGGAGACGAGGTAGAAATAGACGGCCTGGCAAACATGCTGTTGCAGCTACAAGGACTAGGCTGCATAAATATAAATTTTGTTACCCCAACACACGTAGTTCCACACATTATTGAATCTGTTTATATTGCCCGGACAAAAGGTCTTAAAATACCCACTGTCTATAACTGCGGAGGCTATGAATCTATTGACTCATTGCAACTTCTTTCAGGTACAATCGACATTTACATGCCTGACGCCAAGTATTTGAACTCTGATTCTTCAAATAAGTATTCCTTTGCACAGGATTATCCTTACGTAATGAAAGAGGCTTTACGGGAAATGCACAGACAGGTTGGCGATTTAGAGATTAAGGATGGATTGGCAATCCGGGGACTTCTGATACGTCATCTGGTGATGCCGAATAACGTTGCCGGCAGTATAGACATAATCGATTTTCTTGCCAATGAAGTATCAAAGAATACATTTGTAAATATTATGGAACAATACATGCCCACATTTAAGGCCCATAACTTTCCCGAAATAAACAGACCCATAACCCATCAGGAATTCCATACAGTTTGCGATTATGCAAAGGAACGGGGCTTAAGGCTTGCAGATTAGGATTGACACTCTTTAGTTATCAGTAATTTACCTTATTTTGTTTCCTCAACCTTTTGCCCGGAAGGGTTCTTTTCCTTTTCAGTTTTTGCCTTTGCTTCTTCCTGCAGCTTTTTCATCCTTTTTGTATCTTCACTTTGTAATAATACATCAAGATCCTCGGTTAGCTTTTGCGGGTCAGTTGTACTGTCTTCAATACTTCCAATAGGAGTAAACCTGAATTTTGTTGTCGTACCTTTTGAGCCACATCCTGAAAGAACTAATGTTGTTAAGAATATAACCATAAACAACAAGATGAAATATTTAAATGATGTCACGACGCCCTCCTTATGATTTATACCCAATAATGTTTTTAATATTTTCCGTATTTGGGCTATTAATTACGCCCCTTTCTGTAATAATGGCCGTTATATTCGATGCCGGCGTAACATCAAAGGCAGGATTAAACACCTTTATATCATCCGGAGCAATCTTATTACCTGCAATCTTGGTAACTTCGTCAGGGTTTCTTTCTTCAATTGGGATTTCATCACCGGAAGCTATACTCAGATCAAAAGTAGAAGCAGGTGCTGCAACATAAAACGGCACATTATGTTCCTTTGCAATTATTGAAAGGCTGTACGTGCCTATTTTATTAGCAGCATCACCATTTGCTGCAATCCTGTCCGCCCCGACAATTACGCAATCAATCTTTTTCCGTTTCATGGTATGAGCGGCCATATTATCGCATATTAACGTAACATCAATACCCGCATTCTTAAGCTCCCACGCTGTAAGCCTTGAACCCTGAAGCAAAGGGCGGGTTTCATCTGTATATACGCTAATCCTTTTCCCCTTCTCTACTGCTGTAAACATAACTGCCAGGGCTGTTCCATAATCTCCCGTGGCAAGTCCCCCGGCATTACAATGAGTTATCACACAACTACCGTCTTCTAAAAGTGATTCGCCATTTTCACCTATCTTTCGACATATTGCTTTATCTTCTTCAAGGATGGTTTTTGCCTCATCAAGGAGTATGCGCTTTATTTCTGAAACCGGTTTCTGACTATTCTTTTGTGCGGTATCTTCCATACGCTTCAGTCCCCAGAATAGATTTACTGCTGTCGGCCTGGAGGATCCCAGGCATGAAGTAACCTCCTTCATCTCCTTGAAGAATGATTCGAAGTCCTCAGATTTACTATTCTTAATACCTACTACTGTACCCATTGCCGCAGCAATACCAATGGCAGGCGCCCCCCTGACCATTAATGTCTTTATTGCATGGAAAATGCTTTCTTTATCATCACAATAAACGTATTTCAATTCATTAGGTAATAGTGTCTGATCTATAAGCTTTATCCTTCCATCAATTCCTCCTATCCATTCTATAGTTGGTAACGGCACTAAAATCTCCTTTTTAAACTTAGCATATATCGTCAACTTCTTAATTTCTTCAATATTTTCTTAACGGTCTTATCTTTCTGGACAACCTTATCTGCCTGTTTCTTCTTATAATCAAGAATCTTCCTTCTAAGGCCCTTATCTGCGGTACTCAGAATCTGAATCGCCAGGATGGCCGCATTCTTAGCCCCGGCCTTCCCGATACCTACTGCAGCAACAGGAACGCCGCCCGGCATTTGTACCGTTGAATAAAGGGAATCCAACCCGCCAAGATCAGACGTCAACATAGGCACCCCAATAACCGGAAGAGGCGTCAACGACGCTATCACGCCGGCAAGATGTGCGGCGCCCCCCGCACCGCCAATAATAACCTTGTACCCCTTTTTCTCCGCACTTACAGCATATTTATGTGCACGGAGCGGAGACCGATGGCAGGAGACTACGTCAACGTCATATTTAACACCAAATTCATCAAGGACATTAAGCGTTTCCTGCATAGTACTCAAATCAGAATCACTGCCCATTACAATCCCAATCTTTTTACCCGTCATTTTGCCTCCCAAAAATCCTTACCCTCCTCTCTCCAGGGGGTGATGTCATTGAATTAAGACGTAGCGGAAACCTTAAGGTTTCCATTAACATGTCTAAGTGTATAAATGGAAGGCTAAAGCCATTCCGCTACAGTTTGGTGATATACACTGAATTTATGAAAATATTCTTAATTCAATGAAATTGCCCTAAGAGAGAGGGTCAGGGCGTTAATTTAATGTTTTTATCATAAATAAGGGGAATAAGTTCAGACATGAAGAAAGCAAGACTCTTAGCTGCAGTCTTTGTCTGTTTGTTAAGGCGTCTTAAAAGCGCCAGTTTTTTAGGGTTTTTCATAACCTCCAATGCCACGCTCGCAACCTTCACCTTTCCTTCATCTGACATTATACTACCATAATCAAGATGCAGGTCATCATCTATGTCATCTGAAATCGAACGTATTGCTGCAAACTCAACACCTTTTCTATATGCGATTTCGGCAACAGCAGCACTCTCCATTTCTACAGCTACAAATGAATTTTGTTCCCCGATTCTTTTTTTTGTGCTTGCACTGCTTATAACCTTGTCCACCGTTAATAGATTTCCAAAATGGCACTTCGTCTCCAGGCTGTTACTAAGTTGTCTGGCTAATCGAACGACTTCCTTCTGACAAACAAAATCTGATTCCAGTTGCAATTCTTCACCGTCGAAGTCGCTTTGATTACTATGGCCGACACTTTCCGCTACAACCAGATCTCCTACCTTAAGACCATGCCTTATTCCCCCGGCAACGCCGGCAGAAATCAATAAATCCACCTTTATAAATTCTAATAAACAATTTGTAGCCTTAACAGCATTTTTTCTACCCACTCCACCCTGAACAAGCGCTAGAGGCAAGCCATTCAGATACCCCTGAAAGAACAATACTTCATCTATATCAAACTTTTTATGTACGTTCATACAGGCGACTAAAGGGCTTATTTCCTGTCTTATCGCACACAAAACCGCTATCATCTTTTACCCTTGACTTTAAATTTCAAATACATAATACTTAAGAGGACGATCAAAAACAGTATCGTCACTAATACCTGCCAGATTTCGCCCACTCGTACCTGTACGAACGGGTCATTCTGGCGGGCACAAAACCACAAAGCTTTGTTGCAAAATATTACCAAAGTAAGAAATTTATAACAACAAAATATTTAAGTCAAATTATCTCGCAATAATCATCATTAGGACAATATTATGAGAAGTTCATTCAAACAAACGTATTCCCTTGCTAAATATTTATTTAAAAACAGAATCTCATCTGTTGAACGATTTCCTCTTGTATTGATGCTCGAAATCACACACAACTGCAACCTCACATGCGAAGGGTGCGGCAGAATACTGGAATTCAAAGAAACAATGGACAGAAAGATGAGTGTTGATGAATGTATGCAAGCGGCAGACGAATGCGGAGCGCCTGTAGTCTCAGTCACGGGGGGAGAGCCATTCCTGCACCCTGATCTTGACAAGATAGTAAACGGACTGATAGCCAAAAGGCGGCATATTTACCTTTGCACAAATGGAATCACACTGGGCGATTCTTTGAAAAAATTCAGGCCCGGTCCATATTTAAACATAAACGTACACCTGGATGGGATGGCAGCCACTCATGACAGGATAGTTGGCGCAAAAGGAATATTTAAAAAAGCAACGGATAGCATTAAAAAGGCAAAACAATCAGGTTTTAACGTATGCACAAATACAACAATCTTTAAAGATACTGATCCAAAAGAGATAGAAGAATTGTTCGCATTTTTGACAAAGATTGGCATTGATGGTTTACTCGTCTCACCGGGATTCAGTTTTGAAGACAACTCAAATGACGTTTTCATTCAGAAGGAAGAATTTCACAAGAAATTCAGCTTTATTTATGAATTGTCAAAAAAATACAAAATCATGAACACGCCCCTCTATCTAAAGTTTCTAATGGGTGCAAGAGACCTGACATGCACACCATGGGGTAATCCTACAAGAAACTATCTTGGCTGGAAGGGCCCCTGCTATCTAATCACAGACGCATATTATGAAACTTTTCAGGAATTGATGGATAACACCGATTGGAACAAATACGGCACTGGCAAAGACCCCCGCTGTCAAAATTGCATGGTACACTGCGGATTTGAACCAACGGTTGTCCTGCAAACAGGCAAAAGCTTCAAAGACGTATACGAAATGGCAAGATGGAACTTCAGCTGAAGTTGGTTTTTTTACTTAACAGTCTTGAAAATTATACAGATTTTCTGACTGTTAAATCAGAAAACCGTAGTATAAAAGAGGTAGAGGAGATATAATGCCGACAGTTCTTAATATTGGACCATATCGTTTTTTCTTTTATGCTGGGGATAAAGATGAGCCACAACATATTCATATTGAAAGAGATGCTAAGATTGCAAAATTCTGGCTTGACCCCGTTAGATTACAAAATAGTGGTGGCTTTAGCCGAAAAGAAATTAATCAAATGCAAAAAATTATCCAAGAACACCAAATATATTTAAGGGAGAACTGGAATGAATACTTTAGCGGTTGAAATACAAGTTCCAAAGGCACAAGGACTTACTATAACAGAAGACACCCTTAGCGTTGATCTAACTGATGGACGCACCATTTCTGTACCACTTGCATGGTTTCCCAGGCTTCTACATGCAACTAATGAAGAACGTAATAACTGGCGTTTAATCGGCAGCGGTCATGGGATTCACTGGGAATACATAGATGAAGATATTAGTATTGAAGGGTTAGTAGCAGGTAGGCCATCAGGAGAAAGCCAGATATCATTTAAGAAATGGTTAACTCGACGACAAAAGAACATATCTAGTCATTGATAATTATATCAATGGAAATATCAAATCCACAAAAATTATCACAAAGGATGATAAGAAGTCCCGGTTATCCACCTGGACATCCGGGGCTTTAATTGAATATTCCTAGAAAATAGATTGCAGTTCTTTGACAATGTAGAGCGGCCTCTCATTATTCATTACTTTTATTGTGTTTTCTGCAATCAAAGTGTATCTCCTGACCAGGGCTTCTCTGGTCTCTCCGGCTATATGAGGAGTGAGTATGACGTTTGGAAGCTTTCTTAATTCACTATTTTCCGGAAGAGGCTCCATTTCGTACACATCCAGGGCGGCCTTCCTGATTATGTTGCTTTTAAGAGATTCTATTAAATCTTTCTCATTAACTATGGGGCCCCTGGATATATTTATCAACCAGCCGAGGCCTGCTCCACCTATCTTTTCTAATTCCCTTTTTCCAATTATCCCTTTTGTCCTGTAACTGCCATGCTCTATTAAGGGAAGAAGAATGGAAACAATGTCAGATTTCTCCAATAAATGATCAAAGCCAACAATATCTACAAAGTTAAGGCCCTCGTTCCCTTTTTCCTTATTTCTTCTAAATGCTACTGTTTTCATTCCAATCCCATGGGCAATCCTGGCTTTTATCTTACCGATATTGCCGAATCCAATAAGGCCAAGTGTTTTTCCGGCAAGCTCAACTCCAACCCCCCTGTTCCACCTGCCCTCTTTCATTTCCAGTCCATATTCTCTGTCATTCCTGGCTAATGCTAATACAAGATACATTGCATGCTCTGCAACGGATTGAGCCGTAATACCAGGCATATTGCAGACAGGTATCTTTCTCTCTCCGGCGGATGCAAGATCTATGGTATCGTATCCGGTACCAAACTGGAATAATCTTGTTTTCTTTGCGCTTTCTATCATTTCTTTGGTAATTATAGCTTTGTCCGGATACACAACATCAGCGTCAACTATCTCTTTAGAGATGGTATCTGCGTCATGTTGGTCTCTAACAAGAACAATGTTTGCCTCAAAGCCTTTGTTACTAAGAGCGTTTTTTATGGTTTTAACCATTAACCCGTCATCATCTGAACATAATAATACCTTTAATGTTCTGGACATCTCAGTCTCCATTAGAATTTGTTTCGTATTTCGATATTCAGTATTCGGATTTTTGCATACTTTGTTTTGTTCGATTTTCTTTTTATAAGAATTCTTGAATAGATTTCGTGGCTTCTTGATTACCTTTTCCGATTCTGCCAATCTCTTCAAGAGCCTGTTCTACCTCTCCGGCGTTCTCATTATACATCCTTTTCATCATGAAACCAACTTAACAAGCTCTATTAGAAATGTCAATAAAATCAATGTTATAGAATTTTTTGCTAAAGAAAATTGCAATTAAATGCTCTTGACAATTTTAAACTCGATAAATATTATTGCACATATGAAGAAAATACTAATCATTAACTAAAAGGGAGAACAAATGAATATAATTAAATTCACTGCAATTTGCTGTTTGGCAACTTTTTTTGCTATCAATATTGCAAACCCAACATTTACCACTGCGGGGGGGTTGATTGATATGGGCTACGGCAGAGGCGGAAGGATGTCAGGCGGCTTTAAATCATCACGTTCAGATGAACCTATCAAGCCTATTCCAATCGCCTTTGACTATGACAGAGCCAAGGTGGAATTGGGCAAAAAATTGTTTTTTGAACCCAGGCTGTCCAAATCAGGCTGGATAACCTGTAACTCCTGCCATAACCTCTCGACAGGAGGCGCAGACAATCTGCCAACCTCTATCGGGCATAAATGGTTTTTCGGCCCGATAAACGCACCTACCGTACTGAATGCAACATTCAATCTGGCACAATTCTGGGACGGCCGTGCAAAAGACTTGAAAGAACAGGCTGGAGGCCCCATAGCCAATCCTATTGAAATGGGTTCAAAACATGAATTGGCAGTCAACATATTACAATCAATACCTGAGTATGTGAAATGGTTTAAGGAAGTATATGGAGATGAAAAGATTGATATCGATAAGGTCACAGATGCTATTGCGGCATTTGAAGAAACTTTAACCACACCAAACTCAAGATTCGACCATTGGCTGAATGGTTATGCTGAAACCATTTCCGAATCGGAAAAGGAAGGATATGATCTTTTTAAGGGCAAAGGCTGTATCGTCTGCCACAACGGCGTCGGTGTTGGGGGAAACTCTTATCAGAAATTTGGAATGGCAAAACCGTATGACAAAGACACACATACTCTCGGCAGATACAATGTGACAAAAGATGAGAAGGATAAATATGTATTCAAGGTTCCACTGCTGAGAAATATTGAGCTGACGGCTCCATATTTTCACGATGCCAGCACTTGGGATTTGAGTGAGGCGGTCAACATCATGGCCGAATATCAACTGGGGCTAAAGCTTACTGATGATGAAACAAAAAAGATTGTCGCATTCCTGCATACCTTGACCGGAGATCAACCCTCAATTATTTTCCCAACCCTGCCGCCATCTACTTCAACTACTCCGGAACCAAATCGGAATTGATTTCTTGCTGTTGATATTCAGAGTTTAGATGCGCTGCATAAATATTCTTCCTGGTCTTTAAACAAAAATACCTGTCCTCACAGCTAAAACCAGGGTTTTAATTTAATCTCCCCTACAATCAACAATCACTCGGCCATATTTCTATATTTACTCAAAGCAAGAAGTGGAAAGTAGCTTCTGTACATATGGTACCTGAGATAAAAGACCTTTGGAAATCCTGTACCTGTGAATTCATCCTCATCCCATGTCCCATCTTCCTTTTGAGTTCTTATTAAATATTCTATGCCGTTTCTTACAGAATCAGAGTCTCTTTCTTCCGTACACAAAAGCCCTAATACCGCCCACGACGTTTGAGAGGGCGTACTCTTCCCCTTAGCGCTTAGAGTTGTATCCCAATATGACTTGCATGTTTCTCCCCAACCACCATCTTCATTCTGAAAGTCTTTTAACCACGATACCGCTTTCCTTATGTATTCTTTAGCCATATCTTCTTTAATTGAGTGCAAGCCAGTCAATACAGACCATGTCCCATAAACGTAATTAGTGCCCCAGCGCCCAAACCACGAGCCGTTCTTCTCCTGCTCTTTCTTCAGAAATTCAATTGCTCTCTTTGCAGGAGGAAAGCCTGAGTCATATCCCAGTCTGCCCATTAAATCCAAAACACGCGCCGCAAGGTCACTCGTACTAGGGTCTAGAAGTGCATTCCAATCAGCAAAAGGAATATTGTTTAGAATTGTCTTATTATTGTTTTTGTCAAAAGAACCCCACCCTCCATCATCACACTGCATCCCTATAAGCCATTGGAACCCCCTGAGGATTGCCTGCCGTTTCCGCTGGTTATCAGGCAAATCTAAAAGCAGTAAGGACATCATTACTACCGAGGCATCGTCATTATCCGGATAGAACTCGTTTGCGTGCTGAAAATACCACCCGCTTGGTTCTTTGACAGGGTTTTTCATACTCCAGTCTCCAAAGCTTTTTACCTCTTTTTCCAGCATCCATTCCCCTGCCTTAACCAATGCCGGATGGTTATTAGGCAAACCGGATTTTAAAAGCGCCATAATCGCCCATGGCGTGTCCCACACAGGAGACACACAGGGCTGCAGGAACATGGTATCTTCATCATGCACCGCTAATGCCTCTATATCTTCTAGCGCCTTTTCCACGGCGGGGTTTCCATCTTTATATCCAAGGCATTTCATCGCCATTAATGAATTAACCATGGAAGGCCAAATTGCGCCCAAACCTCCTGACTTTTCAAGACGTTCCAACATCCATTTTTCCGCCTTTTCAATGGCTATTTTTCTTAAAGATGAAATAGGCTGATTCTCGTAACGCCTCAGGATTGTATCGAAATTTATAAAAATATTTTTAATTGTTAACTTATTCTGGTCCATCTCCAGCCGATAACTGACTCTTTCCTTGGGTATCACATATAATTCATCCAATGCCGCTTTGTCACCAACCTGTAATTTGGGCCTGTTAGCCAAAATTATACCTAAAGGAACTACAATACACCTGGACCAATATGACATCTCGTAAATATTAAAATAAAAGAAATTAGGCAGGAGGATTATTTCTACAGGCAATGCCGGTATGCCCCTCCAGTCAAACTGGCCGAAAATAGCAAGGTATATTTTTGTGAATGTATTACACTTCATTATCCCGCCCAATTTAAGAATACACGCTCTTGCCTTTCGCATTACAGGCTCTTCTTCTGAATGACCTGCTAATTTAAGAGCAAAATAGCACTTAACCGAAATACTAACATCACTATCTCCTTCATGATAAATACTCCAGCCGCCGTCTTTTCCCTGTTTTTTTATAATATACCTGCTCGCCTTTTCCTGCTTCTTTGCGACAATCCGTTTCAGAAAATGCATTAGCATTAAGTACTCCGCAGTTAACGCAACATCACCCTCCAATACTCCGGCCCAAAATCCATAATTCCTATCCTGCTCACCAAGCAGATGCGACTGTGATTTCCTAATAGCCGTATTCAGTCTGCTGTCGGGCGACGTTTCTCCGGTAATTCCCCGGTGAAGGATTTCGAAGTTAAGTTGATCTGAAGTGATTTTAGGCAGGTAGTACCCGTTCTTATCTTTAATAAGCTTGTGGCTGATTCTATCTACTGTGTCTATAAAATCTATCAGAAGTTTAGCCATATCATATACTTATAATAGTTGCAATATTAAACAAAATTTATCTGAAATTAATGTACTCTTATATATTAAATTATTGTATCTTTTACAAGTATAAATTTTAGTTTATATGTGCTAATAAAGTAATATGGCCAAAATAAAGGTAAAAGACTTCAATTTAGAGCATACACTGGAATGCGGACAAATATTCAGAATAAACAGGGTCGGCGACTGGTACTATGTTAATGCACAAGATAAATATTTTAAAATTAACCAGATCGGAAACGAGATAGAATTCCATGGCGTTGACAAAGAATTCGTCATACATTTCTTCTCCTTAAATGAAACCCTCCATAAAATACTCAAGGAAATAAACAAGGATAAATACATAGAAGAAGCAATAGACAAATACCGGGGCTTAAGACTCATCAAACAGGATCCCTGGGAATGTTTAATATCCTTTATCTGTTCCTCCGCATCAAACATCCCAAGTATAAAATCAAAGTTAAATGCGCTCTCAAGGAGTTTTGGTAAAAAACTTATGCTGGATGAAGTTCGTAATTTTGCGTTTCCCCTGCCAGGCAAAATTAATGATTATACGAAAATTGTAGCTGCAAAGACTGGTTTTCGCGCAAAATACATCCTTGATGCAAACAATACTATAGACATTAAGCAACTGAATTCGCTAAGAACGCAACCATACAACCTTGCAAAGAACGAATTAAAGAAGATGAATGGAGTTGGTGACAAGGTAGCTGACTGCATTCTGCTTTTCTCCCTTGGCTTCTATCAGGCATTTCCGGTGGACACATGGATAAAGAAAACAATGCAGTTGTTATACTTCGACAATAATAATGTTCCTAACGACAGGATCAGGGAATTTGGAACAAATTATTTTGGCGCCTATGCCGGTTATGCACAACAGTATTTATTCATGTACTCAAGAAATGACCTG
>MHZA01000031.1:0-12863 GCA_001828595.1 Planctomycetes bacterium RIFCSPLOWO2_12_FULL_40_19
TGTGAATTAAACAAAATACTTGACACTTGCTTACGACGGTTTATGATATATTTTAAGCCTGAGACAGGTGGATAATATAGTAAAAACAGGAGAATATTACATTGGTAGCTGTAATAAATAAACGAAACATTTTGAATACTACTAATATGGAAGCTGCAATCCAATATGTCTGAAAAAAAGAAACCAGAAACAGATTATAGTTCAAACAAGGGGACCAGCCTTGTTATTATAGAAGGTAGCGTCGAATACGGTAAAATGTTAAATATCGGTTATGAACGAACCTGCAATTGTGGGCCGACACATATTAACTGCATGACCGCAAAAGAATGGTTAAAATCACAACTTGGGGTCTGGCATTTTTTTTACGAATCACGTGATGTGCGCGATAAGAAGCTTCATCCAGCAACCTTTCCGATTTCCCTTTCAAAAAAAGTTATAGAACTGTTTTCTCATAAAGGTGAACTCATACTTGATCCTTTTGTCGGAAGTGGAACAACGCTAGTGGCAGCGAGCGATACAGACAGGAATACAGTTGGTTTTGACTTGCAGAAACATTACATAGATTTATGCGAAAGCAGATTACGCCAAAAAGATTTATTCAGCAATTCACAGCAAGTAGCTATTCAAGACGATGCACGAAACATTCATAATTATATCTCAAATGATACCTTAAGCCTAATATGGACATCGCCACCTTATGCCAATTTACTCAACCGCAAGCGAAAAAATAAATCCAGAAGAGACCGGAATAATGAACAACTTGGAAAGGTGGAACAATATTCCCAAGACGAACGCGATCTCGGAACAATGTCTATAAAGGATTATACAAACGCAATGGGTGACATATTTGAGTCTTTACTGCCATTATTGCGTCCAAAAGCGCATTGCGTCATTAATGTGCCTGACATGTGGTGGGAGAATCAAAGAATCACAATCCATGTTTCTCTCATCGAAGAATTGCGTAAAAGAGGTTATGAGTTGCGAAACATTATCATTTGGGACAGAACAAATATTGTCAATAAAATAGGCATATTTGGATGGCCGAGTAACTATATTACTATGGGAGTCACTTTTGAGTATCTGCTCGATTTTTGGCGGCCGCCAATACAAAAAGGGAAATAATGTGCAAATTTTCACAAAGGATGACCTAATCAAAAAACTTCTTGAAATTAAACGAAAAGGCTGGATTCCTAACGCACGACATGGCAACGCAGGTGGGGTTGGAAACACTCTCGAAGATTTACTCGGAATTCGAGAAAATAATTTACCAATACCCAATGCGGCCGAATGGGAGCTTAAATGTCAAAGAAAAGGCTCAGCTTCTTTAACAACACTTTTCCATATGGAACCATCTCCACGTGCTGTTCGTTTTGTGCCTTCTGTTTTACTGCCACAATATGGTTGGGCGCATGAATTAGCAGGAACAAATTACCCTGAAACCGAAATGAGTTTCAGACAAACCATTCATGGCTTAAAGCGAAGTGATAGAGGATTTTGCGTCACTGTAGAAAAAATGGCCCAAAAGATTTTAATTTCCTTTGATGCTTTATCAGTAGACCAGCGACATCAAGATTGGCTCAATTCTGTCAAAACTCGCATTGGTCTTTCTGAACTAAATCCACAGCCTTATTGGGGGTTTGATGATTTGTTTCATAAAGCAGGAACGAAATTGTTGAACTGCTTTTATGTTCAAGCAGAAGTGAAAAGGGAAAGCGGACGAGAGTATTATCATTACAATACGATCATGATTTTACGTAAATTTTCATTAGATAAATTCATTACTGCAATTGAGGATGGTATTATCCTTATAGACTTTGATGCACGAACTGGCCACAACCACGGGACAAAATTTCGTATTCGACAGGGCAACTGGGATCGTTTGTATGCTGATGTTAAGACAATATAATCAGCTTACAAATCGTTCAAACGGACGGCAAAAAACCGCCGTCGCTTAACTCAGGCGGCAAGAGTAAGAGCTTTAATGGATTACGTGCTTATCATTTAGAATGGAGGAACGACTTGGCTTCACAAAATAAAAACACTATACAGAAATCTGATGCTTCAAGAGTGTCTAAGAAAAAGCGTAAGTCATCATCATGGATGACTTCACTTATATTCAGATGGATATCCCAGATTTCATTCTTTATTTTGACAATATATGTGGGGTGGATGTTTTATTTATTTGTGCGATATTGTGAAACCGGCGGCGCTACTGTTTATGTAACGAGGTCACCGGGAGTAGAGGCGTTTTTGCCTATTGGCGCCTTTATGGGTCTCAAGTATTTTCTCGGTACAGGGAAGGTTGACCCTTTGCATCCGGCAGGCTTTGTTATTTTTGCGTCTATTCTGCTAACCTCTTTTCTCTTTCAAAGGGGTTTTTGCAGCTGGATATGTCCTGCCGGTACAATGTCGGAATGGGTGTGGAGATTTGGAGATTGGATAAAATCTAAATTCAACAAGGGCGTTAGATACTGGGTAGAAGCATTTCCTGTAAAACTTACATGCGGCCTCAGCATGATTTCTACTCCGATAGTTACTTTGATGCTCCTTGATATTATAAGTTTCTCATCATTCGGTTCGCCAAATATGAAGTTTATTTATCCTTTTATGATTGCGGCCATAATCATACCTTTTGCCCTTTCAAGGAAAATATGGCCGGCCCGTGTGGAGGATTCTATTGCGCGCGTGTGGAAATACTCTATCTTCGCTTTTTTTGCAGTTACTATTTTGATTAAGATGCCTGTACAACAGCTTGAAATGATGTTTACGAATGTTCCGTTTATGAAAGTTGCGGATGTCAGGATGCTGAAATTTTTTACTAATATGTCAATGCTTGCGATCATTATCTTATCGGTTATTGTTGTTTTCTCCATTTTCAGCAAGAATTACTGGTGCCGTTACTTTTGTCCTTACGGCGCCATGATTGGTATTTTAGGATGGGCCAGTGCATTTAGAATAGTTAGGAACAAGAAAACATGTATTGATTGCAGTAAGTGCACAATTGCCTGTCCGGTACATATTGAAGTGGAGAAAAAGAACGTCGTTTATAATGTAGAATGCCTGGGATGTTACGACTGCGTTGATTCGTGCCCAGTAGACGACACTCTTGATATGAAGCTTCTGGGATATAAAAAGAAGATACATTATGCTGTTTATGCCGGTTTCGTCGTTGGTTTATTCGTAGTCTTTATGAATACGGCAAGAGTTACCGGATACTGGTATAATAATGTGTCATTGCAGGAATACATGGAAAGGATCTCAGACTTGGATGATCCCAAGTATGAACATAAACAGGGAGAGTTTGCAGTTGAATGAATTAACTTCTTTCGGTCGTTAATTTATCTATGTTAAACAAAAACAACATTTTTTATGATTTGATAGTAGAGGTAAGGGCATTAACAGAATCTCACGACCCCAGTTTGCTTTTCGAGGATCTCCATACAGATTTGCTTGATGGCGAATATCATTTTACAACATCAAGGAAAACACTGTTTATGATGAGCAGGGTTATCGAAGATTCTTTGAAGTTACATAAAAAACGGTGTTCCTTATATTCCGGATTTCAGGAATTAAGCAGATTTAAGGAACACAGTGAAAGATATACAAAATTAGCGGGCTATGCGGATCAAATATTTGTTATAGGTATTGCAGACTCACCTATTGACAAAATAGCGGATAACGTTCATATCCTGACAAAGAATGCGGACATAATTCGCGAAAACTGGATATCAATCATTAAAAATCACAATATTCATATTACGCTGATAGCACAAGAATTACCTTCTCAGAAACATCACGAAGGGTATGTTGGCTTTTACACAAACAGTAAGTCTCTTACGGAAAAAGCCGTAAATATATTAAATGAAGAGAACATACTGAGTGATGCCAAAATCTCTGACAAACAAACCTATTTTAATATTTAAATACATAGTGCGGCAAGTCGTGGCCAAAGTTCCAAAAATTCCTGAAAAAAGATTTTACAGAGATAGTTAATAGTATAATGTCGATGCCTAAAATAACCGTTCTTGCCATAGGTACTCACCCTGATGATGTCGAAGGGGGTATGGGAGGCAGTATAATAAAATTCCTGAAACTTGGCCATGAAGTTCATATTGTCGACCTTACAAATGGGGAGCCCACACCGCATGGCACTCCGGAAATAAGGAGTGAAGAGTGCAAAGAGGCAACTGCTTTACTTGGCGTAACAGGCAGGATAACCCTGGACCTGCCAAACCGGTATCTTTTTGACAATGTGGAATCAAGAAATAAGGTAGCCGAGGTTATTCGCAGGGTGAGACCGGACATCATGTTTCTACCCTATTGGGAAGATGCTCACCCGGATCATATACAGGCAACACAGATAGGCGAGGCGGCGAGGTTTTATGCCAAGCTGACAAAAACAGATTTAACAGGTGAACCGTGGTATCCCGGCCGTATTCTTTATTATCTATGGTCTCACCAGAGAGTACATCTGGAACCGGCCTTTGTTATTGATATTACTGATGAGTTTGAAAGTAAAGTTGAGGTGGTGAAATCCTATAAGTCTCAATTTGCATACAATGAAGAGAGATGGAATGACGTAAATAAAATATTGCATTCATACGGTCAGTATTATGGGTCATTGATCGGGACGCAATACGGGGAGCCGTTTGCGAGCCGTGAAAAATTGGGATTGAGAGATATAAGAGACTTGTTATGAAGATAATGAATACATTTCGAGTTGGCAAGTTAAACACAAATCTTCTTGGCGAATTATTGGGCGCTGTTAAAAATAAAGATCCAAGGGTTATTGTAGGCCCGAAAATTGGTGAAGATGCTGCGGTAATAGATTTTGGAGATAAATATCTTATTGCAACAACAGACCCCATAACCTTTACGTCTTACAAGATAGGATGGTATATGGTTAATGTAAATGCAAACGATATTGCAACTATGGGGGGAGTGCCAAAGTGGCTTCTTGCATCAATCTTCCTGCCGGAAAACAAAACGGATAGCAGACTGGTTAGGGAAATATTCCACGATATTGAAAAGGCTGCTGATGAATTAGGGATCGTTCTTTGTGGCGGGCATACAGAGGTTACTCGGGGGTTGGACAGGCCTGTGTTGTCAGGACACATGCTTGGCGAGGTAGATAAAGATAAGTTAGTGACGAATTCAAATGCAAGGGCAGGCGATGTTATTATATTGACTAAGGGTATTGCAATCGAGGGTATGGCGCTTCTTGCGAGAGAGAAAGAAAACGAACTAACTGATAAATTTGGTAATTTATTTGTCGAGAGAGTTCAGAACTTTTTGCATGATCCCGGAATCAGTGTTGTAAAGGAGGCTCTTATAGCAAATCAAGCGGCTGATATTCATGCGATGCACGATCCTACAGAGGGGGGTTTGGCAACAGGGTTATTCGAACTTGCAAGTGTATCGAATACGGGTGTTCTGGTTTATGAGGAGAAGATTAAGTGCCTGGATGAAGCGAGGGTTTTATGCTCTGAGTATAAACTTGATCCGATGGGAGTTATAGCTTCCGGTGCATTATTAATAGTAATAAACCCTGATGATAGAGAGGCTGTATTAAGTAAGCTTGCGCAAAATAGTATTGAGTGTTCGGTGATTGGCAAATTGACTGATAAAGAGGATGGTTTGAAAATAATAATTGATGGAGAGTCGAGGGATTTACCTCTTTTTGAAGTAGACGAAATTACCAGGGTCATTTAATTTGTAGGGGCGTATGGCTATACGTCCCAACTGTACAAGACGGGATTCTTCTTTTCAGATAACCTCATAGAATGACAGGATTCGGCAAAGGGTTGCAGTAATTACCTTGACATTCACAGATATTGCTTGTAGAATCCCTAGAGTTCGTTTTCAGGAAATCTTTTTGTCTTAAGAGTCTGTCAAATTAATACTTAAACAATTCTGCATAAGAGGTAAATTATGAATGGTTACGGAGAGCAACCGGAATTCAGATTTGATAAAATACAACTTGACCCACTTAAGAAATATACAATACCTATAGTTTTTATTATAGGCATTATCATACTTGGGTACTCTTCGATATTTACTGTAAATGCCAATGAGGAAGCTGCAATTTTAAGGTTTGGAAAGTATACGGAAACTGTCGGGCCGGGATTACATTTTAAGTTGCCATTTGGTATTGACAAGGTATATGCCGGAGAAGTTAAGCGCATATACAATGAGGAATTCGGTTATAGAACACTTCGATCTGGCAGAGAGAGTATAATTGATTATAACTTTAGGGGCGCAAGTGAAGTTTCTCTAATGCTGACCGGTGACAGGAATTGTGCCAATGTGCATTGGGTAGTGAGATATAAAATTAATAATCTGAAAGAGTTTCTTTTTAATGTGAGGGATGTGAATAGTACTATAAGAGATGTCAGTGAAACTGTAATGAGAGGGACTATAGGTGACATGTCTATTGATGAAGTACTGACTATTGGCAGAAGGAAGATAGAGGAAATTGCAGAGACGGAGATAGAAACAGTACTGGATGTTTATGGCTGCGGAATTGATATACAGGTAGTAAACCTGAAAGGTGTTAACCCGCCGGGGGAGGTTAAGGATGCCTTTGATGCCGTTAACAAGGCTGTGCAGATGAAAGATCAGATTACAAATGAGGCTGAGGGTAGGAAGAACAAGGTTATACCGGCTGCAATGGGAAAGAAGGAGCAGACAATTCGCGAGGCGGAAGGGTATAAGATTAAGAGGATAAATGAGGCGACTGGAGATACAAAGGCGTTTCTTGCTGTTTGGAAAGAGTATGAGAAGGCAAAGGATGTTACCAGAAGGAGGCTTTACCTCGAAACTATGGCAAGGGTGATACCAAAATGTGAAGAAATATATATAATTGATAAAGATCAGAAAGGGATTTTACCTATACTCAATCTGGGAGAGAGTAAGGTGATGAAATGAAGCAAACAGCACAAGCTTATATAGTAACAGCCGTAATCGCAGTAGTTGCAATAATTATAATAGCCAGCAGTTCTTTTTACGTAGTAGACATTAAATCTCAGTGTGTGATTACCCAGTTTGGCAGGCCGGTTAAGGTTGTACAACAGCCTGGGTTAAAGATAAAAACACCTTTTATTCAAAAAGCGAAATATTTTGAAAAGAGAATCATAGAATGGGACGGCGAACCAAGTGATATCTTAACAAGAGATAAGGAAAACATCGGCGTTAATACCTGGGCTCGTTGGAGGATTGTTGACCCTTTGAAATTTTATACATCATTAGGAACGGAAGATAGAGGACAGGGCGTTCTGGATGAGGTAATAGTATCTGCCGTGAAAAATATTGTAAGCTCGTATCCTTTACATGAGATTCTCAGGAATACTAATCGGAAGCTCGAATACACGACAGTAGAGTTGGAAAAGGCGGAAATGGACAAGAAGGTAAATGTTGTTAAGGGCAGGGCAATCCTGGTCGGAGAAATAAATAAGATGGCTAATGAAGGGTTAAGCGAGAGATATGGCATGGAACTGGTTGATGTCAGGATAAATCACATAAATTATGTTCCGGCTGTTATACCTAAGATATTTGACAGGATGCGCTCAGAAAGAATCAGGATTGCAAACAAATATGAGTCTGAGGGCAGGAGGGAAGAGGCTGAAATATTGGGGTATATGAATAAAGAGCTGGAGAAGATAGAATCCGAAGGCTATAAGATAGCGGCCGAGACAAGAGGTGAAGCAAATGCTGAAGTAATCAGAATATATGCGGATGCATATAATAAAGCTCCTGAATTTTATTCCTTTACAAAGACCCTTGAAACATATGAAAAGACAATTGACAATAATACTCGCTTGTATTTGAGCACTGATAGTGATTATTATCAGTATTTAAAGGGTTATGCGGGAAAAGAGGAGCCTCCTGATATTTTACCCGGCCAGTAAGTGAAGGGGTAGGTGTTGGTAGATTAGTAAAAATTCTATGGAGTTAAAAAGAGAGTAAGTTGAAATTTAATAGTATTTTTTTTAAGAACTGAGCGTATAACAGATCTGGTTGCATCTCACACTTACCCCTTGAATTAGGGTGTGTTTAAAAACTGCTATTTCAAACATATCAAATCGTTAATATTATTACCGTCCTCATTAGAATGAACGTAAACTGTCTTTCTTGATAAAGATTTATGCATTCAAAACCTTACTTTGTTTATGAAAATAAAACGGTTTTTGTATATTTCCTAACGATATCCGGCATAATACACCTTATCTTTATCTTTTCAACGTCCAGTTTAAGCTATTTATTAAAACCTGCGCTTAATTCTAATGATAAAGCCTCGAAGATTAACTATGTAATAGAGATAGATCTTGAACCCGAAAAGGAAAAAGAAGAAAGCATTCAAAATGAAGAAGAGTCAAAGGAAGAGGTAAAAGCGGATAAAGAAGATTTCCCGGAAGAGAAGAGACAACTTTTTGTAGATACACCCGATAATGCTGCAGACGAGGAAATTCAGGCAGATACTAATAAAATAGGAGAAAAAGGGTCTATCGCAAGAGATATGTATACAGGGGAAGATAATGTAAATGATAAGCCCAGATTAGATAGTGATGTTGATTTTCCCGGAGAGCTTCCTGAAGAACTTGCCTCTACTGCATTTCAAGAAACAGGTTTAACCGAAGATGCTAGTTACGGTGAATCCTCCGAAGTTGTGCCGGAGGAGATAACCCAACCTGTAGTTGAAGAGGAAACAGTTGATAGTTTGCCTAAAGTGAGTGATAGTGAAGAGTTGCCTGTTAATAATGAAATTGAGTCATTAGATGAGATGCAGGAGGAATCTGTCCTTCAAGATGTCAAAGCAGAGGATGTTGAAGCTATGAGTTCTCAAGCCCTGAACAGTCAAGATACGGGACAATTAGAGGATATTGATAAAGTAATAGCTACCACACGGGAATCAGATGTAGTTATCACGGAGACAGAGCCACTGGAGAGTATGGAAGCTGAAACTGCTGTTGTAGAGGGAAAGGCAGAGGAAATAATCGAGCCCGTCGAAGAATATACAAAAACGGCGTCTATTCCCAAGGCCATGATGAAAGATATAATCGAAGGCAGCAAAGAGAGTATTGCAAACAAAGTTCAAAACAGTATTACTATACCTGAACCACGAGGAAACAACATACCGGCAGGCAATGATGCTCCCTTCTTTGAAGACAATATATCAAATGCGCCAAATACTGGTGTGGAATCCTTTAACATAAAAAAGCATGAATACGCTCAGTATTACAAACATATTAAGGACAAAATAAGATTATACTGGTTGTTGCAATACGGCACAGATGCATCAATTAATCAAGTAACCAATGATTACAAGCCAGTAATCGTGACATTTAAGGCGCTTCCTTCCGGCAAAATAGCCGATGTAATAATTGCAGATTCAGCGGGAAATGAACTTTTAGCGTCTAAAATACAAAAATCAATTCAAAATACTGTATTAGATAAATTTCCGGAATATATTGATGAAAAATACATAAATGTTAAATTTAGTTACTATTTCTTTTAAGGTGGAGGCAATATATTGGAGTGGATAGTGGGCGGCGGGCCCATAATGATACCTTTGTTTATCTGTTCTATTCTGGCGCTTGCCGTCATTCTGGAACGTGCAATAAGCCTGAGGAGAAGCCGCATTATAAGGCCGGAACTGGTAGATGTGGTCAATGCTGTCAGGGGGGCGGAAGACATTAACCTCATTTTAACGAGATGCAATGCTGTAAAGGGGCCGTTCTCCAATATAATCAAACGCGCAATCTCTAATGCTTATTTGTCAAGGGAAGAAAAGGTGCTGGATATCCAGGCTACAGGAAGACAGGAGGCCAGGGCCCTGGAGAGAATGTTAGTAGTACTGGAAGTTATTACGGCAATTACTCCTCTTCTTGGATTGCTTGGTACCGTACTCGGTATGAGCCAGGTCTTTGATGTAATATCAGAGGTAGGATTAGGACAGACAAAGGCGTTTTCCGGCGGGATAGCACAAGCACTCAGAACTACTATAATGGGACTGAGCGTGGCAATACCATCTTTAATCGCATACAGTAGTTTTGATAGAAAAGTTGATAACCTGGTACTCGAGATGGAAAAATACTCAATGGTGCTCTTAAATAAGTTGTATTCTAAGAAAAAAATTAATGACAAAGGCTTCTGAAATAGGATAACTGTGCAATTTCGTCTAAAACAATACATAAAACCGGTAATAAATATCACATCATTAGTGGATGTGATATTTTTACTTTTACTCTTTTTTATGGTTACTTCTTCTTTTGTGGAACAGCCGAATATTAAGTTGGAATTACCTTCCACCAAGCACTCAGAGGTAAGCAAGATAGAGAATATAGTATTAACCATAGCCCGTGATGGGCAATTGTTCTTGCAAGATAAACCAGTTGTCAAAGAAACTCTCGAAAAAGAACTCAGAAGAGTAATTCTGGACACTGGGGACGAGGTGTTGGTGTTGAAGGCTGATAAGTTTGTGCCTTATGGTGTAGTGGTCGATACTATGGATGCAGTTAAAGGGGCAGGTTTTAAAAAAGTAATTGCCCCAACAATCATGGAAGAATTAGATAAATAAGGAGTATGTAATTTGCTGAGTAGTAACTTTAAGGATTTAATAGAAATAATGGAAAAGCTCAGGAGTGATGAAGGATGCCCATGGGATAAAGAGCAGACGCATGAATCGCTGAAATCCTGCTTGATTGAGGAGGTTTATGAGATAGTTGATGCCGTGGACTCAAGAGATTCGGAACAGTTAAAAGAAGAACTTGCAGATTTGTTTTTCTTGATAATATTCTATTGTAAAATAGCCGATGACAGTAAAAATTTTAATATTAATAGTGTCCTGGAAGTTTGTTTAGATAAAATGACAAGAAGGCACCCTCATGTCTTTGGTGACAAAACGGCTGATGATGCCAGTGAAGCATTATCCCGATGGAACGAGATAAAGAGAAAAGAGGCAGAGGCAAAACAAGGCGGTAAAACCAATGAAAGTAAATCAATTGTGGATAATATTCCAAAGCATATGCCGGCGCTACAAAAGGCACAAAAGCTTCAAAAGAAAGTTGCGCGCGTAGGTTTTGATTGGGAAGTAATTGAGGATGTAATAGCAAAGGTTCATGAAGAGTTAGAGGAGGTTAAGGATGCTATCAATAATAATGAAAGAGAGCAGGTAGCTGAAGAGATAGGTGATTTGCTGTTTGCGGTTGTAAATCTTTCGAGATTTCTTAAATTAGATTCAGAAGATTTATTACGGAAAAGCATATCTAAATTTATCGGCAGGTTTAGGAAGGTAGAGATGCAGGTTGCTGGTGCAGGAAGAAAAATAGAAGAATGCTCTTTAAAAGAATTGGATGATATCTGGAACAAAATAAAAATATAGATACTAATTGCGGCATGTAGGTATTTTTTTTATAAAAATGGGGAATGCCATTATTCACATTATCTGTATAATTTTATTGACTTTTTGGGGGATACTGCAATATAATTCGCTTCAAAAAGTGAGAGCTTTTGTTGTTCTAGCCGTAGTCCGAATTGGCTAAAACCCTACGCTGTTACCGTATTTTTGCTTGAATGTGATAAGTCGTGATGGTGTTATGCTTTAAATGAAGTGGTTTTTCATGCACGGCAGATTTAAGCCAGAATTTTCAAAGGTTCAGAGTAGCTGTATAATTCTTGTAAATGTAGTAAGTAGTTATGTTCAAAGATGTTACATCTGTTCCCTCCTCATGTTTTTGTGTTTTGGTATATCCGTTGCGTCATGAGTAAATTTAAGTTTATTATTTTTTTGTGCGTTAGAAAATATTTTTAAATATTTTATAAGATTGTTAGGACTTTATTTTACGTACGACTGTAAATGGAAATGCAAATTCCTAATATAACTACATTCCACAAGGAATATTCCTTCCACATATTATTATCTTTAGTCTCTAATTTTAGCAAGAAACAACTATTTTCTTTTGCAATATGTTCATTGTTAAGAAGCAATTTATTTAAACTTTAATTTATTTCTAACAAAAGTGACGAAAATAGAAAGGAGTGAAGTACATGCATTTTAAACCAAAAAATGTAATGTGGCTTCTGTTGGTTGCAGTTGCTGCTGTTTTTCTATGTTTTGGTATTTCAGAGGCGGCAGATCCCACAGGTGACAAGACATTTGCATTGGACATCAGGGGTATTAATATGTCCAATAACTTTACGTGGATTCTTGTATGTGGTTTTGTGATATGGTTCATGCAGGTAGGTTTTGCATTGTTAGGTGGTTTGTTACCGGCTAAAAATATGCTCAGCTACATGACACACTGCTTTATTGCCACAACACTCGGTGTTGTTATATACTGGTTTGTTGGCTTTGGAGTGATGTTTGGAGGATTTGAATTTCTGGGACAACATGTGGGGAAAGGCAATTCTTTTATGGGTCTGAGCGGCTTTATGTTACTGAATGAAGCATACGATGTTAGGGTTATTCTGTTATTTATGTTTCAGGCGGTTGTAGCGACATTTATAGGCAGTATTATTGCAGGTGCTGTTGCTGAGAGGATGAAGCTCTGTTCCTATGTGCTTATGTTCTTCTTCGTCTATATCTTTGTGTATCCCGTATATGGACATTGGGTATGGGGGGAAGGATGGTTGTGGAACCTGCCGTATGGGGTTGGTGTAAGGGACTTTGCAGGGTCAGGAGTAGTGCACGCAATTGGCGGAACTATCGGCTTTGTTGGTGCATGCTTTCTAGGGCCAAGAGCCGGTAAGTTTAATGAAGATGGTTCATCTAATTCCATACCAGGCCATAATGTAGGGTATATGATTATAGGTACAATCGTCCTTGCATTCGGCTGGTTGTTTTATGATGCCGGAAGTACATTAGC
>MHZA01000031.1:12876-13580 GCA_001828595.1 Planctomycetes bacterium RIFCSPLOWO2_12_FULL_40_19
TATGATGCCGGAAGTACATTAGCAGCAGGTGACTTGAGAATGTCTATAGTGGCTGCAAATACATGTCTTGCAGGATCAATTGGTGCGGTTACTGTACTCTTCCTTACTTACTTATTGTCAGGCCATACAGATGTTGGTGAGGCATGTAACGGTGCTCTGGCCGGTTTTGTTGCTATCTCAGCGCCATGTGCCTATGTCGCACCCTGGTCCGCAGTACTGATAGGATTCCTGGGAGCTGTAATATATTTAATTTCGTTCTGGATTATTGGAAATAAATTTAAAGTTGACGACCCGCTTGGGGCATGCTCAGTTCATGGTGCTAATGGATTCTGGGGATTGATTGCGCTGGGTATCTTTGCGGATGGTTCGTACGGTGGGGTTCACGGTGTGATTACCGGACATTACGGGCAGTTGGTTTCACAGGTTATCGCAGCCGTAGTTGCCTTTGCATGGGCTGGTGGAATGGCCTTTGTGTTGTTCAAATTGATTGGTGGCAAAGGTAATAGCCATTCAAAGATGAGGGTATCTGAGGATGTTGAGAAAGAGGGGCTTGACGTACACATTCATGGTACTGCATGTTACCCTGAACAATCATAAGTTGTATAGAATGCAACCTTGTTTAAGCAAAAAGCGTTGTAATGTTCAAAAGTAATTATTTTAATACGAATTAAACTATCTGTGCCCAACCGAACAGTGGGTCGGGC
>MHZA01000032.1 GCA_001828595.1 Planctomycetes bacterium RIFCSPLOWO2_12_FULL_40_19
ACTCTCCGGATTCTGGGGAGTCGTTGCAACCGACCTGATACAATTCATCATTGCAATGGGAGGGGCCATTATACTGGCGATATATTCGCTCAATGCGGTTGGAGGGATGACAGAGTTAAAATTACAACTGGCATCAATGAGTAATGCAAGTGAGTCGGTCCTTTATTTCTTCCCGCCTGTCGATTCCGGTTTGTCGCCTCTAACTGCAGAGTTCTGGTCATCACCCTTCTTCATGTTTCTGGTATTCATAAGCGTCATGTGGTGGTCGACACATAATGCAGATGGAGGCGGTTACATTATACAGAGGATGTTATCGGCAAAGGATGAAAAGCACGCTCTTTATGCTACATTGTGGTTTAACATTGCTCAATATGCCTTAAGGGTTTGGCCGTGGGTAATAGTAGCGCTTGTATCATTGGTGGTGTTTCCACATTTGACTGAAGGCAAGGCAGCATATCCAATGGTCATTAACATTCTACCTGCAGGGCTTAAGGGTTTACTCATTGCTTCGTTTCTGGCTGCATTTATGTCTACCATTGATACACACCTTAACTGGGGGGCGTCTTATTTTATAAATGATTTGTATAGAAGATTTATAGTAAAAGATGCAAATGAAAGGCATTATATTATAGTATCCAGAATTTGTGTGGTAGTTCTGATGTTAATCGCGGCAGTTGCGGCATCATTCATGAACTCTATCAGCAAGGCATGGGAATTCTTAATCCCTATGGGAGCGGGTATTGGGCTTGTCTTAATCCTGAGATGGTTCTGGTGGCGCATTAATGCATGGTCTGAGATCTCCGGATTAACGGCATCGGTTGTAATCAACCTGGTATTGCAATTCACAGATCTGGCAATACAACACAGGATTTTTATAATCGTCCCGTCATCCATACTCGTATGGATGATTGTAACCTTTCTTACAAAGCCGGTGCAGGAGGAGAACCTTGTAAGATTTTATAACCTGGTCTCTCCGGGCGGTTTCTGGAGTCCAATTAAGAATAAGATAACGACAGACAAAAAGACCATACTCGGATGGAACTTTCTCGTAAACTGGCTTGCCGGCGTTGCACTCATCTACGGAATGACATTTGGAATAGGAAAACTAATATTCGGCGATCTTATTGCAGGAAGCATACTCCTGTTTATTGCGGGAGCAGGATTTTTAATTATTTTTATCGGATTGCGAAAAGGGTTTGATTAAAACTGTTTGAGCCTTGCTATTTGTTAAAGCGGGCATACCACACCTCCTTTTTTTTTACAGTATCGGGGCGTGCTGAATCTTCATAAAAATTTTGATGTAAAGCATCTGCTATAAGAATAGTATTGTTAATGCCTGCGTTCTTTAATTCTCTGGCAATTTCGGCCAAAAAAACTTTGCTCCTTCATGTGTCTTGATTGTTTTACTTCGTTGTGATGCAATTGCTTTGGCTATTGTGACCATTGCGCCCCATGATTTTCCTGAAGCTTGCACGTAGTCACCCTTTCTCAGACATTCATCTGAATCGGTTATGTATTTATTATTACAGGTATTTTTTTAATTTCCCATTTGCTTTCATGTAGTGTATTTTAGTATTGTATTATTCTCATGTTAATTGATTTATAGATGCCTGATGGTGTTTGAATACATAACTTGTATCTTCTAAAATTCTATTAAGAACAGGCGTCATGTATGTAATATATGCACTTAAGTATTTCATAAATTATCAGGAGCTTAAATCTTGCAAGAAAAGCAAAGTGTTTCAAAAGACAAAGATATAACGTTAGATATTGTTGAAACTGCAATGGCAGAAGAGCTCAAGGCAAGCGGTTTGTACAAGAAGATATCGGCGCAGCTTGAGGACAAGGCGGCAAAGCTTAAGTTTGACGTAATGGCAGATGCGGAACAGAGACATTATGAGCAATTAAGAAAATGGTATGAGGATAATTTTGGCCAAAGTCCAAAAACTAAAAAGATAAAAGTCTCAAAGGCCGTCAAAGTGAAGAAACCTGAAAAAAAGGCAACTTATGAGGACGTAATCAAAATAATAATAGATGCAGAGAAGAATGCCTGTAAATTCTATGAAGACGCTTCAAGGAAGACAAAAGACAAAGGCGCAAAAAAGCTGTTTGAGGCTCTTATAAAAATGGAAAGCGCTCATGTAACTCAATTCAAGGATGAATTTCGCGTAATAACGGAACCATCCCTCTGGTGTGCGGAGGAAGATATTCCATGGATGCTGGAGGTGTAAGTTCAGTATCATTGAATTAAGCTGTAGCGGAAAGCTTCCTGCCCGAATAGGTACCCGTCCGAACGGCGTAGACGGGCGGGCAGGTTTCCATTTATATGATTACTATATTGTGACGGAAGGCTACCCGTCAAAAAGCACGTCGGGCAAGAAGCCTTCCGCTACACCCAGACACCGAGTAAAAAACATTGTGTAATATGACAATGTTCAAATTTAGCAATTGAAAGGAACCAGACTATTAATTATGTGGAAAAGAATTGCAGATATTATAAATGAGGGGGGAAAGTTTATTATAACTACCCATCTTTTTTCTGAAGGTGATGCAATTGGTTCAGAACTTGCGCTTAAGCGTTTTTTGTGTGGATTAAATAAAGATGCCATAATAGTAAACAATGAGGCACTGCCTTCTGTTTATCATTGTTTTGATCCTGATAAGGATGTTAAGTTTCTGAAAAGTAAAGGTGTTAATATTAACCTTGATGATTTTGATGCTATTTTCATAGTTGACGTCGCTGACTGGAGCCAGTTGGGAGACTTTGCAGATATGATCAAGGCCAGCCGTATTACCAAGATATGTATAGATCATCATCCAACTAATTCCGGTTTTACTGACATAAATGTTATAGACAAAGACGCATCCTCCGCTGGAGAACTGATATTTGATTTGATTACATATATGCATGGAGAAATCACACTTGAAGTCGCAACTCCTTTATACCTTTCAATTGCAACCGATACAGGATGGTTTAAATTCAGTAATACAAGTCCAAAGGCTTTGAAGGTTTGTTCCGATTTGATTAAGGCCGGAGTGAAATCCGAGATAATATATGAAAAGCTATATCAGAATAAACACCTGAGTTATTTGAAGTTATTAAACCTTACGCTTGGCGCCTTACGATCAGAATGTGAGGGCCATCTGGTATGGACAAAAATGACGAAAGAGATGGTTAAATCATCAGGTGTAGAATTTGTGGACACGGATGTAATCATTGATCTAATTCGTGCTGTAAATGAAGTGGAGGTTGTAATTATTTTCAGGGAACTCGGGGAGAAAAAAACAAAGATGAGTTTTCGTTCAAAATACACGGTAGATGTAAGTAAATTGGCATCCGATTTTGGTGGTGGTGGCCACGTGCGTGCTGCCGGAGCATCACTGAATGAACCAATAGATACAGTTATTGGAGACGTCATATCTGCAGCAAAAGAATTGATGGAAGAAACAACAGCCTGCGTCTCTACAGGCAGCAGCCTCACATAGTCACATTTACGATATTTCATAATGCCCCCTTTCTTAAGTATGGTATTATAGAGTAAAATACTCCAAAAATACACACGCTTACTTAATGGGGTGCAGTATAGTTTTGTTATTTGAGATTTGTAATTTATTAAACTTCTGTTTGGTTCTGGCTTGTCCGGGTTAGGATATAATTAAGATGGTAAAATGGGAATGTTCGGTTTGCGGTTATATATATGATCCGGAAAAAGGAGATAGCATTAACGGAATTCCGCCTGGTACTCCTTTTGAAGCTCTGCCGGATGATTGGGTTTGCCCTGCATGCGGCGCCGAAAAAGGTGCGTTTGAGAAAGCAGAATAATGAAAGCTGTAGTTATTAATGAACATGGCAGTGTTGATAAATTAGAATATACCGATTTTGCAAAGCCGGAGATTTCTTCTTCTGAGGTCCTCGTCAAAGTAAATGCATGTGGAATAAACCATCTTGATATATGGGTAAGAGAAGGAATACCCGGCATTACGATTCCACTGCCACATATACCTGGCTGCGAAATTACCGGAGAAATAGCCGGGATTGGTAGTACGGTTAAGGATTTGAATATAGGCCAACATGTCCTCATTGCGCCGGGGATGAATTGTGGCAGGTGTGAGTATTGTCTGTCTTCCAATGACAGCCTCTGCAGTGAATTCAAAATCATGGGGTTTCAGGTAGATGGCGGTTATGCTGAATATGTAAAGTCTCCGGCAGAAAACATAATTGCAATATCGGATAGATTGTCTTTTGAAGAATGGGCTGCTGTACCACTGGTGTTCCTGACAGCCTGGAATATGTTAAAAATACGTGGAGGTTTGGCAGCAGGAGAAACTGTCCTGATTCACGCTGCCGGCAGCGGCATTGGCAGTGCAGCGATACAGATAGCAAAGCTCAGTGGAGCAGAGGTAATTACTACCGTTGGCAGTGATGAGAAACTGGAAAAGGCAAAAGAACTTGGCGCTGATCACGTAATAAATTATTCAAAGGAAGATTTTGTAAATAAAGTAAATGAGTTCACAGATAGCAAAGGCGTTGACGTGGTATTTGAACACATCGGTCCTGAGACCTGGGAAAAGAGCCTGTTATGCCTTAAACGAGGCGGAAGAATAGTGACCTGCGGCGCGACAAGCGGGCCGACAGTGAGTTTTGATTTAAGGTTTTTATTTGCTAAACAGCTTTCTATTTCAGGTTGTTATATGGGAAGCAGGAAGGATCTGTTGGAAGTCTTGACACTTATGGAATTGGGCAGGTTAAAGCCTGTTGTAGATTCGGTATTTCATCTTAAAGACGCTGCGGCAGCTCAAACAAAGATGTTAGACAGAAAACAGTTTGGAAAGATTGTACTGGTGCCATAATGAGACTGAAAAACAAGACGGCAATTATTACGGGAAGTGGAGCAGGCATTGGAAGGGCGTCTGCCATTTTAGTCGCTAAAGAAGGCGCTAATGTTGTAATATGATAAGACAAAATACCGGTGTTGTGCTGGAATCACTTCGATTAAGGATTAAGGATGGTATCAAGACTGCTTCCGCCCTTGGCTTCAAAGGTATTCAAATCGATGCGACACAAAGAGAGATAACCCCTGAAAATCTATCCCTGACAGGCAGGCGGGAATTAAGGCGTCTTATAGACACAAACAGATTATGTCTCTGCGCACTGGGTGGAGAACTTGGTGTTGGGTTTATTAATGAAAATGAATTTGATTTTCTCATCAGGAGAATAAAAGCAATTATAAATCTTGCTCTAGATTTAAAAACCAGTATTATAACAGCACAAATAGGCAGCATACCAACGCAGACTGATTCCACATATTGGCATGCCGTAAATGCAGCTCTCAGTGAGATTGGCAGACATGCCGAAAATCACGGATGCAGACTCGCCGCCAAAATTTCATTTGATAGTTATTCAACGCTAAAGGATTTTCTGAAATCACTATATACTGAAGGTATTAAATTAATCTATGATCCTGCATCACTAATTATAAACAACCTGGACCCGATAAAAGGTATACACGAATTGCACAAATATATAGTTCACACAAACCTCTGGGATACCAGACAAACTGAAGAAGGACGAAACATCGAAGTCCCCATAGGAGAAGGTATAATACCGGTTGAGGAATTCGTCTCTACACTTGAATCAACCGGATATCACGGGTTCTACGTTATCAATTCCAAAACAATGCAGCAACCTGTCGAAAATATCAAGAAGGGTAAAGAGTTCCTGGATAGGTTTTAAATCCTTATTGTATCTATGTATTAAAAGGGTCAAGTTCTTTTTTTGCTGATGGATGAAAAGAATACTTCATGAACTGAGGTTAACTTGAATCTCTTCGTTTTAAGAAATAAGGCTGCCATGGAAGTAAACAGTCAGAAAGGTTTATTTCTTTATTTTTTGATTACTACAGAACGGTGTATTCCTGTTCCCGGACAGCCTGGTAAGGTATGATAAGATATTAGAATTGGGTAATAGATATTCAGAATCTAGTACACTTAAAAAGAGTTGAACATATCAAATGTATGTATAATGTAGGCTTGATAGGCAAATAGTGATGAGGTGTAACCATAAGAGTTTTGTTAGAATTGCAGGCTTTATTTTATGCATTCTACCTTTTTCATGTTATTACGAGGGTATTGGGGTAAAACCTGATAGGATACCAAGTGAGGACACAAAGGAGGACGAACCAACGGTCAAAACCGGGGCGCTTAACAAAACCGTTTTTCTTATGGAATCGGGGGAAATCGTTCTAACAAAAGAGACCCTGGATAAAGTTAGAATTGACATAACAACAACTGAACAAATGGGTATTTCTGATGAACCTATAGTTTGTCAGGAGCATGATTATTCTGAGTGGTTTCACTCTTCAAGCGTAGAACAAGGGGATGTGGGATCTTGCACAATTTTTGCTTGTTTAGGAGTAATCGAGGCGATTTCATACAGGGAAACCGGCATGCACTTAGATTTGTCGGAGAGGGACCTTTTCTTTCAGCAATATTTCGGCAATGGCGGGGTAGAAGAAGATGCCATAGATGGATTGATATGGAGATCTCAAGCGAGCCGTACTGCAGAAGCGGCCACTTACGATGATGTATTTAAGTTGACGCTAAATAATGGAGTCTGTTTAGAAAAAGAACACCCATATAACGAGGGAAATTGGATAACATACCTTGACCTATTAAAGTATAATATAGAGGAGATGTTTTATTATATCAGGGATCAAATGGCAGAGGAGGGCAAGCATAGTCTTGAGATTGTCAAGGAGAGCAAAGAGGAACTCAAAAAGATACTTCTTAAGGGTGGTGAATTTCGAAAACTCTTTAAGTCTGAATCTGCAGTATCTGACACACGTATGAAGCAGAGAGACTATATCAAAGAACTCTTAAAAAGCTATAGAGCCGCCTATATCGACCTGACGATTATACCCGGATATGAAGAGAAAGGGAGAGCTATATTAGAAGCTTTGGCCCACGGTCCAGTAGCGGGATTTTTTGGTGGAATTCCTGGGCATGCATTCATTATTTATAAAAGTGATTGTCAAAATGGAAAGTTAAGTCAGCTTTATATTAGGGATTCGGACGGTGAAAACTGGAAGACTACTATGCAAAACTTAGATGAGAATTATACGTTTTGGAAGATCTTTGTGCTAGTTAATAAAGAGGACGAGGGAAAATTTGAACATACTTACGGTATCCAATATGTAAAGTAAGAGGACGAAACAGAGGGCTTAAGTATTTTGTGAAAGGAAAGGAATCAGGCCGAATAGGTATATAGTGTTATCTTATTCAAACCAGCCATAAATCGGAATTTTTCTGCAAATTCAACCACAAGTCAGGAGTGGTATCGAAAGCACGAGAAAGGCGCAATGCCATATCAGTGATACATATTTAAGCTTTATTAACATCACGACACCTGCCCGACTTGCGCCATTCAGGCGGGAGAATACAAACCATACTCTTCTATATATGCCTCAACACACTCAGGCACAAGACCTTTGATTTCAATTCCGTCTTTCAGCCTTTTTCTTATTTCTGTAGATGATACCCCAACAGGCTCGATTTCTATTCTCAGTCTCTCTATGTCTAATATATTTTCGTTACCAATAAGCTCAGCCAACTTGTCAGATGTATCAGTTGAGTACCCGGGCCTGTTTACGATAACAAAATGGCATAGTTGAGAAAGCTTTTTTATGTTTTTCCATAATTCCAGCTCATTTAATGAATCAGCGCCCATAATCAGAAAGACCTCACAGTCTTCACCATAGTGATGCAGGATTTCCTGTACAGTATCTATAGTATAGGACTTGCCTTCACGCCTGATTTCCAGATCTGATATTTCAAATTTATCATTTTCATTAACGGCCGCTTTAACCATTTGATATCGATGAATGGCATCCGCCAGGTTATTAACATATTTATGAGGAGGTATGTATGCGGGTATAAAAATGACCCTTGATAAATGGTGGTGTTTGCAAACTTC
>MHZA01000033.1 GCA_001828595.1 Planctomycetes bacterium RIFCSPLOWO2_12_FULL_40_19
TTTATCGGGTTAATATTAATATTATAACCCCGTGTTTCAAAAATATTCTTTGCCCATTAATAGCGTGAACAGCTTCCCTCATTAGCGACATGGATAATGCCTTCACATTCCTGCTTTATCAATGTCCACAGCGCCCCGGCAAGGTCTGCCGTGTATGTAGGAGAGCCTGTTTCATCAGTAACAATGGATAGTTCTTTGTTGTGCCCTGCTAATTCAAGCATCTTTTCCACGAAGTTGGTTCCATGGCGTCCGAATAACCATGAAGTTCTTACTATCAAAAAAGCATTGCAGTGGTTCTGAATATTTCTTTCGCCTTCAAGTTTTGTCCTGCCGTATTCTGACAATGGGTTTGTCTGGTCTTCCTCACTGTATGGACTGTCACTGTTGCCATCAAAAACAAAATCTGTGCTGATGTGAATAACCCTGGCGCCACATTCTTTTGCAGCCGCAGCAATGTATTTTGGCCCTAAGGCATTAACCTTGAATGCAATTTCTCTTTCAGTCTCACATTTGTCAACATTTGTAAAGGCTGCACAATTAATAATAATGTCCGGCGTATGTCTGGAGATAAAGTCTGATACTTCGTCTTCAAGTGTAATATCAAGTTCTTCATGTGGGGCATCTATGACTTCTATCTCCTCATTGTGGGAGGATGATAATGCCCTTTTCTCTCTAAGCAGGATTGTAAGATCAGTTCCCAGCATACCGTGTGATCCGGTAATTAATATTTTCATTGTATCTAGTTGCTATGGCTGATATTTATGTATAGGAATTTCAAAGTTGCCTTGTGTCATTCCCATGAAACCTGTCCTCGACCCAGATCGGGGAATGGGAATCTAATTGTCCTTGTAATGATAATTCTAGATTCCCGCTCAACAGATTGCGGGAATGACAGAGAATGGTTAAGTCGTGCTTCGACAAGCTCAGCATAGTGAGTTTATCGAACTATTGGGTTTTTGTCTTTTAAAACCCAACCTAATTTAATGTATAGGAATTTCAATCCGGTAGGGGCAATTCATGAATTGCCCCTATATGTAAATCGTAAAGTCGCCGAAGGACTAATTCATGTTTCAAACTGTATTCTATACAACTTCTTATATTCACCCTCTTTTTCTATCAGTTCATCATGTGTGCCAGTTTCAACGATACAACCATTCTTTAAGACTACGATCTTGTCAGCATGACGTATGGTTGATAAGCGATGTGCAATAACAAAAGTTGTCTTGTCTTTCATTAAATAATCCAATGCTTCCTGTACCAGCTTTTCAGATTCAGAATCTAAAGATGATGTAGCTTCATCTAAAATCAATATGGGCGCATTCTTAAGTATTGCCCTTGCTATGGTTACCCTCTGCCTCTGGCCGCCGGAGAGTTTTACGCCCTGCTCTCCTACTACGGCATCATAACCATTCGGAAGAGTTGTGATGAAATCATGTATATTAGCTGCTTTTGCCGCATCTTCTATTTCCTCAGAACTTGCATCTATCCGCCCACACAGGATGTTATCTTTAAAACTTCTGTTAAATAGAAATGTCTGTTGGTTGACAATTGCAATCTGCTCAAGGAGTGAATCACGCTTTATTAAACGAATATCCGTGCCATCGATTTCGATAGTTCCATTAAGAGGGTCGTAAAAACGCGGGACAAGGTCAAGCAGCGTAGATTTGCCTGCACCGCTTTCTCCTACAATTGCAATTATCTGTCCTTTTTCAACCGTCAGGTTGATGTCCCTGAGAACCGGTATACTGTCGTATGCAAAGTTCACGTTTTTAAATGCGACATCTTTCTCTATTTTTCTCAATTCTACGGCATCAGGGTTGTCTGTGATTGATGGATGCTGGTCAAGCAACTCGAATACCCGACTTGCGCCAGCTAAAGATTCCTGGAGGTTTCCATAACATTTAGCCAATTTCTTTATTGATGTAAGTATCATAAACCCGGTTACGGTAACAAATCCGCCAAGCGCACCCGGAGTAATTTTATCGGTTGTTACAACATAACCGCCAACGATTATGATTACAGCCAATCCCAATGAATAGATAAACTCGGTAGTACCTGCATTAAGGGCCTTTGCCTTAACTGTCTGCATCATCCTTTTAAAGAACCTTGAGTTTATATTTTTGAATTCTATAACTTCTTCGTTTTCCATCTTGAAGGCCTTTACAATCCTTATTCCAGTAAACATTTCTCTCATTGCATCAGTCAGTTCTCCTAAATGCGCTAAACTTCTTCTCCCATATTTCTTTATTTTCCTGCCGAAAATCAATACAGGTATAATGACAAGCGGGAACAAAACAAACGTAAATAACGAAAGCTTCCAGCTGAAATAGAAAGCCAGTCCTAGTCCACATAACAGGCGCATAGGTTGAAGGAGAACACTATCAAACAGGATCGAAAGGCCAAATTGTGTTGCCGTAATATCATTAGTAAGCCTGGAAATCAGTTCTCCGCTCTTTTTATTTTCAAAATAACTCAATGATTGTGGTAGTAAATGCTCACATAAACGATTGCGTATATCCGTGAGGACGCTCCACATGACATGGTTCTTCAGATATGTTTGAAGATAATCAAAGGCAAAAATGAATGGAGCCATAAACGCCGCAAGGATACCTATTAAGGTAAATGAACTTGTTATCTTTTTTGACAATTTCTCTAATTTTGATATGAACGTCGTTTCTTTTATTCTGGTCGCAGTTTTTTGCCTTAGACTGCTTACCATATCTCTGGAATATCTTTTTTCTTGCAGGCTATATGTCCCGGGCGAAGACCGGACTGTTTCTCCCTTTATCAAGTGGTCTATCACAGGTTTAATTAATGCTAATTGAGCGCCAATGAACAGCGTAAAAAGCCCCATGCAGATTAGGGTTAATATAACCATCTTCCAATGTGGTTTTGAGTATGCTAACAATCTGGCACATTCACTTATCATGTTGTTATTTCTAAACATAGGACTTTACTGTTTGATTTGTTATGTATATAAAACTACTTGTATGGTTTTCGAAATGATGTTATCACACAAAAGCCTTTTGTCAATAAAAAGATTGTACATCCTATGGTGGTTGTCCGATCAAATATTTATTATTGACCTATTCAAAGCAAGATAGATATAATCGTCTTTAAGATATTGAAATCCAGTATCTTACACAACATAAAACAATCCGGCAAAAATGATTAGTGTACTACAAAAATATTTAGTAAAAGAGTTATTCAAGACGTTTATACCTTCACTGTTGTGTTTTGAATTCTTACTGGTACTTGGATTTTCAATGCAAATGCTGCATAAAGGACTTGACGTGCCAAGTCTTGTTTCCGTTATCCCTTACATGGCATTATACACTTTTCCGCATGCTTTACCTTCTTCATTACTTACAGCTACGGTTATGACTTATGGAAGGCTGAGTGCTGATAACGAAATTATGGCGATCAGAACAGCTGGAATACATCTTCATAACATAGTAACACCCATAGTCGTTATTGGTGTAATCTTCAGTATATTGACCTTATATCTAAATGCCGAAGTATTACCCAGGTCGTATTTCAAAGTAAGACAACTTCAAGAAAAAGCAGTGAAACGAGTCCTTGCTACACACTTTATAAAGGCTCAGAAGAAGGTTGATTTTTACCCATACCAGATTTTCATAAGTAGTGTGGAAAGCGGTATTTACAAAAACATTGCAGTTTTTGAGTATGCCGATGATTATATAATTAATATACTGTTGGCAGAGGAAGGTGAAATGGAAGTAGATGATTCTGGTAATAGGGTATTCCTAACATTAAGGCGTGGTGAATTTCTTAAGCCTGATATTAAAAACATTATAGATACGCCTAAAATGGGGAGTTTTGAGGAAGCCGTATTTGAGATTCCATTAGGGCAGACAGTGCGGCACTCAGCATTAAAATATGCTACGTTAACAGCTCTTATTGCACAAAGAGGGGAAATTAATAATGAATTAAGTAGTTCAGAGAGATTATTTGAAGACCCGGAGAAAACTATCAAGATTACAATGGGAGAAATTTCGTCTATAAATGGCGAAATTAAAAAAGTTGAGGAGAGATTGAAAAAAGCTGAAGAGGAAATAATGAAGTCAAGAACGAATATTTCGAAGCAGGAGGGAATGATAAAACGTGCAAAGTTTGATATTAGTATCTTTGAAAACTATATAAATGTGGCAAGAAATAATATTAGTAAGTTGACGCAAGAAAAAGAGAGTGAAGAAAACATAGAAATAATGGGACACGAGAATAAGAGAGAGGAGGAGTTTGCCAAAAATGTTTTGTTAATTGAAAAGATAATAGAGAAAGAGAGACTGAGGGTTAAAAAAGCAAAGAGGAGTATATTAATATCTGAGAGGTCAGTAGAAGATGAGAAAAGAAAGATTGAGGAGATAGAGTTAGATATAGAGAAAATTGATCGTGACAAAGAAGTGAGAGAGAAAGAACACCTGGCGCTTACTGAACGTATTGAAATGGCAGAAAAGCAAAAGATGAGTCGTGAATTGTCAGTAAACATTCACAAGAGACTATCTCCTTCTCTTTCCAGCCTCACGTTTATATTGATAGGTATTCCATTAGGTATAATGACAAGAAGCAATAATATGCTTATTAGTTTAGGGATTAGTTTTATATTAATACTTTTCGTTTACTATCCGTTAGTTGCGACAGGATTAATCTTGGCAGAAAGTATGAATTTTCCAATTATTCCTTCAGTTTGGGGGGCAAACGTCATTAATCTGATTCTAAGTGTAGTGCTATTTAGAAAGATATTTAATAAATGATTTCATTGGTATGTGTAATATGTAAAAATTCAGGTAGTTACCGTAGAAACTGATAACAATCTTGACTTTTCCATTCAATTAGTTATATTTAAATCTCTGCTTAATCCGCAATAGAGATACTGAAGTTAGCAACTTATAAATTCTAAAATAGTAATCTTTTATTGAAAATGTCAAACTATAATAGTTACTACAAACCGGGGTTTGGCGTATCAATCGGGAGTAAATGGACCAGGGTCATTATGATACTGATAATTGCAAATGTCAGTATTTTTATAATCCAGCTTTTGTTTTCCTCTATTAGTTCCCAATGGGGTGCGCCGGTTATGGACACATATCCGGATACAGATAGCGTAGTTCATCATGTACGATTGGGTCCTGACGGGTTTACAACCATTTTCTGGCTCTACCAACCATTTGCTGTAGGAAAAATGTGGTTATGGCAGTTTGTAACGTACATGTTTCTACATAGTGTCTCTGATCCCTGGCACATAATAATCAATATGCTTGTGTTATGGATGTTCGGTAGCGAAGTTGAAAGAGTAATGGGCACAAGAAAGTTCTTAACCATGTACTTTACGGCAGGTATCTTTGCCGGCATATTCGGCTGTCTGTTTACACCTAATAGTCCAATACTTGGCGCTTCTGGTGCAATCTTTGCGGTTGAAATTGCGTTTGCTATGTTTTTTCCGAATACCACTGTAATTTTTTATCTCTTTCCAATAAAGGCAAAATACCTTGTAATGATCTTTGCGGGTATAACTGTCTTAAACTGCATAATGCCAACCGGTGGTAATGTCGCGCATTTCGCTCATCTCGGAGGTCTTCTTTATGGTTTCCTGTTCATTCGTTATGAGCCCAGATTTAGTAATTTGCTTGTGTCATGGCAGAATCAACAACAGGAGAAGGAATATAAAAAAGAGAAAGATATTAAAAACGGAGTTGACGCTTTGCTGGATAAGGTTAACCGTACAGGTATGAAAAGTTTGACGAGGAAGGAGAGAAGTTATCTTAAGAATGCAAGTAAAAGATATAGAAAAATGCGCAATAAATAGCACATTAGAGTCCACGATTAAATTAAGTATTTCTTCACAAGAAATTTTGTTTATGCGAGTCTCAGTTAAAGTGGATATGCTATAACAGTATTCATTTCAGACATTACCGAGTCATTCGTCCTGTCATTTTTACCCGATGTCCTTTCTGATAGGTAAAAATCTCATTTGTGATGTTACAACTAAGTAGTTTTATAAAGTACGTTCCAAACATCTTCAGAAAATAGAAAGTTAATAATATATGATTAATATAGCAATAAATGGTGTCTGTGGCCGTATGGGTTTGAGGATTGCTGAGCTTGTTGCTGAAGACGAAAGTTTAAGATTAGTCACAGCGCTCGAAATGGAAGGTCATCCACATATCGGAAAAGATTTAAGTTCCGTTATCAGTCAGTTTCATAATGGTGTAATAATATCGCAAGAACTTAATGGTTCACCGGATGTTTTAATAGATTTTACCTCTCCGGACTCAACACTGTCCAGGCTTAAAGTTTGTACTGATAATGGAATCGCTATGGTGATAGGCACTACAGGTCTGAACAATGAACAGATAGAGCATGTAAAAAAGGCATCTCAGAAAATACCATGCCTTCTCTCTCCCAACATGAGTGTCGGAGTAAATCTGCTTTTCAATCTTGTTGAGAATGTATCAAAGATCCTGGGTGAAGAATCCGATATAGAAATAATTGAATCACATCACCGTTTCAAGAAAGATGCGCCGAGTGGAACAGCTTTAAAAATTGCAGAAAAGATATGCTCCGCGACAAATCGGAAAATGGAGGATGTTGTAATCTATGGACGTAAAGGTCTTACCGGAGAAAGGCCACGAAACCAGATATGTATACATTCAATACGGTCCGGCGATATAGTTGGAGAGCATACGGTCACTTTTTGCAACAGAGGCGAGCGACTTGAACTTGTTCATAAAGCACAAACGCGAGATGCTTTTGCTTTGGGCGCTATTCATGCCGCAAAATTCCTGTCTGGAAAGCCGCCAGGTTTATATAATATGGAAGATGCCTTGAGGGATATATGCTGAAAATATGTATATGTCAGGTCAAAATCTGGCATAATTAATCTATGCCATATTGGCATAACATGCTTGTAAAAAGGCATAAGTCTTTAAATCTAAATTAAACAACTCTCCATAAGCACTGTTAATTTATATACATACGATATTTGGAAATTGTATGGTATATTGTTTGCGCTATTTTATAAATACAGAACTTTTATGATTTAAGTTCAATTTGTTATGTCTGACCTGGAAGGCCAGATGAAATCGTCTTTCAGGAAATATAAAGCAAAATTATCAACCAGAGTATGCGAAAGCGTTGAATTTATTATTAAGGAGAATTTGATGGAAAAAATCATTGGTATCGACTTGGGGACAACTAACTCAGTGGTGGCTATAATGGAAGGTGATCAGCCCAAAGTTATAACAAATGCCGAAGGAAACAGGATCACTCCCTCTGTAGTGGCTTTTACTGATAAAGATGAGCGTCTGGTTGGACAGCTTGCCAAGCGACAGGCTATTATTAACCCGAAAAACACAGTATTTTCTATTAAACGTTTTATGGGCAGGAGACATAACGAAGTTGCGCAGGAAGAAAAACTGGTGCCATATTCAATCGTTGGCAATCCCGATGAACTGGTAAAGGTAGAAGCAAAAGGAAAGAGTTTTACCCCTCCTGAAATCTCAGCAATGATACTTCAGAACCTTAAGAAAACGGCTGAAGATTATCTGGGTACAGAAGTTAAAAAGGCCGTAATAACGGTTCCTGCCTATTTTAATGACAGCCAGAGACAGGCGACAAAGGATGCCGGAACAATAGCCGGTTTAGATGTGGTTCGTATCATTAATGAGCCGACCGCAGCATCTTTAGCATATGGCATTGATAAGAAGAAGAATGAAAAGATAGCCGTTTTTGACCTTGGAGGCGGCACGTTTGATGTTTCAATACTGGAAGTAGGCGAAGGGGTTTTTGAGGTTCTTTCTACAAACGGAAACACACATCTTGGTGGAGATGATATTGATCAGGTACTGCTGAACTATATTGCTGATGAGTTTAAGAAAGAGCAGGGCATTGAGCTCAGACAGGATCACATGGCTTTGCAGCGCCTTAAAGAAGCTGCAGAAAAGGCTAAATGCGAACTTTCAACTTCGACAACTGCCGAGATTAATCTGCCTTTTATAACGGCAGATCAGGCAGGACCAAAGCACCTGACTATGAGTTTGACAAGGGCGAAATTTGAACAACTGATAAATCATCTTATTGAAAAATGCCGTCAACCATGCACGCTTGCCATGGAAGACGCGAAAGTCACCCCAGCGGTCATAGACGAGGTAGTGCTCGTAGGAGGAGCAACAAGGTCGCCTATTGTACAGAAACTGGTAAAAGAATTATTCAAGAAAGAACCAAATAAAAGCGTAAACCCGGATGAAGTTGTTGCGCTGGGCGCTGCAATTCAAGGCGCCGTCCTTGCCGGTGAAGTTCATGACGTCTTGTTATTGGATGTTACCCCGCTTTCATTGGGGATTGAAACCCTGGGAAGTGTTTGTACCGTTCTGATCCAACGCAATACCACTATACCGACAAATAAAAAAGAGACCTTTTCAACTGCCGCAGATAACCAAACTGCTGTAGACATACACGTACTGCAGGGTGAACGTCCAATGGCTTCCGATAACCGGACACTTGGACGTTTTCAATTAGCCGGAATCCCTCCTGCGCCCAGAGGTATTCCGCAGATTGAGGTCTCTTTTGACATTGATGCAAATGGTATCCTCCATGTCTCAGCTAAAGATCTCGGAACTGGTAAAGAACAGTCTATACAGATAAAATCGTCTTCCGGATTATCTGATGAAGAAGTCAAAAAGATGCAGAAAGAAGCTGAACTGCACGCTGAGGAAGACAAAAAGAAGAGAGAATTAATAGATGTGTTGAATC
>MHZA01000034.1 GCA_001828595.1 Planctomycetes bacterium RIFCSPLOWO2_12_FULL_40_19
AAAAAAGAGTTACAAATATGAGTCAATTTCCAAATAAATGCATTCTTGCCGCAACAGATTTTTCAGAATACTCAAAGGTTGCTTTGGACATTTGTCTTGGCGTAGTCAGGTGCATGAAAACAAAGCTTTATGTATTGCATACCATTGAAAAGTATCCTCATGAGTACAGCCATTTACTATCCAGCGCCGCACATGCCGATATGAAACAGAAACCTGAAGAGGAGGCTGTGGAAAAGATTAAGGCAATGATACCTGCGGAGTTACTTGATGGCGGAGATGTGATACCCATTGTGAGGTTTGGCAAACCTTTTCTGGAAATAATACAGGTTGCAAAAGAGAAGAACGTTGACCTTCTGGCAATAGGCACGCATGGAAGGGCGGGGGTGGATAGAGTAATATTAGGCAGTGTTGCAGAACGGATTGTGAGAAAGGCCCGCTGTCCTGTTATGATTGTCAGGGGCAGGAAGTATGTAGGTTTCAAACGGATTATAGTTCCTGTTGACCTTTCTGATTGTTCCAGAATGGCGTTGGAATATGCTGCCGCCACAGCAAGGGCACACAGTAGCAAATTAACTATTTTACACGTTTATGAGAAGTCATTCGTTGAACCCTGTGTAAATGCAGCAAATTCTGAGGAGAAGGCAGATGAAATAATGAAAGAGATAGAGCGGGTGAATGAAACCAAATACGATGAATTTTTGAAGACTGTCGATCTCAATGGAGTTGAATATGAAAAATTGCTGAAAAAAGGTATTCCTGAGACTGATATAGTAGAGATAGCCATGGAACAGCAGGCAAACCTGATAGTTATGGGCACTCATGGAAGATCAGGTATCAAACATATACTGATTGGCAGTACTGCTGAGGAAGTTGTTCGTACCGTACACTGTGATATTATAATAGTTAAGCCTGAGAAATTCAGTTTTTCCATGCCATAATAAAATAAAATGACAAAGATACTATCTAAATATCCTTTTATTATTCTTTTGGCAGTACCTCTGGTTTTTTACATATCTCACATATCCTCATCACCTGAAGAAGAATCCCGCAACGCCACTTCAAAAGTTCATGAGCAGACATCCCTTCCGGTCAGATCAGCAACACAGGAGCACAAACTTTTATTTACTATGGAGGAACTGCAAAAGAAAAGCCATGGTTATGTGGGTTCTGCTGTAACAGTACAGGAACAACCATCACTGCCAGATAGCTCTGCAATACAGACGCACAAACATTCTATAAAAAAACCAGATAGGGTAATTCATGGCCATGAAGACCCTATCGCTCCTATCCTGCTTGGTATAGTGATCATACTTGTAGCGGCAAAGATCGGCGGTGGGATATTTGAAAAAATAGGACAACCGGCAGTACTTGGAGAACTGGTTCTCGGTATTATTATAGGAAATCTGGCTTATTTTACAGGTTGGGAATTCTTTGCACCACTGAGAAACCATATCTTTGTAGATCTTCTGGCAAGGTTTGGTGTAATAATCCTTCTTTTTGAGATTGGGTTAGAGACAGATATACGGGATATTGTAAAGGTGGGTCTTTCATCATTTTTAGTAGCCTTGAGTGGTATTGTAACACCGTTTATATTAGGATATTTCACCAGTCTTTACTTCTTTCCTGATGACGGTTTTAATGTTCATCTCTTTGTGGGGGCTGCGCTCTGTGCTACAAGTGTAGGTATAAAGGCACGCGTATTTAAGGACTTGGGAAAACTTCAGACTACTGAGTCAAGTATACTTATGGGTGCGGCGGTAATTGATGATATTATAGTGCTATTTATATTGGCTATAGTTACTGACATAGTAGTAACGGGAGGTGTGGGTTTCTTTCCTGTTGTCCAGACCTCAATATTCTCAATCCTCTTTCTTTCAGGCGCTATATTTATGGGTCTGAAACTGGCGCCGCTTCTTGGCTATTATACAATACACAGGAAGGCCGAGGGCTGGAAGCTGGCTATGGCCATTGTATTCTGTCTCCTTCTCGCTTATATAGCTAATCTTATTGGCCTGGCAACCATAGTGGGCGCATTTGCAGCCGGACTTATTTTAAGAGAGGTTCGTTTCAGGGATTTAAAGGGAGGAGAACATGGCATGCAGGAGATTTTGCGTCCGGCTTCTTTTGTCTTCGTGCCTGTATTCTTTCTTCTAATTGGTATGCAGATAAAGGTGGAAATCTTCGGTAATCTTTCCATTTTAAAGGTAGCCCTGGCAATAACTATAGCGGCCATTCTTGGTAAACAGGTTTGTGGTTTATGTGCCCTGGGAAAAGGCCTGAACCGAATCGCTATTGGCATTGCCATGATTCCAAGAGGAGAGGTCGCATTGATATTTGCCGGGATAGGCAAAAGCCTCGGCGTGATAAGTGACACTATCTTCTCGGCCTTAATAATCATGGTAATCATTACTACCCTGATTACCCCACCCGCCCTTAGATTGTCAATGTCAAGAACACCTTCTACACAGAAGGATTAATAAAATTATCGGTATATATATTATTATACTGGGAAGAATAAGCGAACCTGTTCTCCTTAGTGATGATGGTGCTGCCCTTCTCCACCCTCAAGTGGCCCGCCGATTTTTTCAAGCGCTTCGGAAAGTGATTTGCCGGCCTCCTCCATATTACTGATAGCTTTTCCCAGTAATAGGGCAACTTCCTGCCCGGGTCCTGTACTTGCCTCACTTTCCCACTTTCTGAACTCAGTTATATGGTTGTTATTGTGTTCAATCCAGTGTGGTAACAATACCTGAAGCTTTTTTGTCGTGTTTTGTTCTGACATGTGCTCTTCCGTTATCTGGGTTTGCAAACTGCCCTTTACTAAATATGCTTTGCTTGAAGTGTTAATTTACCGGAAAGAAAATCAATCGTTTTCACAGCTACGCCTGAAATAATTTTAGGTTCTTCAAATAATGTACTAATCTTGATTCCCTCTTCATCCACTTCAAGACGTGCAACGTCTTCCATTACTAATTCCTGTTGTCCTTCCTTATCCAGCATTACTTTCATCTGACACATATTCTTTCCTTTAAACGAAGATGTTATATATCCCTTAGAAGTTTAGCAACATAATCTAATTAAAACAAAACGCTTTAGAATTTCAACTGTTTTCTCAGATTTATCATTTATTTAGTATTTTCAAACAGCTCAAGTTTTACTTGCTTTTTCCATAATACACAATAAAATTAAATCGTTATATAAACAGGAATTCATTGTATTCTAACGTATGTAATTTTAGCAGGTTGCCTGCCAAGTTCTATTTTCATGGAAGGCAATTTCCCCAGCCTGAAAAATAATATCCTGATGAGCGTAAACGATATGACTCATTAAAATTGGAAAAACTATTATGAAAGGAGAATATTGAAAAATGTCAAACCTGAAGGCTGTGACTAATGAAGATTTTGAACAATCTGTCATTCAGGCGGATACACCTGTCCTGGTTGACTTTTATGCGGATTGGTGTGGCCCCTGCAAGACACAAACACCTATTTTAAGTGAATTGGCTCAGGAATTCGATGGAAGGGTTAGTTTTGCAAAAGTAGATATTGATGTAGAAGGAAACAAAGATCTTGCAGTAAAATATGGTGTTATGTCTGTGCCCACCCTCATAATCTTCAGCAATGGCGAAGTAAAGGAAACTATGGTGGGAGTAACAAGCAAGAGTAAACTTCAAAAAAAACTTGAACAACTTTTATAATTAAGGAGAAAAGTATGGATGGATTTCTTCAAGGCCTGGAAGGCTACCTCAGCGCATCACCCATTCTGGCTTTTATAGCGGTTTTCCTGGGAGGTGTGCTCACCAGCTTCACGCCCTGCGTATACCCTATGATACCTATAACTATTGCTTATATAGGAGGACGTAGTGGTGATTCCAAACTGAAGGGGCTTTCTCTCTCTCTATTTTATGTATTAGGAATGGCAGTAACGTATGCTGCCCTGGGAGCGTTTGCGGCTTTGACGGGAAAGTTTTTTGGATCTACCAGTACAAATCCCATACTTTACATTGTTGTAGCCAACATCTTCATCTTTTTAGGTTTGTCAATGCTAGATGCTTTTACACTACCCATTCCATCTTTCCTGGCAAGCAGACAACCTGGTAAAAAGGTTGGCGGACGTATCGGCGCATTCCTGGTCGGACTTCTTGCAGGTACCGTTGCCGCACCATGTACTGCTCCTGTGCTGGGTGTTGTCTTAACTTATGTTGCGGCGAAGCAAAACGTTGCTTACGGTGTAGGCTTACTTTTTGTTTTTTCTACAGGACTGGGAACGCTCCTGATAATTGTAGGAACGTTTGCGGGTTTGATGTCGAGTCTGCCAAAAAGTGGAACCTGGAGTGTAATTATCAAGAAATTCTTTGGCTGGCTAATGATTGCAGCAGGAGAATATTTCCTGATAACGGCAGGACAATTATTAGTATAGTTTTCTTACAAATAACTAAAGGAGGAAAGCTGATGCCAACAGCAGCCAATGAAGTTTATGAATGTGATATATGTGGCGCAGTAGTTGAGGTAAAAGAAGGCGGCGCCGGCACTTTAGAGTGTTGCGGGCAGCCCATGACTCTACAGAAATAACACTTTAATTTACTTCATCCGGAAAGTACAAGACACATAAGAATCATGAAGGTTAAGATTTGATAGTACTGGAAATTAAAGAAGGGAACTTACGATGCGAAAAGTTTATATGGATCACATGTCCACGACACCTACAGATCCAAGAGTAGTGGAAGAAATGTTACCTTTTTTTACAGAAAATTTTGGTAACCCATCTTCTCACCTTCATTCATATGGACTCAGGGCAAAAAAAGCCGTTGACGAATCAAGGGCAAAGGTTGCGGACTTAATTAATGCAAAACCTGAAGAGATAATCTTTACCTTTACCGGGAGTGAAGCAAATAATCTGGCTTTAAGAGGTCTGGCCCTGGCAAACAAAAGCAGAGGAAAACACATAATTATTTCCGAAATAGAACACTTTTCAATCTTATACACGGCGCGAGAACTGGAAAAAGAAGGTTTCAAGGTCTCATATCTAAAAGTAAACAAAGATGGTTTGGTAGATCCGGACGATGTTGCCAGGTCTATAAACAAGGATACGTTCCTTGTTTCAATTATGCATGCAAATAATGAGATAGGCGTAATTGAGCCTATACAGGAAATAGGAAATATAACGAAAGAAAAGGGAATTATATTCCATACCGATGCAATTGCGACGGCAGGAGTTATCCCTGTAGACGTTCAGAAACTTGGCGTAGATTCATTAAGCCTGACCTCGCATACATTTTACGGCCCCAAAGGCATTGCCGCCCTGTATGTAAAGGATGGAACTGATATTGTCTCCATCATGAAAGGCGGCGCTCAGGAAGGCGGCCTCAGGCCTGGTACCGATAATATACCAGCGATTGTCGGAATGGGCAAGGCGGCTGAGCTTGCCAAAGCTGAAATGACATCAAGAATAGAACATCTTATCCCGCTTCGTGACAAGATTATAAATGAACTACCAAACAGGATAAAATACTATCATTTTACCGGACATCTGACAAAAAGGCTTCCGGGTCATGTGAGTTTCTGGATATCTTTTGCTGAAGGAGAAACACTTGTCTTGTTCTTAAATTACAATGGAATAGCAATCGCCAGTGGTTCAGCCTGCAGTTCGCCAGACCTCCAGGCATCTCACGTACTTACGGCTATAGGCGTGCCGCCGGACGTATGTCATGGTTCAATCACCGTAAGCCTTGGAAAGGATAATACGGAAGAAGATGTTGATTATTTTCTGGATACACTACCAAAGGTAATAGACAGATGCTGGCAAATGTCGCCCCTGTATGAAGATGAATTAAAGAAACAGCAAGCCTAACCATAAAGACCTGCCGGACTAAATTTTTCTGGCGGGCTAAAATTATCAATAGTAGCGGAAACCTGGTTTCCACCTACCGATGCTGCAATTTTGCCCGCCTGAATGACGAAGTCGGGCAGGTAGATTGAATCTAAACGTTTTGGTTCAAGCAAGCGGCAAGCATGAACCAGCAAAGACCAGGTTATCCGAGATTTGTGACAAGGGCATGAAAGAAAGGCAGCTTGCCAATGAGGGTTTTTCTGATTTCATCTTTGATGGATAATGCTTTGTATTCAGATTTCTTTAATTGACATACCGTCTTTGGTTTCTGCATGGAATCTATATCTCGTTCCTATCGCTCCCTCCACACTGCTCATTGGGAAAGTCCGCTTGGGAATATGTCCAGCGGTTTTTGAAATGTAGCGGAAGTCTTTAGACTTCCATTCTTTGTGCCACGCTTATCCAACCGCCTTGTGTTCCGGTTCACGTGGTTTGTCTTGTAATGTGTTCACGTCATTCTATAGAAGCCTGAAGGCTTCCGCTACAACAAGGTAATCTGCTTCTTGAAATGCTATCTGTTACAGGGAGTTGTATTTGATGTGACGCAGGAACGCCAACGCAATGGCTCCCACGCAGGGCGTGGGAGCCAGAGATAAAAGGATAAAACTTGTTTGCGGCTTTGCCGCGCGCGGTTATTCAGCTTACTCAGTTTGTTCTGTTTCTATTTCTGTTTCCGCTTCTTCTTTGTCTTCGCTTACAACCGGCGCTACAGATACTAATTTGTCACCTTTATGAAGTGAAATAAGTTTTACACCTTGAGTATTACGCCCTATGGACCTTATAGCGCTAATGGGGGTACGGATTACCATACCATTGGCAGTCATCATCATGAGTTCGTCTTCATCTTTTACATTTATCAGGGCGACTACTTTGCCGTTTCTCTCTGTTGTCTTTATGTTAATAACGCCCTGTCCACTTCTGCGTTGAACTGAATATTCACTATAATCTGTTCTTTTTCCAAATCCATTTTCACAGACTGTTAAAAGAGTTGCATTTTTGTCAACTATAACAATGCCTTTGACATTATCATCACTCCGTAATGCTATGCCTTTGACGCCGCGGGTTGCACGTCCCATACATCGCACATCGTCCTCTGAAAACCGGATGGCCTTTCCATTCTCTGTTCCAAGTACAATTTCCTGCCCTCCGTGTGTTAATTTAACTCCTATGAGTTTGTCACCTTTGTCAAGGAGGATTGCGATTATGCCGTCTTTTTTAGGACGACCAAAGGCGCTGAGGATAGTTTTCTTTATTATTCCCTTTTTAGTTGTCATTACCAGTTGCCTATCGTCAAACTTTCGAATAGGAATCATAGATGTAACATTTTCTCCATTTTCCAGATTCAGGAGATTGACTATCGCCCTTCCCTTGGCTATACGTCCGACGTGTGGCACATCGTATACTTTTAACCAGTACACTTTGCCCAGGTCTGTAAAGAATAGTATGTAGTCGTGTGTTGATGCTATAAAGATGTTTTCAACGAAATCGCCTTCCTTCATTCCAGCGCCGGTAACACCCTTTCCACCTCTGTTTTGTTTCCGATAAGTACTTAAAGGTAATCTTTTTATGTATCCCTCATGTGTGATTATAACGGTTACATCTTCCTCAGAAATGAGATCCTCCATATTGAATTCGCCAACATCGCCAACGATTTCAGTTTTTCTTGTGTCTCCGTATTTTTCTTTTATTTCATGAATGTCTTCACGAATAATGTCTAAGACCAGATTTTCATCTGCCAGGATTGACTCGTATTCTCTGATATTTTCACAGATATTATTATACTCCTCTTCGATCTTGGATTGCTCCAGGTTTGTTAACCGTTGCAGTCTCATCTCAAGAATCGCATTGGCCTGTATATCAGATAAAGAAAATTTGGACGTCAATGAATTCCTTGCGTCTTCAACGGTTCTGGATGATTTTATCAGTTTTATAACTTCGTCAATTTTTGCAAGTGCAATCCTTAACCCTTCCAGGATATGCGCTCTTTCTTCGGCGCGAACTAACAGGAA
>MHZA01000035.1 GCA_001828595.1 Planctomycetes bacterium RIFCSPLOWO2_12_FULL_40_19
ATTGAAAATAACAGACTGCTCATAATCAGCCCTTTTAATGAAAGCGTCAAATACATAACACAGGAAACAGCAAACAAAAGAAATGAAATAATGGCGGACTTGGCAGACGAAATATTTCTGGCATACTATACAAAAGGCGGAAATTTGCACAATTTAATAAAGAACATTAAAAACAAAGAAATCAGGATGTTTGAAGAAAATAAAAGAGAACAGATTTAATTTATTCCAGACACATTATCCAGTTTATGAAAGGCATCGACATAATAAGTGTTGGAAGCCAGGTGTCCGAAGCAATGCAAAAGATTGCTTTAAAATGATATAAGTCATGACTATGTTATTCGAATTAGACAACTGCAGTTTTTTTCGAATAACATAGTCGCAGTCTTTTTAACTGTTAGAAAATAATTATGATAAAAAATTTATTGGTTTCATTTGGAGAAGAAGCAACAAATCGTTTGCTTCATAATTTATTTAATAATACAAAATATAAGATATCTCAAAAGGTTAGGTTAGCAGATATTTTTGATATTAAAGAAATAAAATGGGTAAGCAAAGAACGGGAATTTATGTTAATGGCCCATTTTGATTTTGTAATAACTAAATATGAGGACATGAAACCCTTATTGGCTATTGAGTTTGATGGTGGGTATCATAACGATGAGAAACAAATTAAAAGAGATGAGTTAAAGGAAATAATTTGCCAAAAAGCTAATTTTACTCTTTGCAGATTTAATAATGAAGATATCAAATCTAAAAATGGTGTTCTACCAGCAATAGATAAACTATATAAAATAGCTGAAATATCTCCGACAGTAATTAATTCATTTACAAATAAATTAGATAAAAAGCAATTGGCAATACTTGTAAATCATATAGAATGGCAATTGTTTGTGTCGCCTTGGAATACTCTAATATTGCCCGAATTATCAGAACTTAGTAAAAGATTAAAACTTAATAAAAAACCAATATTCATACTTAATTCATTAAAGTATGGAGTCTACTATGCAATGGCAAAAAAAAATTGCGAAGAAATAATATCCCATCCAACGCAAAAAATCATTGTAGATAGCACAGTAAATGCAATTGGTAAATCAAATGATATCGAATTACAGGAATTTGTCCTTGCGGTATTGTTAGAGGAGTTGCTCCGCACTCAACCTAATAATATTAACATTGAAAAACATGTAAAACATACATTTCCAAACAATTCAGAGGTCCATATTAATGTATGGGAAAAATTTTTGTTGGCCTAAGAAGGAAAATTAGGTTAATTAGGGACAGCGCCTGTTTTATGTTTGATATAAGGCATCTTGTATTGTAGATTTCTTGCATGCCGCGAATAGCAAGATTTGCAGCAACCTGCCAGAACCTGCCCGATTAGGTACAGTCGGGCGGGCAGGCGGGTAGGCTTACTGCCTTATGGCTAATCATGTCCACTTTGTCTGAGGAAAAACATAAGGAAGTGTTCAATGACGGGAAGACCATGCGGTGATGATCGTTTTATGAAAAAGCTTGAGAAGTTATTTGGAAAAAAAATAAGGGGACTATCATGGGGAAGGCCACGCAGAACTAATAAATAGGCGCTGTCCCTTTATGGATCATCTGAAGGATACCAACTTTTTTTCACAACTGACTTAAAAATTTACACCCTTCTGTTTTTTTGTCAATAACACATAGGCTTAATCTTTTCGTGCCCTTCCGTAATCGTCTTCCAGACGGACAATATCATCTTCGCCAAAATATTCTCCCTGTTGTATCTCTATAAACGTCATTTGTTCGTTTTCTCTATTGGCTATACGGTGAGCCGCCTCCTGAGGTATATCTATTGTTTCTCCTTTATTAAGGAAAATATCCTCGCCATCAAGGGTTACTACGGCCTTTCCCTCAACTACCATCCAGTGTTCCTTTCTCCTGAAGTGTTTCTGATAGCTCAGTCTTTTCCCGGGCAGCACGGTTATTCTCTTTACCTTATAATTGGGTTCATCCAATAATACCTCCCACTTGCCCCACGGAGGAGATGCCTTTCTTGCCTGCCTGTGTAACGGCAGACAGGCATCCGGCTTCGGATTCTGCAGTATTTGCCTATAAACGTCTATGTACTTGTCCACCATCATGGAGGCGTTAAACTTTTCTTCGACAACTTTCCTGCAATCCCTTCTGTTTATTTCAGGAACTCTATCCAACGCCTCAACCGCCTCCTCCACATCCTTTACCAGGAAACCGGTCTTCTGATCATCAATAATCTCAGGGATTGCACCTCTGGGGTTTGCAATCGCTGGTGTCCCGCAGGCCATTGCTTCAATAAGGCTCAAGCCGAATGGTTCATCAAAATTAATCATGTGAATCAACGCATACGCATTCTTCAATATCTCATTTTTCTTCTCCGCATAAACGGGACCGATATATTTGATAGTTGAATCATCTATGTGAGGAACAACCCTGGTCTCAAAATAATCTCTGTCCTGAACGATGCCGGCAATGATTAGTTTCATATCAAATCTTTTGGCTACTTGAATAGCCTCGTAGGTCCCTTTCTCATGATGTATCCTTCCAAAGAACAAAAGGTATTCACCATGTTGTTCACGAAAACTGAATTTTTCGACCTCTATGCCATGATGTACGGTAGCGACATAATTAAGTTCGCGGCTTCTGTCTGCATCACTTATGGATACGTAGTATGCCCTGCCATTGTATTTTTTGTATACAGGCAATATTTTAGTTTTAGACGATGAAAAACCATGTATGGTAGTTAATATCGGGGTTGTAACAAGATCTGTATACGTAAGAGGAAGGAAATCAAAGTGATTGTGGATAATGTCATATTCATTCGCTTGCTCAAATATGTTTGAGATATGAAGGCATTCCCAGACCTTAGGGTCTAAATCTCTTCCTTCTTCGTATCCACATGAGACAATGGACCTTAGCCTTGCCTTCGTTATAGAATCTCCTGTGGCAAAAAGGGTAACGTCAAGCCCTTTTCTTACAAGTCCTTCAGAAAGTATTGATACCATTTGTTCCCAGGGACCATAATGTCTTGGCGGCGTTCTCCAGGCAATGGGACTTAATAAGGCAATCTTCATAAATTTTTCGTAACAGTTTTGCCCACTGCAGAGACGCAGAGGAGGCAAAGAAAAAACTTTGGAAAAAGGAGAACCTGGAATCCCTGCGAAAGCAGGGTTGTTTTTCCTTACTTTCGTAAGGATTCCAGTTGTAGCCAACAATTTGCCGAATATAAGCACTTCTTGTTTTTACCCGTCAGAACGGATTGCCGGGCTGGCTACGCAAAATAAAAATCAAACTAATACCTATTTTGGACAGGGACAGGATTTTATATAACTTATAACATTTTTGAAACTTGCTGTCGCAACGGCCATAACGGTATCTGCAGCGCCGTAATATAACCTGATTTCATTCTTTTTTTCATCCAACACCCACCCGCATGGAAATACAACATCAGCAATATCACCCGTACGTTCATAATCTTTATCCGGCCTAAAGACCCATTCATCACTACGATGTATCAGCTTTCCTGGATCATCGAGATCCAGCAGCGCCAGTCCGAGTCTGTACAACGACCCTGCTGCCGTTTGCCTGACGCCATGGTAGAGTATCAGCCAGCCTTCTTCCGTCCTCAGTGGTGGCGTGTTAAGCCCGATCTTATTGGCATCCCACCATGCGCCCCTTCGGGCGGGTATTAACATTTTATGGTCGCCCCAGTGTTTCATATCCGGCGAAAAAGATATCCAGATATGCGCCCCCAACTGGAATGTGGTTGACGGGCGGTGTATCATAGCCCAACGTCCTTTAAAACGACAAGGGAAAAGGGCCGCGTCTTTATTCTCCGGATGAGTCATACAGCCAAGTCTCTTGAATTGACGGAAATCCTCGGTTGTTGCCAGAGAGACAAGCGGTCCGCCAGTTGAATATGCAGTATAAGTAATTCCCCAAATGTTTCCTTCATCCAGCTTCGTGATCCTTGGATCTTCAATACCCCAGATCTCTTCCGGATAATTTTCAGGGTCTGGAATAAATGTTGGTTCCGGATCAATCTTCCAATCTGAAAGACCATCTTTACTCCGGGCAACCGTTAGATGAGATATACCGCGTCTATCCTCGACTCTGACTAACAACAGGGTCTCTTTGTCCACAATCGTTGCGCCAGCATTGAAAACAGAATTGACACAATAAGGCCAGTCAGATGCTGACAATATGGGATTATTACTGTAACGAGTGAAAAGTTCTCTACACTCTGTTTTTCCAATCTTATACATAATTGTCTTCCTTAAATAATTTTTAGAATTCCGGAGGTATCTTTGTTTCTTTACCAATTAACTTTGCATTTCTGGCCATTTCATATGATTCATCATATTGTTTAGCAACCACTTCCCATGAAACTACTTTGTCCAGGTATTGCCTCAAATTATTTCCCAACTGAAAACGCAATTGCTCGTCACATGCCATTTTTATGACCTTTTTTCTTAACATTTCTTTGGTAGTAAAGAGGAGTCCACCTCCACTTTCAAGTGTTTGGGACGTAAGACCCTCCATTGGCGCTGTGGTGATGTATGGTTTATTCAAGGCGATAATCCTTGCGAGTGTTCCTGATTGAGTCTCATCAATAGATGGCAGGACAATAAAATCACAAACAGCCATCACCTTATAATAGATATCGCCCCGCGGTATGAATTCGTAATAATGGGCCAAACCCTTTTTTTCGAGAAATTCAACATCCGCTTTATATTTATCATAGTCTTGCTGATGAGCAGGGTCCCGAATGGTGCCAGCGGCCAAGAGGTCCCATTCCTGACCAGTTTTTTCTTTAACCTCAAATGCGATATCCTCCCACATGGAAGTTAAGATATCCCATCTTTTATTGGATTGTATCCATCCTGTAAGACCGATCAGATGATCACTGATATAAGGTTTTTTATCAAGGCCTATTTCCCTGCGTAGTTCAGGTATTTCGGATGGGGGACAGTGTTTGTCTGGCCTTGCGCCATGCGGGATTATCATTATATTATGTGGAACTTCCCACTTACGGCCAGGAAATGTCCACTCTAATCGCCACTTCTGATAGTGGCATTTAAATATAACAATGTCTACCCTTACACAAAGGTCATGAACAAAATGAGTTTCAAAATCAGTCAATCTACCGTGAACCGTGTGTGGTTCAACCACAATCGGCCATTCATTGATGGCATCAAGAAGGGTCAGGAATCCCCTGTTGCCATCGCCTTGGCCATAGTCATCTTTGTATTCATAGAGACCGTATTCGTGTTCAATGTGGACAACGTAGGGTTTTAATTCTTCGATCTTTTTTGATACGGGCTTCCACCATTCTCGCTTGCTTATATCTATTATAGGAAACACGCCTTCCCCTTCTCCATCTGTATGGGATATTACGAAGACGTTTCTTTCCGGATGACGTTTTTTTATGAATTCCCGCGCCTCTTCGCAAAAAGTGCCTATACCACAGAGCCGTGGAGGATAACTGGAAATCATTACAATAGGAGCGTTATTCTCTGTCATACATCTTTTCTCACTTTAACTATCGTAAATATCGAATAATGAGCTTTAACTAACAAATTAAAATAAGCAAAGCTTTATTAGTCCACAAGAGTTTTTACGGCTTCATATTTCATAATGTCCAGAGCAGCAAGCAGGAAACAGATAATGGATTCTGCGCCCTGGTTAAGATTTGCTCCATGCTGTCCCAATCCATCATTACATCCCCCAGTGACGAAATCATAGATTGATTCTCCGCTTCGATTTCTACCCAGAAACCACTCGAAGGATGCCTGTGCCAAATCCAGATACTTTGTATCTTTACTTACATCATACGCCGCAAGATACGCCTCAACCAAATAACCTGCATCAATAGGTTGTTGGTCATAGTGTTCTCTTCTCCCATCTGATTTCAACCAATCTCGATTGCCTACGAAATCAAAATATTCATTTTTATACAATCGCTCAGTTAGAAAATCAAGACACTTAAATGCAGTTTCCCTGTATTTGTCACAATCAGTAATTTTATAGGCAAGTAATAGAGCCTCAACAATCTTACCATATCCATAAGTAATAGTATCATTAAACCAGTGCCAATCTTCCCTTTTGTACGTTTCATAATAATCTGTCAATTTGTCTGCCATATCTTGAAGAGTTCTTTTTTCTTGTGTTGCCCCTTTATATTTGAGGAGAAAATAGTAAAAGCCCAGTATTGCATAGCTTAATGCCTGTGGATGTGTTAATTCGATGTTTGTTATTGCCTTTGCAAAGATTTCTCTGGCCAGCAATTGGATTTGGTGGTTTGATTTTATGTATATTGCGCAGCCAATTGCCCACAATGCCCTGCCCCATGTATCCTCGCTCCCTGCTTCATCTATAAACTCCCGTTTATAATTCATGAAGTTATGGAAACGCCCATCCCTTAACTGTGCATGGTGTAAGAAACTTATGTATAATTCTGCCAGAGGTAAAACCTTTTCGTCCTGGAATTGATTGTAATATTGAAGAACAACAACCAATGCCCTGGCAACGTCATCAGTCGAATAGCCCGAGTTCCTGTTTGGAATACCATAAGTAGCGTGCTGGATAATCCCGGTATCATCCGTCAATCTAATGAGATGATCTAGTTTTATTTCTGGTATTGGATTCTGTTCCACAAACTTTTTTCGCAAACTTCTTCCTCTCCCTGAAATAGTGTACTCACTAAGCGCATTTTCGAATACATTATGGTATTGTCTTGCCACTTCCTTCCATATCATATTTCTTCCCAATTCATAGGCTTTTTTACGTATTTTATTTCGCTCTGCATCATCCTCCATTAGTTTTATAATGGCCTTTCTTAGAGCATCAGTGTCTCCGAATTCAACCAATTTTCCACAACCGTCCTTTAACATTTCCTGCGCATACCTATATGGTGTTGAAATAACAGCCTTGCCCATTCCAAAGGCATATGCCAATGTGCCGCTAACAATCTGTTCTTTTTCAAGATAAGGGGTAATATATATATCGCATGCCCCTATAAACTCACAAAGTTCATGGATTTCAACAAATCTATTGTGAAAAAAAACGTGCTGCTCAAGTTTAAGTTTTTTTACTAATCTCTGTAATGACAGACGATATTCCTCGCCTTGAAGACGCTTAACATTAGGATGGGTTGCTCCAAGAATTAAATAGGCTACTTTAGGATACTTTCTAATAACTTCCGGCAACGCATTTAATACCATCTCAATCCCCTTATTAGGGTTTAGAAGACCAAACGTCAGTATTACAAACCTCCCTTCAACGTCAAATTTGTCCTTGTAAAAACTTGGATCCACGAATGGCACATCTGGAATACCATGGGGTATAACATGTATCTTATTTTCTGAAACACCATAAGCCTCCATGATAATTTCCTTTGCCTGGCTGCTCATGACAACTAACGCAGTTGAAAGGTTTGCAACCTTTAAGAATGATTCATTAAAAGGACTTTCAAAGGAACTATTAACCGTATGAAGCGTAGTAACAACTGGCTTTTTCAGATTCCCCAATAGATAATTTAGGTTTTTGCCTCCCTCGCCTCCGAAAATACCGAATTCATGCTGGACACATACAATATCCATACCAGATAAGTTGATATAATCAGCGGCTACTCTATAACTTTGGATATCGTTTTGATTAATCTCGAACACGACATCCTGCGGATAGGCATATCCTTCCAGCTTATCGTTTATGGCGATCACACCACAACTACCGCTCATAGCTTCTTCAGATATTGAATGAAAGAGGTCATAAGTAAATGTTCCAATGCCGCATTTGCGGGGCAGATATGTCCCGACAAACACAACCTTTCTGGTTCGCTTTGGGAGGCTAATTGTTGGAAGGTGTAATTTCATATTTTCATCTCTGGTAAATAGATTTAAACTTATTTCATGTAAGTTAGATAAGTCATAATTGGATTTGTAACTTTAATAGAAAATTATAGCATATCTAGCCGCAATCAAAAATAATAAAATAAGCGCCTGTGTCCTTTTGAGGATCCGTAATGAGGAAAATATGAGCTGTATTGGAAAAGGGAAATATCGATAAAAGAGTACGTAAATACGTTGATGGCAGAGGTTGGGGAAAAATTAAGCCCGGTGTGTTACATTTTTGCCAGAGATACTGTTTCTTTTTCAGTGTCAACGTAACGTTTGCTTATAGCAATAAACTCATCTTCAGATGAAATAAATGCCTCCACTATGTCTGAATCGAAATTCTTCTCGCTGCCACTGAGTATAATCTCTCGACTCTTAGCATGAGAAAAGGCCTCTTTGTAGACTTGCTTGGAAATATGAGCATCATAGACATCTCCCAGTGCAAGGATTCTCCCGGCCAATGGAATATCCTCTCCAGAAAGACCGTAAGGATATCCCTTGCCATCCCATCTCTCATGGTGGCTTTCTGCAATTTCAATCCCTACGCGTACAAAATCATTTCCTGGATGCTGTTGGTCTACTTCTCTTAGCGTTTTACCAGCTATAATAAGATGAGTTTTCATGATGGCATATTCTTCTTCAGTCAGTTTGTCTATCTTTAGAAGTATTCGATCTGGGATACCGACTTTTCCAATATCATGAAGCGGTGAGGCAGCATAAATATTCCTGATAAAGTCTTCATCGATTACGGATTCATACTTAGGAAGCAATCGAAGCTCATCACTGAGGACTTTACTGTATTCACACATTCTTTGAAGATGTTCTCCGGTTTCCAGGTTGCGTGATGCAGCAAGTTTTGCTAATGCAAAGATTGTAGCCTGTTGTGCAATAGTGATTTGTTGCACATGTTCACTGACTCGTTCCTCCAGTTTCAGGTTATAGCCTTCAATCTGCTTGAGGTAGTTTTCCTTCTGGTCTCGCAGGCGTCTTTTCTCCAGGCATGCGCTAATCCTTGCCTTGAGAAGCATAAGATCGAATGGTTTGACCAGATTAGTCGTCTGCACCCTTTTCGATGCACCGGACAACACTCTCCATCTCATAAACGGCGGAGATCATGATGACCGGAATGTTACATAGGAAACTATCACCCTTCATATGACCCAAGACTTTGTATCCGTCCATTTTCGGCATGAGAATATCGAGCAGGACAAGGTCAGGAGGATGATTTTTCATCTGGGTTAGCGCAGAGAGTCCGTTCTCTGCAAGAATCGGGACATGTCCAAGAGTGGTAATTAAAGAGCGAAGTACATCGCGATTTATCTCTTTGTCATCAACTACCAGGATAGTGGCCTTATCTATTTTTGTTTTTTGCTTCTTATCCATTTTCGTGACTTTTTGTTATGATGCCCACAGCAATAAATAGCAAGTAGAATTAGTACCTAAAGAAACACACATTATTTTTTCAAGAAATATGCTTTTTCTATCTCGTGTACCGCTGTGCAATAGGCATCCTTCTGCCTGTTCCAAATGCCTTCGTCGTAACCTTGAGTCCCGGAGCAGCCTGTTTTCTCTTATATTCGTTCTTATCTACCTTTCCGATAATGTCTCTGACAAGTAATTCATCATAACCTAATGCTACTATATTATCAACATCCTTAGATTCTTCAACATAAGCCTTCAATATGCCGTCCAGAATATCATATGGCGGCAATGAATCCTCATCTTTTTG
>MHZA01000036.1 GCA_001828595.1 Planctomycetes bacterium RIFCSPLOWO2_12_FULL_40_19
GTTTTTTCTGCTCTCGAAGCGAGTCTCGTCCCGCCCACCAGCGGCTAACGCAAACCGTTAGATTGGGAAATAGACAATATTATGTTATAATCTTGAATGGAGGGTATAATGGAAAGAGTATTGATTAATTCTGATGAATACAATGGTCAATATGTTGCAATAATAAGTGCTGAATGATAATACTATAGTTGGGGCTGGTAATACTCCAGATGAGGCTTTAGCTGAAGCCCAGAAAAAAGGTATTCAAAGTCCTTTTCTCCTTTATGTTCCAGATAAAGATTTAGTTCATATCTATTATCATGACTGTCCAAATTGAGATTCAAGTCTTAAAAATGAACAAAATAGTTAAACCTTGTAATCACTTGATCTTATATCCAAAAAGGTCAATCTAATTTGGACACGTATGATCTATTATGTTGATTGAAAATTATCCTTTTACAATTACGAGAGTAGGAGATATATCTAAGCCTTATCTTCCCATTACAATTATTAATCGTGAGAATCAAAAAGAAATCAATGTATTTGCCTTAATTGACACTGGAGCAGATGAATGTGCTTTACCCGCCACATTTGCCCTGCCTTTAGGACATAATTTACAATCAGGTTACCAGAAAAGAATAAGCATTGGTAACGGGATAACTATAGCTTATAGCCACACTGTCTGTATAAACGTATTTAACTTCTTAACCGAAAATGTCTTGATTGATTTTATGCCAAATTTACATATTCCACTACTCGGTGTAAAAAGTTTCTTAAGTAATTTTATTTTAAAAATTGATTACCCCAAAAAGACATTCTCAATTATATAAAAATCAATCTAACAACTCAATCCATCTGACCAAAAAGCTGCGCTTTTTAGCAGATATTAGAGAAAGTAATTTCAGAGAGTAGAGTTCTAATTACCCTTGATGATCGTTTTGGTGAATGGGTAATCCTACCGCTTAAGCAACATGCAGGAGTAATTCGACTAAAAGTAAATCTTGTCAAATAAGGCTTTTTTCACAATCAATGGAGAATATATATGAATCGCCGATTATTATGGCGCTTTTTACAAACAGGTTTCTTTATCGTGATCGTGTCAGCAACAACGTTCGGCCAGATCAACCATGACCTTAAGATTAAGCTGCAGCCGGACAGCCACCAGCTCGAAGTAGTTGATAAAATCACCTTGCCAGATGTATCTACAAGAACCGAACCTCTCCTTTTCACACTACATCAGGGACTCAGGCCTGAGGCGCTTGACAAAGGCACAATACTGAGAAGAAACTCCGGCGCTGAAGCAGACAGATTTTTCAGCAATAATCCATCACTTCAAAACAGTAATATCAAGATGGAGCTTTTTGAGGTTAAACTGCCGTCGGGAACCAGTCAGTTTACACTCAAATACGCAGGTGAGATCTTTCATCCCGTGGAAGAATACGGCGAAGAATATGCGCGCAGCTTCAGCGTATCGCCCGGTATTATCTCCCCGGAAGGAATATTCTTAAGCGGGTCCACCTTCTGGTATCCGCATTTCGTAAACGAACTGGTAACGTTTCGTATGGACGTAGAATTGCCGGCAGGCTGGTCATCTGTCAGCCAGGGTTCACGTACAAAACATGATACCAGTGCAAATTCCCGGCGGGATGTATGGATGATAGAAAAACCGCAGGAGGAGATTTATCTCATATCTTCTGAATTTACCGAATACGGCCAGGCTGCAGGCGCTGTAGAAGCCATGGCTTTCCTGCGTCAGCCTGATCCTCAGCTTGCACAAAAATATCTGGATACAACCGCACAGTACCTTGAGATGTATCGAAAGCTTCTCGGCCAGTACCCTTATAGTAAGTTTGCCCTGGTAGAAAATTTTTGGGAGACCGGTTATGGGATGCCGTCATTCACACTGCTTGGCTCAAAGGTCATTCGGTTTCCTTTTATCCTTCACTCTTCTTATCCCCATGAGATTCTCCATAACTGGTGGGGCAACGGGGTATACACTGATTACGAAAAAGGCAATTGGGCCGAAGGCCTGACAACATATCTTGCCGACCATCTTATAAAAGAACAGCAAGGGGCGGCCGTTGAATACCGTCGTTCCGTTCTGCAGAAATACACGAACTATGTAACTGCCAATAAGGATAAGGACTTTCCCTTGACCGAATTCCGTTCACGGTACAGCGCTGTAACGGAGGCTGTAGGTTATGGCAAGACCATGATGCTATTTCACATGCTCCGCCGGCAACTTGGAGATCAGGTATTTATTAAGTCTCTAAATCAATTTTATCGAAAATATAAGTTTAAGGTTGCTTCCTTTGATGATGTTGCAACTACCTTCAATAATGTGACTGATGATCCCCTGAAACCGATGTTTGAACAATGGGTAAAGAGGGGAGGAGCGCCATCCCTGCAAGTGAGCCAGGCTGTTGCAAAACCAAAAGGCGATGGTTACGTACTGTCGGCCACTGTTGAACAAACCCAGGAAGCAGCACCTTACCGGTTAAAGCTGCCAATCGCCGTTCATATGGAAGGTGTTGCGAACGCGTATCAGACCAGTATTGATATTGATACTGACAAGTACCATCTGGATCTCAGATTTCCTGCGCGGCCTGTGCTCCTGGATGTCGATCCGGAATTTGATGTCTTCCGCACATTAGATCACAATGAAACCCCACCGGCGATGAGCCAGGTCTTTGGCGCCGAACAGGTATTGGTGGTATTACCTGCCGCTGCGTCTGAACCAATTCGTCTGGGCTATAGCGATCTGGCCAACAGTTGGCAGAAAGGACGCTCTGTGCAGCTAGACATCAGGCTTGATAATGAGCTGGCTGAATTGCCTGCTGATCGTGCCGTCTGGTTGTTTGGATGGGAAAATCGTTTCCGTCACATTATCAAAAAGGCGCTATCCGATTATGATTTCGTTGATAAGGAGGAAACAGTATATATCGAAAGTACTGAAATGAGACGCGGCCAACACTCTATTGTAGTAATGGCGCGGCATCCGTCTAACAGCGCTCATGCTCTGGCCTGGCTTGCCACGGATAATGTATCGGCAATGCCCGGTCTGGGAAGGAAACTTCCACACTACAACAAGTACAGCTATCTTGGCTTCACCGGTGATGAACCCACTAACGTATTTAAAGGCCAATGGCCGGTGGTCAATTCTCCTATGTCTATAGTCGTTTCGCAAAGTGATGAAAAAGAAGTGGAGCCAACGGTGGCCAAACTGGCGCCGCGTGTTGCCCTTGCACAATTGCCTCCCGTTTTCTCCGAAGCGAGAATGCTGCATGATATAGAATACCTCGCTTCTGACGAGTTGGAGGGCAGAGGACTCGGCACTCCCGGATTAGATAAAGCGGCTGACTATATTGCTAAGCAGTTTTCTGATGCCGGTTTGCAGCCCTGTGTGGATGGTACAGATGATTATTTTCAGACCTGGACTGAAGAAGTAGATATGCCTGATCGTGAAGTTGTCACTATTAAGAACGTAATAGGAGTCATTCCGGGTACAAATCCGCAATGGGCCGGGCAGAGCTTGGTTATTGGCGCACACTATGATTCTCATGGACTCGGCTGGCCTGATTGTCTTGCGGGTAACGAAGGCAAGATTCACCCCGGCGCCGACGACAATGCCAGTGGTATCTCCGTCTTACTGGAATTTGCACGCCTGATTGGTAAAAATTGTCAGCCTGAACGCACGATTGTGTTTGCGGCCTTCAGCGCAGAGGAAGCCGGCAAGCTCGGCTCACTGCATTACATCAGGCAGGCAAAGAAATACCCTGCCTCAAAAACTATGGCAATGATCAATATAGATACAGTCGGCCAGTTAGGGGAGGATGCGCTGACCATATTCGGCACTCACTCAGCACGCGAATGGGTACATATTCTTCGCGGTAGCGGATACGTAACCGGCGTTCCAATTAAACAATCAACCTTAGATACCGGCAACGGCGATGAAAAGAGTTTTTTAGATGCAGGTGTGCCCTCAGTACATTTCTTCAGCGGCGCACGCGATAACTACCATCGTCCAACTGACACTGCTGATAGAATAGATACGGCAGGTCTGGTCAAGACTGCTGCCGTCTTGAAGGAAGTAGTTGAGTATCTCGCCGCAAGGCCGGAACCTCTGACCTCAACTCTAACCGGTGCAAAAGACAGCCCTGCTGAGCAGAAAAAGTCTCTGCATACGAAAAGGCAAGTCGTTCTGGGCACAGTACCGGACTTTGCTTATACAGGTAAAGGCGTTCGCCTTGACGGCGTGATGCCTGATACACCTGCAGTTGAAGCCGGTCTCCAGGAGGGTGATGTCGTCACACGTATAGGAGACACAGTAATCGAAGACCTGCAAACCTTTTCCGCAGTTTTAAAGGCGTTGCAGGCAGGCAGCGAGATTACAATCGTTTTCATGCGTGACAACGTAGAACTTTCTGTCACTACGAATGTGGTCGCCAGGTAAAAGAGCAAGGTAAAATGGGTGACCTCTTTTACTGCTTCAAATATCTCACCAGCTTCACCGATAGGGATCATTGGAAATCTGGAACGATATTCTCCTATACCGTAAACCCGGAAGCTTCAACTCTTTCGCCAATCTTTTAGCCAGAGTAGTTTTACCGGCACCAGGTAAACCGATTATACGAATAACAGGCAGAAGTCCTTTTTGTTCAAATTTTCTCTTCAATTACCTTTAGGATTTCCTCGCAAGAGATTTGGTAACTTGGTGAGACATTATTACCTTGATGAAGATGATGTGGATATGTTTCAATATGTTTGTGATGAGCAGAGTTGTCCCATCTGATCAATAATTTTTTACTTGATTCTTGCCAGTGATATGAATAGTTTCGCACATTAACGTCAGAGTATTCCCTTATGTACAGTTCTGTATTATTATTCAACGTAACCTTGATCTTTATGTAGAAACCACCTTCAAAAAACTCAAGAACAGAAACTTTAAAGTCTTTGACTACATTACTCTTTTCAAGACACTTTATAATCTCCAACTTCCAACTCCTTCTTTTCTTTGATCAGATTCTGTAAGACATTTTCATATCCTTTCCATTCCATATAATCATCCCACCTCTCAAAGTCTTCTTTCTCAGATCCTTTTATGTCCTTTTCAAACTGTTCAAATGACATCGCGTATTTCTTTGTGAAAAGCCTGATCTTTTCAGTAACCTTGTGGTACTCATACATCACATTGGCATAATACATATCTTTTGCCTTTTCCCTATTAATAATTACCATTTTAACCACCTCCTGCAATCCTATTATAGTTCATTGCCAAATTATTTCGGCTTCAGCCGTTAATATTATCCATTCATAAGAGTAATAACAAGTATAAATGATTTCACTTTTGCAGAGAAATAAGTATAGTGTTTACCCGACTATTATTTTGGCGGGCCTGCCCCCGACCCCGCCAGAATGAGTATCGGGTTGGCGAACGGATTCATCCGGGCGGGTTTACCCGACCTGCCCGACTACGTCATTCAGGCGGGGAAGTAAACTTGTCAACGTTAATCACAAATCAAGGTGACCCTCAGGTGTCTCCCACAGCATTCAGGAATTTCAAACTTTTATGAGAATTTTCTAATGAATTTATTTCCTTTTAAGCAGCCTGAAAGTTTCTTCATAGATGGTTTCCTGCGGACCAATTGCAACAATTTCAATCAGCTTCTGGTCTGAAATCCTGTATATTATCCTGAGTCGGCCCACACGAAAACTTCTTAAACCTGCAAGCTCGTCCTTTAATGCTTTTCCTGAATACGGATCAGAGAGAATTGATTGTAAGGATGCCCTGACTTTCTTTTTTAGATGTGGATGCATGTTGCGGATAAGTTCGGCTATATCATCAGGAACCTTGAGTTTATACATCGGCGTCTTCATGTCAAAAGAGGGTTATTTAAAAAGCTCTTCAAGCGTGTACAAGCGAGTCTTTTTGTTTTTCAATGCCTTTAATCCTTCTTTTATTTCCTGCATAAATGGCAAATCAGAACGAATGGCAATTGTTTCCTTCCAGCTTTCAAATTCGTCCGGACTCACCAAAACAGCGGCGGGTGAACCATTTTTTGTGATTACTACCTCCTCGTCGGTGGTGTTAACAGCCGCAACAAGGCTGCTTAGCTTCATTTTCGCTTCTGACAGAGATAATGTTTTCATTATAAAAGACCTCCATTAAGGTTGACTAAGATTAAGACTATGCTAATGCTGATGTGCAATATTGTCAAGTTGTTTGTTTCTATTTTTCTTGAGGACTTCGGGGAGTTGATTAAAGTCGGTTTCGTGATATTCTTTTAAGGCAATCTTGTTTGCGAGGATGTCAATCTCTGCACCGATTTCACGTTCAAACCACTTCAGAAAACCCCTGCCTGCCGGTAGGCAAGCTTGATTTCCTCATTCTTCTTTTTGTTAATTTCGATCATCAGATCGGCAAGATAGGCAAGAAAGTTGCGAAATTTCTGACTTTTCAGGAAAGGGCGTTTCGATTTCTATAACAATCTTGTAAATTCATCAACGGATAAGTGTGCTTGTTTAATGATATGGGATAATGTAGACCTCTTGATAGGGTTGTGCGCTGGAACTGTGAGTTTTAGTGTTCTCTCTGTCGTATGCTTTTGCAGACGTATGTGACTGCCTTTTTACCGGACAATTACCCATCCATCACGACGTAAAGCATTAACGACCTGTCCATAATTCAAATTCGGGACTTTTGTCATAGAGCAATTTCTAACACCTGCGCATCAGGATTAAACCTCAGATCATCGTCAACTGGTTCAAGATACAATTCAATGGCTTCTCTGATATTTTTTAATGCCTCCTCCTTCGTATTGCCTTCACTTATACAACCGGGAAGTGAAGGAACGATTGCCGCAAATCCCCCTTCATCACTTGGTTCTAAAATTACTTGAATTTTCATTTTTTTATCCTCCCAATGTTTTTTAAATTAACCACGCATATTTTATCCCATTATCACAATTGGGCTGATAAAAGTCAATCATTCCTATCATTTGCCTGACGATCTTTATATCTTCTTCTGTTAATCCATACAATCTATAAACTATTTCATCTATTAGCTCGTCTGTGGCTTTAATTCTGGATTTTAATGGTTCGAGGATTGACATGCTTTTTGTATAATGTCTTTCAAGGAGTTCCTGAGTCTTTCAATCTGAAGGGTTTATGGATACCTTATTTCTATCCTTCTTGAGGACTTTGAGGAGTTAATTAAAGTAATGTTGGGTGAAGCCTGTCTGCGTGCGAACACGCACAGGCAGGCGAAGCACACCCCAACAAAAAAAAGTATTGATGGGTTTGTTCCGCTTAACCCATCCTACCTGGCTAACGAAAAAGCTGAGTTGCGCCCAACAAAAGTAGCAACCAGGTTTGAATAAGATAAACTGTCTATGCTTAACAATCGCTTGAACGGAGACTCGCTGTTGGGCGTCAATCTCCAGTGGCTTGTTAGATTTTTTCTTTATCGAATATACGTTTTCCATGTATTACGGTAAGAATATGAATCTCATTTGCTTTGATTTCATAAACGATACG
>MHZA01000037.1 GCA_001828595.1 Planctomycetes bacterium RIFCSPLOWO2_12_FULL_40_19
ACCGTCCTTTATAGTATCATTGCCGCCCATAAGGCTCATTGTGAAAAAGAGGGTGAGAATTGTGAATACGCATACTTAGACAAATAGTGACAAGAGTTTCGGTGTGTCCTCACACCGAAACCAATTCCTCACACGAAGCCACAAAGAACACAAAGGGTAGAAACTGTTATTTTTGGTTTTATTTTTTGAATTTTGTTTTCTTAGTGATCTCGGCGTCTCTGTGTGAGATTCTGGTTGGTTCAATCATGGTGGCACAGGCTTCCCCGCCAGAATGATGTTGCCCGCCCGGCCAAACCGTTCGGACGGGGTCTGGCAGCCTGTGAAATCTTCAGTTGTTCCTGTCACTATTATGGTAAGAATATACTCAATTAAAGGCTTCTTTATTATATCAATCTTACTCACATATATTCATAGTGTTCCTGTCGATGCCCAGAATATTGCATTGGAAGAGGCGCAAAAGGTACGGCAACAGAAGCTGGAAAAAGAGGTTGCGCATGTACTGGAAGCGAGGAGAGAATTGTCACAGCGCCTCCTGTGGGATTGGGGAGGTTCCGAAAGATTCATGTTCCTTACTTATGATGATATTGATAACGCCAGCGTCTCTGACAAACGGAGGACACAGAAATCCAATAACTTTTATTTATGGGGCAATCTGAATCTGGATGATATCCATAGTTTCTATGTGAGGTTTCGTGGTCAGCATATTGACTGGAATCAGGGAGACGAGTACAGGAGCACGGAAAACCAGTTTAAGTGGAATCTGGAAGAGGGGTTTGATCAGGGTATTTATACCATAACCATAGATAAGGCGCTGAGAAAATATTTCAAATATGAAATTCCCGTTCAGATGGAATTAAAAGCGGGCCGTTTTCGCTCATCTATTGGCAGGCAAATCGCCTACGCAAAGAATGCCAATGGTATAGAGCTGAATGGGAGGAGTAAGTGGGTGGATTTTAAATTTTTTGGCTTCAAAAACCTTATTGATGAAGAGAATATTGACTTCAGCGTACCGGGTTTTCGTGACAGCAGACGTTTCTTTTACGGTACAGAAGTGAAGTATAAGCGCCTTAAACGGCACGTACCTTACCTTTTTGCACTCATGCAGGAAGACCATAGCGGAGAGAGTCCTGAAGACCCCGACCAGGATTATGAATATAACTCCAGATATTATGGTATCGGTTCACGAGGTCAAATCATCAAGAATCTTTACTACGAAATAGAGGGAATCCGGCAGGAAGGTAAAAGCTATCCGGAGGCCGCAACAGTCGGGATAGAGCCGGACAATGAACAGATAGAGGCATGGGCGCTCGACGCTTCACTAAGTTATAATTATAATATAATTACGCATCCCACGTTCAGCGCTCAATACGCGTTTGGTTCCGGAGACCCTGACCGTACCGACAGGGTGACCAATACCATTGGAGGAAATGAAGAGGGAAGTACAGACAGGAATTTTTTGAATTTTGGATATATAGATACGGGCCTCAGTCTCGCGCCCCGTATATCCAACTTGAGAATGCTTAAGTTGGGTTGTTCTCTTTACCCATTGGAACATATGCAGAACAAAAATGTTAACGTGGAGGTTAACTACTTTCTTTTTAGAAAAGATGAAAAAGAGGGCGCCATCTCAGACACCAGGGCTGACAGGCGAATAAGGAATATCGGGAAGGAGTTTGACGTTAATATTACGTGGAAGATTTTCTCAGATCTGAGCGCTTCTATAGATTACGGCAGATTTTATCCGGGTAATGCGTACAGTGATAAAGATGCAAGGGATTTTGTGATGGCTACAATAATGTTTCAGTTTTAGGTTAGTTTCGTTGGGGAGGACTCCCCGCTTGCCCGCCAGGTTCCGCCGTTCGCCAGCCCGACCCGTCCCCCGCCAGAATGATAGTCGGGCTGGCGAACGGATTCATCCGGGCGGGCAAGGCTGTTCTGGCGGGGATTGGTACATATTCTGGCAGGTCTCAGAAGCCAATAAAAAAATGAAGTTCGATATAAACAAGAACTGTAAAATTAATCTTGCCTTAGTATGTTTTTGCCTTTTCATATTTCAGAGCAAAGATATATCGGCAGAGGATAATATTAATAATAATGTATACAGGGAACTGACTGAAAAAGGTGTGGCGACATACGAAGATGGCTGCAGAGGAATTTCGCACTTTACCGATATTGACGAGAAAAATTTGACATTTGACGAACTGGTCTTAGAGCTTAAGAAAAAAGAGATTATCGGAAAGAGGTGGAAGTACGAGGCAGAAAAACCTCTTACACGTGGGATAGTGTCTTATATGATATGCAAAGTCCTTAAGATAAAGGGTGGTCTTACCATGCGGGTAATAAATGCCGCTAAAAGCTGCGCCGGCTTAATGTGTTCCGGTCTTAAGATAAAGAATGGACTTGCTGCGCCGGATATTGGGATGACCAAACGGTACGCTTATTTAGAATGCCTGGATATGGGGCTTATGCCTGCAGGACACAAAGAGACATTTCTCACAGGTCATGATTTACTGGCATTGATGTATAGAATAGAGCAGCACATCAAGGCGGGAGAGAAGGATAAAAAGCACGAAAAAGAGAAAGGGAAGGAAAATGAACAGGAAAAGCAAGAACAGTCTAAGTCTGAAGAGAGTAGTGGATAATACAGAATACTTCCAATGTAAGAGGTTTCGGTGAGAGGAGAGACAAGAGATGGTATATAATATAAAATTGCTCAATATAGATTATATCAGTACTGCTTTGTGATTTATCAAATTTAAGTCGCTTACGCCAAGCCCGTATCTACCTGCTGTTTCGATATGTTTTGGAAGGTTTGGACGGTTGAATAGTGAAGACAGTTCTCTCTCCTTTCTCTTTTTCTCAATAATGTTCAAGCCTATTGTGTCCATTGCTACCGGGTCTTTGCTCAACATGATTCCGTTATTGCTCCACACATGACTTTTATTAGGCATTGGCCCGCCATCGTAAAGAGCGAGTATTCCGTTGCAGACGTGAAGTTTTATCTTATCTTTGATTGCCGGTATTGAATTTATGGCGGCAATGAAAGGGTCACATGAATCATCATGAAAGATTTCAGGGTGACTGATCACGCCATGAGATATGTTTTTCAGCGCAATGGTTACACCTGCAATGCCATGGTCTTTCAGTAAACACAGGTTTATGACTGAATCAACCTCTTCAGTCCATATTTTGCTGATTCTCACCGCTCCGTATCCACTGTCGTACTCTTTGTGTGAACTGCCTGAATCCAGGGCTTTTGTTTCTCCGCCTCTGTCTGTTGCGTAAACCCTTACACCTTTGAAAGACGTATTCAGCGTAAAGCCTGACGACAGTAAATGATGTTGAAATTGATCCCAGATAATTATATTATTTTCTTTTACCCCAATATCCTTGAGCGCATCAACAATAGCCCAGCAGATTTGATAATTACCGGCAAGGATGTGAGCGCCGAGGCCGTTTATCTTTATGCCTATCCTTTCCTCCTCGTGAAAGAGTGATTTCCATGCATCTTTCGGGTTATTTGTGCCTGTAAGTGAAGTTATGCCTGCGTTCATCATCTGCCTGACCAGTGAGATATCTGCGGTTACTCCCTGCATGACATCTTTCCTGCTTTTAACATCTACGACAAGGGATTGTGGATTTAGTGTGTTTGTTAATCCTGAATCTGTTTCGATGTCATCAGGTAAGAGGTCAGGCGGCAATGGTATTTGAGACAGAAATATACCGCCCAGTACTGTATTGGCGCATGTTTCTCTGATAAACTCTCTGCGGGTTTTGTGTTTACTCATAATAATCCCTCCTCCTTATATAGATTTAAGAATTGAAGAATCCCTAAATTCCTAAATCATAATTTCTTATCCTCTGTGATTATAAGTTATCATTTTAACATTCTGATTTGATACAATCAATTGTAGAATTTAAGAGTTTGATATGCTACATTTTATTGTGGCTTATAAGTTGGGGGCTTTCAATTTTATTGAAAACAATTGTCCTTAGAATCTGTGCTGATTCAGGTCACGCCTTTGGCAGTCGCCTGTCGCCTGAGGCGTAAGCACGACTTTTGGTATGACGGCATTGACACCTGTCTGCGTGCGACGCACAGGCAGGCGGTCAATGCACTCCATAACTAATAATATAGGTCAGGCATCTTGCCTGACCGCATGCAGTACCGAGGCAGGATGCCTCGTCTATTTTATTCAAAGCCAAGTTTAGAAAAAAGCCGATTTCAGCGGGTTGTAAACAACAACAAGAGAACAACTTAAGTAATTAGCAACAATATGTTGGTAACTTTGGTGCTTTAAGCGTATAAGGAATATTTCAAGCTCTAAAGAATATGTAGATAGTAATTTTGAAGACTTAAATTATAGAAACGAAGTTAATAAATTATGGTTGGCTTACTTAAAGTAAATTGGCTGACATCAGCCTGTTAATTGTACATGCGTGTATTATTTAATACTCAAAATAACTATGAACAATAAGAATTAAGTTCATTGATAACGGCATGTTAAGTAATTTTTTTTAGCGCTAGGTCTCTTTGGCATCAAAATTGATACATTAAGCCAAGTTAAGTTCCTATCTAAACATGTTGGTTGAGAATAGACATTTTGGTAGATAAAAACAATTTCAAGGAGGTGAAAGAGAATGCTTAATAAGAAATTAATTGGAACATTTGCTTTTGCGGTTGCATTTGTTAGCTTAACAATGCTGGTGGGAAATTTTGTTTATGCAGGTGAGAAAGAGCCAAAGGGGCCTGAACTTCCTGAGATCCAAGCCTATAATCCGCCAGTATGCCCTACTTGTAAAAGTAAGGTTGCAGCCCGTCCTAAAGGAAAGGTGACTGCACCTGTGGCTATGCATTGCCCGGATTGTAAAAAAGAAACAACGGAGTTCGGAGTTTCTCATTGTGATAAGTGTGAAAAAGAGTTCCTGACATGCGTAGAGTGCCTGGCAGTTTCAAAACCTGCAGCAACAAAGTGTCCCAAATGTAAAAAGGTACTTGCAAGACGTATTAAGGGAAAGATAGAGGCGCCTGTAAAGTGGGAAATGAAGTGTCCTGATTGTAAGAAAACACCTGGAGAATGGCTCATGCATCATTGTGATGAATGCGATGCAGACTTCCTGGCATGCCCGCTTTGCAAAAAGGAATAAGGTAAGTCATAAAAATCGACAACTTATGCAAATAACCATTTTAACAACCGATTAAATTATTACTTTCATCCGGTTAGGAAGAAAACCCAAGATTTGCTGTTGTGTATTGAATCAACCATTAGGAGGTTTGGAATGAGTTTTAAACTCATCCTAAACCTCCTGATGGTCTAAGGTTTGAGTTTCTTAACAAGCCAATGGACACCTTACTGACTAAAACACCGCCTCGCCATCTCCTTATATAACATCTTTAATATTCAATCACCGTAATACCATAAGTAAAATCTTTCATAACTCCGGAAATATCTAAACTTAAAAGTTGTACAAATCTAATAATCAGCTTAACCGGATTGCGGGTAGCGGCCTTTTTTATCAGAAAGTCGGACTGCTTTCATCATTTGTGAGGTTACCTATTGTCTTTCTGAATTCATTCTCGTTACCGGTTAAATGTGAACCTGCCGGACCAGCTTTATAACTTATTAAAGAAACACCAATATCCACAAGAATACTATTGTATATACATTATGAATGTTTTATCATTGAGTAGTAAAAGAAATAAATTGGGATATTACCAAGAATGAAAATCTCAAAACTACAAGAGGCCGCACGAGCATTATTATCGATGATTTCTCCGCATCAGGCTAACTACCAATAACTTTACGATTCAAAATTTATGAAAATTCCGGAAAACTCAAATACAAACCTTAATGATATCATTCAGAAGATCAAGGCTGAAGGAATAGAGGAGGCAGAGAGAAGGTCTGAGGAAATTATAAAGGAGGCCAGGCTTACCGCTTCTAAAATCTTAAACAAGGCGGGTCTGGATGCCGAGGCAATTACCAAAGAGGCAGAGGAAGAGATAAGGAAGAAGGAGGGTATCGGTAAAATGGCGCTTGAGCAGGCCGCACGAGACATAATCCTCAGCATACAGACTTCCCTTACAGAAATATTTGATTCCCTTATTAAAAGAGAATACCAAACAGTTTTGTCCGGCAAAACCCTGGAAGCAATACTAATTAAACTTATAAAAGGGTGGAAGAAGGATGAGATGGGAGAACTGAATATTGAATTGCTTTTAAGCGAATCCGACAGAAACGCTCTGCTTGAAGGGTTTTTATCGAAACTTAATGAGGAAATAAAGACGGGTATAGAACTTAAAGCCCACCCGAATATAGAGAAAGGTTTCCGAGTAGGCGTCAAAGGAAGCCATGTCTACCATGATTTTACAGACGAGGGTCTCGCAGAAGTACTTGCGGAATATTTAAATCCAAGGTTTTACAAATTTATAGATTCGCTGAAAAAGAGTGTAAAATAGGTAATGTTCACCGCAAAGCTCGCAAAGAAAAAAACGAATCTTTGTTGCAGGAGTTCCCGTCTCCGCCAGAATGATTGTCGGGCTGGCGAACGGCTTGCCGGACGGACAGAATTTGAACCCCCTGCTTTTACATTGCTTCTGCGGTGGATGGAACTGCTATCAAAATAGTAATGAAGGAACAATACTACTATGTTATCACATCATTGCCAAGCCTTTCCTTAAGTGAAGAACTTCCTGTCCGGAAAGACGACTTCCTTGCTAATTGCGAGAAATATTTAAAGAAAACCGATTTTAACATACTTGAATCCATAAGCTTATTTGATGTAGAAAAAGATGAAGCGTCTTTTGATATCGTAAGAAGGTTTTTCGGGTGGGAGAGAGGTGTAAGAAACGCACTTGTTAGATTAAGGGCTGAAAAATTGGGTCTTAAACCTGATGAATTTGTAAGAGGTGAAATAGTTGATCATTCTCAGACGCTCCTTGCAGAGGAAGCCTTCTATACGGATTCTCCTCTTATGGCGGAAGAGATTCTTAATAGAGCAAGGTGGCGGTATCTTGACGAGTTGGAGTTCGGGCATTATTTTGATATAGAAAGGCTTGTTGTTTTTTTTATTAAACTTCAGATACTCGAGAGAATATCTTCTTTTGATGCCGAAGAAGGCCGGGAAAGACTGAATGCTGTTGTCAGCCAGGGCGCTGCGGACACAGATTAACAGTTGCAAGATTTTTAGCCTTTTATTTTAACGCAGAGGTGCAGAGGACGCAGACAGGCCTATGGTATGACGGCATTGACACCTGTCTGCGTGCAGCGCACAGGCAGGCGGTCAATGCACTCCATAACTAATAATATAGGTCAGGCATCTTGCCTGACCGCATGCAGTACCGAGGCAGGATGCCTCGGCTATTTATGTTTAGGAATTTCAATGTTG
>MHZA01000038.1 GCA_001828595.1 Planctomycetes bacterium RIFCSPLOWO2_12_FULL_40_19
AGGGTCTTTTTTGCGGAGAGTACATAGATTATGCCGGAAATTATGGTAACTATAACTGTAATCCATATTAAGGTATAAACTATGTATTCCATCCATGTAATAGTTTTAAAGTGAGCATAGTAGAGGATCATTGCACAAATAGTTCCTGATTGAATAACCATCTTAGTCTTCCCCCACATATTACTGGCAAATTTGACTCCCTTTGATTCAGAAAACCCCCTTATACTACTAACAAAAAATTCCCTGGCCACTATTACAATTACCATCCATGGCGCAATAACATCCTTTGCGATATGTATAAAGATAATAAAAGCTCCACAGATAATAACCTTGTCCACAAATGGATCTACAATACGTCCCAGGTCCGTTGACAAACCCCACTTTCTGGCATAATATCCATCCAGCCAATCTGTAACAACTGCAACAAAAAAGACAGCTAAAGCCACATTAAAATACCTGTATGATAAAAAAGCGAAAAAAACAACAGCTAGCAATAACCTTGAAAGTGTTATTCTATTCGGGAGATTAAAAGCAGCACTTTTCAGGAAGCTTAATTTCTCTGATCGGGCATTGGTTTTTTGGTATTCAATATCCATGATTTAACCACACTTTATTTCTTCTGTGCCTCCCATACTTCAAGATCAACAAACACTTCTCTTGCCTGGCTCCCCTTATATTCGCCGACAATCCCATCTTCTGTCATCAAGTCTATCAGTCTTGCAGCACGAGAGTAACCGATCTCTAATCTTCTTTGCAGCAACGATACAGACCCGCGCTGTGTTTCCAATACAATCCTTACCGCTTCTTCATATAGTTCGTCTTTTGCATCATCGTTTCCCCTTAACGAACCCTGCCATACCTTTAATTCCGGGCTGAATTCCGGAAGTGATATTTGTTTTAAATAGTCAACAACTCTATTGATCTCTGCATCACTGACGTATGTTCCCTGTACTCTCGCCAGCTTGGAGGTGCCTGGCGGCAAAAAGAGCATGTCTCCCTTGCCTAAAAGTTTTTCTGCTCCGTTTTGATCAAGAATCGTACGTGAATCCACTTTTGAAAAAACGTGAAATGAGATTCTTGATGGCAAATTAGATTTTATTAAGCCCGTGATTACGTCTACTGACGGCCTTTGAGTAGCGACCACAAGATGAATTCCAACTGCCCTGGACTTCTGAGAAAGCCTGATAATGGAAGCTTCCACCTCTTTTGACGCAACCATCATCAAATCAGCCAATTCATCTAAGACAACCACCATACTTGGCAGAAAGAAAGGGACGTCATCAAGACTCGCATCTCCTTCCGGATTCAGCCTCCTTTCCTTTTCTGATTCACTCAATCTGTTATACCCGGCAATATCTCTTACGCCAGCCCTTGCCAGAAGCGTATACCGTTCATCCATCTTACTTACGGCCCATTCCAATATTGCCGCCGCCTTTTTCATATCTGTAACGACAGGCGCAATCAAATGCGGAATATCCCTGAATGCCGAGAATTCCACCATCTTCGGGTCTATCAGTATTAGCTTCAATTCATCCGGTCTTTGGAAAAGAAGTATACTTAGGATTATAGAATTCAAACATACCGACTTTCCGGAACCGGTCGTTCCTGCAACTAATAAATGCGGCATAGCGGCAAGATCCGATATTAAAGGATATCCGGCAATGTCTTTGCCCAATAATAAAGGTATGGTATATTTATGAATATCATTAATTGCTGTCTCATATAATTCCCGTATTTGTACAGGTTTTCTATGGGTATTTGGCACTTCAATTCCAATAGTAGATTTTCCCTGAATAGGGGCAACTACACGTATGCCGGGAGCCTTAAGGGCAATTGCAATATCATCAGAGAGATTTGATATCTTCCCAACCTTTGTACCGGGCGCAAGCTCCAATTCATACATGGTGACAGAAGGCCCCTTCTCCATACCCACAACCTCTGCAATTACATTAAACTGTTCTAAGCATCCCTTTAACACAGATGCTTTCTCCATAACATGTTCATCACTGTCAAACTTATGCCTTTTAAGTTCATCCAATAGTGAAATTGGAGGAAGCACATAGCCTTTGTCTTTGGACAAACCATGTTTCCTTGCTTTAAGCGACTGGGTTCTCTTCCCGGTTTTTCTCTCCACGTAAGATGTCGGTTTAACGGTTACAGTATCAACGTCTCCGTCTTCCTCTATAGCATCCCCTTCTATTTCATACTCGTCTTCTACAAAATCCCTGTCAATAATGTTCTGTGTATTATTTACCTTGTCATTTACCAAGGATTTCGAAATAAACATTTTCATTATCTTTCTATATGCCCAGCCAACAGAGGATTCCAATGATTTATTGGAAATGAGTGTTATGGATATAATGAACCCCATAGCGAGTACTATACAAGCGCCTGGAATACCAAGATATTCTGTTAATCTGAAAGCCGCAATCATGCCGATAATACCGCCTGTTTCAAGAGGAAACTCAAATAAGTTTGTTAAATTATCAAGTATGCCAAGTATAGGTGAAATCGAAAAAATCAGCAATATTCCACCAAGTATTCTCACCCACAGGATTTCAATCTTTTTCTTTAAAAACAGTGAAATCCCCAAAGTGCTTATCAACAATGCAAAGACATAGGACGTTATTCCTATACATGCTATCAGATAACCGGAAACACCGGCACCCATTTTGCCACAATAATTTTGTACAGGATTGTTTACAGGATAATTTGCAAATGGCGGGTCATTAGGAGAAAATGTTGCAATACTTAACAGGATAAATATTCCAACCGTGAAGATAACCATTGAATATGCTGTATGAAAGATTCTTGTTCTTTGCATAAGAAATTAGCTCCTTTTCAAATTCTATTATTTTGCTGCCAGTCAGGGTGCTAATTCATTTCCAAATACTTAACTTTTCCATAAATAAACTTTTTTTCTTTCTCATTCATCAGTGTCCTGTATGCCCAAACCCTCCTTCTCCCCTGTGAGTATCTTCCAGCTCCATTACTTCTTCTAACTCAGCATGGATAACAGGCTGCACAACTAACTGTGCTATTCGCATACCTCTTTCTATTAAAAATTTATCCTTTCCCTGGTTACATAAGATAATGGCTATTTCACCCCTGTAATCACTATCGATTGTACCTGGCGAGTTGACTATTGTAATTCCATGTTTTAGTGCTAATCCACTTCTTGGCCTGACCTGCGCTTCATAACCATATGGCAATGCAATAAAAATACCTGCAGGAATTAATTTGATTTCATTTTTTTCTATGACTGTTTGATTTTCAACTGCCGCGTAGAGGTCCATGCCGCTTGCTGCCTGACTCATATAACCTGGTAACGGCAGGTCCTCGCAACCTGTTTTTCTCTTTATCTTCAGTTTTATTTTCTGCATTATAAGACTTATTCTCCAGTTCATCTATTATAGACTGAATTATCAATTCTGTATCTGCCATGCGTCCGACACCTGCCCGGCCAGAGGCTAACCTGCCCTTTTCCGGTCCCAAAAACTTATATCCCACTTCCTGAAGAACCCTTATATTCCTCTGTGTTATGGAATTAGTGTACATTCTCTCCTCCATTGCTGGAGCAATCAACACAGGGGCATTTGAAGCCATAACAATACTGGTCAGCGCATCATCTGCAATACCAGACGCCAGCTTACCAATAATATTAGCAGTCGCAGGTGCAATTACGACTATATCCGCTTTATCTGCAATGGAAACATGTTTAGGGTCATACTCGTTATCTTCAACAAAAATATCCGTGATAACCTTATTTTGCGAAAGTGTCCTGAAAGTCAGCGGATTGATGAAATTTTGCGAAGATTTTGTCATTATAACCGTAATATCAAAACCCTGGCTTTTTAGCTTCGAAACTATTGCCGCCGCTTTAAATGCGGCAATACTGCCGGTAACACCATATATTATATTCTTTGTCATTTTATATTCAGGTTTAAATAGCAGGCGGTAAGCCTGGCATATTGCTTACTTAATTCTTCAATTCTTAAATCCCTCAATCACTGAGTTCTAAAATTCCTTCAATCTCTTTCACGGCATCGTCCAAATTATCATTAATCACACAATAATCATAATACTTGCTATATTCCATCTCCTCTTTGGCTACCATAAATCTTTCATTGATCGCAGCGTCGTCATCTGTGAGTCTTTTCTTCAACCTCAGTTTTAATGTTTTGTCATCAGGCGCCTTTATGAATATAGAAATTGCTTCGGACATTTTGTCCATAACCTGTAATGCCCCCATAACGTCAATAACAAGTATAAATACCTTTTCATTATCGATTGCTTCTCTAATAGGTTCAACAGGTGTTCCATATAAATAACCACAGTATTCAGCGTATTCTATAAATTTGCCTTCCCTGATGAGCTTCTCAAATTCGCTTCTTTCTATGAAACAATACTCAATGCCGTTTCTTTCACCTTCTCTGGGTTCCCTGGTGGTATAAGAAACTGATTGTCTTATTTCAGGGTTTTTGGTCAGTTTTTTGCAAATTGATGTCTTGCCACTCCCTGATGGACCTGAAATAATTACCAGCCTGCCCTTTTTCCCCATTCACAAATAATACCATATACTGTTTAAATACTCAGCCACTGTTGCTAAACAGCAGCAGCTATTCTACATTTAATACCTGTTCCTTTATCCTTTCAATCTCAGTCTTGATCGTAATTACATCTCTGATTATATCAGCGTTATTTGCTTTGGCAGCTATTGTATTAGCCTCACGAAACATCTCCTGTACTATAAATTCTAATTTCCTGCCATTCGGTTCTTCATTTTCCATCACATTGTCAAGTAATGAAATATGGCTTCGCAGTCTTCCTAATTCCTCAGAAATGTCACATTTATCAGCAAAGATCGCAATTTCCCTGTTTAAATCATCTTTTTCTATCTTGCTTTCCATGCCTTCCAGCAGAGAAGCAACCCTCTCTTGAATTCGATTACTATACTCCAATATTACTTTTGGAGCCATAGTTTCTATTTCATCCAGCAATTCGGAAATCCTGTTTTTCCATTTCTCTATTTCCACTCGTAGATTTTGGCCCTCAGCCTCTTTCATGCTATTCAAATCATTTACTGAAAGCTTGATCAATTGTTCCAATTCATTCCAGAAATCATCACCCTGTATCTTTCCGTTCCCTGAATCCTTCTTAAACTCAAGTACACCGGGAAGAGAAATAAGATTATCTAATGAGATATCCTGCCCGGAAGATATTTCCTTTCGAGCTTCACTTAATATGTTATGATACTCTTTTAATACATCTTTATTAATCACACATTTTGGCGCCTGGTCACACGCTTTGTAATCTATTGTCAGGTTAATAGTTCCACGAAGCAATTCTTTCTTTAAGAGCCGTTCAATCCGCTCTTCATAACCAGTTAACAATTCCGGTATTCTTATATTTATCTTCAGGTATTTGTTATTTACTGAACGCATTTCAACAAGAATTGTCTTCTTTTCGTCTTTCTTTTCTGCCCTTCCAAAACCAGTCATACTTTTAATCATATTTACTCTTCAGCTATTGGTTGAATTAGTTTTCCTTGCTCTTCTGTTCTTCGCCGCTAACATCAACTGCCTTCATACTCATTGAGCCTTCTCCTTCTTCTGCACCCCCTACCACTTCTTGTGAATGATCATGGCCAGGTTGATTATCATGTTCATGGCCGGTATGGTCACCATGATCATGTAAGAGTCCTTCTTGAAGTGATGTGGACATTTCACTTCGCAAAGTGTCAGTTCCATGTATTGATGTTATTGTTAGTTTTGTCAACAAAAGGGTAGAAATGATAAATACAGCTCCAACAAGGTAAGTAACTTTAGCCAAAACACCGCCCGTCTGCGTTCCCAGGGCCGATTGGTCTGCCAGGCCGCCGATAGCAGCCAAACCACCACCCTTTCCTGCCTGCAATAACACGCATCCAATCAGGACAATACATGAAAATACTAATGAAGACTTTAAAACCGTTGACCAGCTAAATATATAAAACATAGCCAGTAAACCAAAAATAATAACAATTGCCGTAATCCATTTTAAATTCATAAAGATTTACCTCTTTTGAAATAAAAAATAAAATTCACATATAAAATAAGGTCATTCAAAATACAAAAAACTATGATAATCTGACTGCTTCATAGACTATATCCAAAAAAGATTTTGGATCTAAACTGGCACCTCCAACCAAAGCACCATCAATTTCAGGTTGTCCTAAAAGTTCGTTCGCGTTCTTAGAATTTACGCTTCCTCCGTACTGGATTCTAATACATTGAGCAGTGTCATTTCCATGTTTACTTTCAAGTATGTTCCTGATGAAAGCGTGCACTTCATTGGCCTGTTCCGGTGTTGCAGTGTTTCCGGTGCCTATCGCCCAGACAGGTTCATAAGCAATTGTTAATTCCTTTATCTGCTCCGATGTCAAGCCTGCCAGCCCCTCTGTCAATTGATTTCCAATAACCTCACTGGTTTTACCGGCATCCCTCTCTTCCTGCCTTTCGCCAACACACAGGATTGGACTCAAGCCACAGGAAAGCGCAGCCTTTATCTTTGAATTTATCATTGCATTTGTTTCCTGGAATATTGTTCTACGTTCAGAATGCCCGATTATTACGTGCGTACATCCAACATCCCTGAGCATTGCCCCTGAAACCTCTCCAGTAAAAGCGCCGCTCTTTTCCATATACATATTTTGTGCACCAACATAAACCTTGCTAGTGTGAAGGATTTCACATATATCCCTCAAGAAAACAAACGCCGGGAAGACTCCAACATCCACGGCATCTGAATTAACGGCTTCGTTACAAAGCCTCCTAGCCAGGTCTTTCGCATCATTCATAGTCAAATTCATTTTCCAGTTGCCGGCTATAAATTGCTTCTTCATCTTATTGTATTATCTGCTGGAAAAGAACCCATTATTTTCATTTCAATGCATCTTTTACTAACATCCTTGAGCGCACGTTTAACCTTTTCATCAGATGCATGGCCAACGAAATCAACAAAAAAGCAATAATCCCATGCCTTTTTTCTTGTTGGCAATGGCTCTATATCCGTCAGGTTTATATTATGCTTCTTGAATGGTTCCAATATCTTAAGAAGAGCGCCTGTCTCGTTTTTTGTATGGCACATAATGGCTGTCTTATCATTGCCGGTGCGTGGCGGAAATTCACGGCTCAAGACAAAGAACCTTGTTATATTATTAGCATAATCTTCTATGTTACGTCTCAGGATTTTTAAACCGTATATCCTTGCAACCTCCGAATGAGCAATCGCAGCCGCATTCGTACCCTTTGCTGCAATCCTTGCCGCTTCAGTTGTGCTTCCCACATCCAGGAGATCAACCTTTTTAAAATTATTAACCAGCCACAATCTACATTGAGCAAATGCCTGAGGTTTTGAGTATATTTTCTTTATATCACTTATTTTGCAGTTTGCCATCAAATTATGATGCACAGGCATGATAATCTCTGCACAAACCTTCACATCACACTCAATGAACATATTCAAGGTTTCC
>MHZA01000039.1 GCA_001828595.1 Planctomycetes bacterium RIFCSPLOWO2_12_FULL_40_19
AGGAACTTTCCTGCTGAGATAAACGCGGGGGATATTGTTCATGTTGCAACCGGTGAGAAGATAACCTTTGCACAACTTGCCGATTCCCTTGACGGAGAAAGGATCGTTTATGTAGGCGAGGCTCATTCAAACAAAGAGTCACATGAATTAGAGTTGCAGGTTCTGAAGGAATTTTATAAGAGAAACGGCGGCAATATAGCGGTCGGCATGGAGATGTTTAAGAGGCTGCATCAGGATGTTCTTGACAAATGGACAGGCGGCGAGATCAGTGAAAAGGATTTATTGTTTTTAACGGACTGGGATAGCGAGTGGGGCTATGATTATAATCATTATAAAGGTATAATGGATTTTATACGTGACAATAAGGTTCCGGTTGTAGCCCTGAATATTAAGAGGGAGTTCCAGAAAAAGATAAGCAAAAACGGGATTGAGGGTTTAAGTGAGGAGGAAAGAGAGACTCTGCCGGAAATAGATACTACCGACGTCTATCACAGAAGATACCTGGAAAGGATAATGAAGGGACATGGGGATACAGATATGAGTGAAGCCTTCGAAAGGTTTTATCTGATTCAGTGTGTCTGGGAGGACGTTATGGCCGAGAGCATATCAAAGTATTTGTCTTCTCCGGAAGGAAAAGAGAGGAAGCTGCTGGTGTTCATAGGGGGCGGCCATATCATCTATCATTTTGGCGTCCCCAAAAGGGTGTACCGGCGCAACCATCTTCCGTACCTTACTATAACAACATACGAGTTGAGGGACCTAAAGCCCGAAGATGATCATCCGCTCTTTGCAAGCGATATACCACTTCAGCCTGCGGATTATGTGAAGGTAGTTGAGCTGGCCAAGAGTAAAGCACCAAAGGTGATGCTGGGTGTTATTATCCGAAATTTGAAGGAAGAAACAGAGGAGCAGGATAAGGAAGAACAGAAGCACAAGGTTGTTATTGACAGTGTACGGGAAGATAGTCCTGCCGGGAAGGCCGGGCTGAAGGACGGAGATATTATCCTGTCAATGGATGATGAGAATGTAGACAAAGTATTTGATGTAATCTATCATGTGCGCCAGAAGAAGGCGGGGGATACCTGCCTGATAGAGATATTGCGCGGGGAGGAGAAGATGCCGGTAGAGGTGACATTTTTTGAGACAAAAGGACACGGGGAAAAATAGTTGCGGAATCACTATAATGAATAAAAGGAGAAATAAAAAATGAAGAATTCATTACTAATTTTGACATTAATTATAGGAACTCTTATGGTCATCGCTTCCTGCAAGAAGCCTGAGGAAGTGAAGGTTGAAGAGGTACAAGCGTATACGCCCAAACAGGAAGGTCTGGCAGGGGCCATGAAGAAAGCGTCTATAATGATGAGGCGGCTGGCAAGGGCGGTGGAAAACAACAACTGGGTTGAAATGGACATGTGGACACAGGAACTGAAGGAGGGGATTGGCTTTCATTGTGTGGAACTGTATATGATTGAGAACAATGATATTTCAGACGAGTTTACTGTATTAAGCAACAAATTTAACAGCGCTACAAATAAATTAATTCTGTGCAGTAAAGAACATGATACTGATAATGCGAATCTGGAATTTAATAATCTGATAAAGTCATGTGATGCATGCCACGAAAGCTTTAATAAAGACATGAAAAACCCATTGGATTTTACTGATTCGGGAGGAAGGTAGAAGGCAGGAAATAATTTTATGACAATAAGTTTTGGAGTACATCGTCCCCGCCTGTACCTATTCGGGCAGGCCCGCCCGAACGCTTGGCGCCAGCCCGACCCGTCCCTGCCAGAACGGATTTGTCGGGCTGGCGAACGGATTCATCCGGGCGGGCAACGTCATTCTGGCGGGGGCAGGCGTAACGATGTTTACCTCAATAGACCTGTTCGACACGGCGAATCTGCCTCAGGCACGGCCTGTGTCATGACAGCATTGACACCTGTCTGCGTGCGGTCTCACGCACAGGCAGGCGCTCAATGCACTCTATAGTGGCGTAATAAATATCTTTTTAAGAAGGAGAAAGGAAAAATGTACGAATTCAGAGTAAGGGTGGGAATCGGAATAGGAGGAGAAGAAGAGGGAGAAATAGAAAGAGGGGAACAGGCATTCATTATCAGTGCAGAATCAGAGAACGAGCTTGATGCAGAAGATCAGATAAGGTTTCTGGTTGAGAATAAACTGGAAGTGCTGAACATATCACAAATAAAGATAGGCGGCTGAAACAGGACACTACCGACAGGCTTATTGCTGATAAGTTTTTTATATGAACAAGAAAAATATTTTCTTAACAGGCGCTCCTTCGTCAGGAAAAACTACGGTCATCAAGAAAGTAATTGAAAGTCTGGAACATCCTGCTAACGGTTTCATTACAGAAGAAGAGCGAGTAGACGGTAAAAGGGTCGGCTTCTTAATGAAGACCATTGACGGCAGAAAGGGTTATCTTGCTCATCAGGATATTAAGTCTGATTTTCATATAAGAAGATATGGCGTAAGTATTGAGAATATTGAAAACATTGCCGTGCCTTCAATTACTCCCGTAAAGAATAATATTATAATACTTGATGAGATCGGAAAGATGGAATGTTTTTCCAGGGTATTCAAACAGGCAGCCACCAATGCCCTTGATGCATCAAATATCGTCATAGGCACAATTACATTTGGCGGAGACGCCTTTATTCTTGAAGTAAAGAAAAGGGAAGATATTGAAATAAGTGAAGTAACTGAGGGCAACAGGGATTTATTGCCGGATTCAATATTAAGGAAAATCTCAAATCTTCTGAATGCAAAATAGAAAGTCAAATTCTTTTTATTGCTCCATTACGTTTATCGGCTCAATTCTGGGCGGTATGATTGAAGGAATAACTTCGCCTTTTTTCAGCGCCTTTAGTTGAATCTGTGCCTGGGTCCTTGTCGGCAGGCCATAGATCTTGATAAAACCGATTGCCGCATCATGTTCAAAGGTGTCTCCGGCATCATAAGTGGCGAGTGAGTGGTCGTACAATGATAACGGTGATTTTCTGCCGACTACGATACAGTTGCCCTTGAATAACTTCAGCCTGACAGTACCGACAACGAATCGCTGATTGCTTAATATATAAGCCGCCAGGTCCTGGTGAAATGTTGAAAACCACAAACCATTATAAACCATATCTGAATAGTGGGTGGAAACCAGGTCTTTAAACCTGTGAGTGTCTTTAGTCATTACTATTTCTTCTAATGCCTGATGGGCTTTATAAAGCACGATGGCTGCCGGCGACTCGTATATCTCTCTGGACTTTATACCGACAATACGATTCTCAAGATGATCAACCCTTCCTACACCGTTATCACCGGCTATCTTGTTTAAATTGTTTATTAGGGTTATTCCATCCATCCCCTGACCATTCAAAGATAGAGGAATACCATTTTCAAAACCAATTTCTATGTATGTTGGTTCATCGGGGGCATCCTTTGCGTTTTTTGTCCATTTGTATATATCTTCGGGCGGTTCCGCCCATGGGTTCTCAAGTATTCCGCATTCAATACTTCGCCCCCATATATTTTCATCTGTGCTGTATGGATTCTGGGTACTTGCGTCAATGGGGATGTTATTCTTCCTGGCATAATCCATTGATTCATTTCTGGTCATATTCCATTCCCGTAATGGTGCAATTATCTGCATGGATGGATCCAGCGTGTGTATGGCAACGTCGAATCTGACCTGGTCATTCCCTTTCCCTGTGCATCCATGTGCTACGGCACAGGCGCCTTCTGCCTTTGCCGTATCAACCAGCAGTTTTGCTATCAATGGCCTGCCGAGTGCGGTTGCAAGATGATATGTTTTCTCGTAAAGAGCTCCGGCCTGAATCGCAGGAAAGATAAAATAGTAAACAAAGACCTCTTTTGCATCTATAATCATAGACTTGCATGCGCCGGTCTTTACTGCTTTTTCCACTACCGGTTTCAGATCCTTTTCCGTTCCCAGATCAATAGTCAGGGCTATTACGTCCATGTTATACTTTTCCTGTATCCACTTTATGGCAACGGAGGTATCAAGCCCGCCTGAATACGCCAGCACAACTTTCTTTTTTTCAGTTCCCATTTTTGTTTAGTTAAAGAATATTAAGCGTAAAATAAATAATAGAAGTAGAGCAAATTACAAAAGATTTTTTGTACATATATTCTATAAATAATATCATCGTTGTAAACCGTAGTCAAAAGGAAATATGGGAACCTGTTTCCAGAATGTTGTGATGAACTGCCTGAATTGGCCATCAGGTGTGTAGATTCGCTATCCAACATGGTAAAACAGCCAGCTTTGTGCAGAAGGTTGTTTCCTGGAAAATGTTCTGTACAATGTTGTACCATACGCTTATCACAAGAATGGTGGACACTATGACAAATCCAATAAAAACCAATCTTTCTAATGCCATGATAACTTCTCCAGTTTCTAAAAAAACACGTAATCTTCTTATGTAAATTCAAGACATCGGCCGGTTTCTACCTGACTTGGTGGTGGGGGATCAAAACCGCCTTAACAGGAATTGTGGTCTATTAAGGATACCGAGTGCCTTGAATTTAAGTTATAATTTACTGCTGGTCCAATTATTACCATCCTGGATAGAAAGTTGGCGTCCCTGCCATTTAACTGAACCAGCAGAAGGGATAATTCCAGAATACATCACAACATCACGTCAGGTACTCGAACTTATAATTGCCTCCTAAAGATATTTTGTGTGATATTGTGTCCTATGCCTGCTATAAAGATGGCACATGCTATAATAGCAAAAAGCCCGATAGTAAATAGTTTCTTTAACATAACGATGTAATCCTTACATTTCTTTTTTAAGGAGTAATTCTAAAAAGATAAGATTAACCTGATGTTTGTATTATCAAAATATGTGCCACAAAGATAGATTGTTGTATACTATCTTTTCCAGCAAGCGCTATGTCTCCTTAATTCATTATCTAGTAATATGTTATGATCAGTATATGGCAGTTTTTAAATTATACCGGTGGTTTGGATGAGGTGTTTTCCAGATGACTAAAGTGCTATGTGGCACAATAGTGCAGTGACACATATGTGTAGCATGGCACACAGCAATGGGGATGGTGGTATTGTTGATGCGTTTTGGTTGGTAGCTGAACAAAATGTGGAACTACTGTCTACATATTTTGCATCTTGATTTTGTGTTCTTTAATCTTCCTATATATGCTGCGTCGACTTATGCCCAACAATCGGGCAGCCATAGTTTTATTTCCTGCCGTCTTTTCAAGTGCCTGCACAATTGCCAGTTTTTCATCAACCCCCATACTATTGAAATGAATTTTACTTGTTACAAAAAACTTTTCAAAAGCAGGTGGCAGGTGTTTAAGGGTAATGGTTTTTTGGTGGCACAGGATAAATGCATGTTCCAGTGCATGTTCCAGTTCCCTGATATTACCAGGCCATGAATAATTCATAAATATTTTCTGGACGTCTGTAGATACGCCTGCGATATTTTTGTTAATCTTCTTGTTGAATTTATTCACAAAGTGGTCTATAAGGGCAGGTATGTCTTCTTTTCTGTCCTTTAGTGGAGGCACATTTATTTCTACCACGTTAAGGCGGTAGTAAAGATCTTCACGGAACTCACCATGTTCTATTTTTTTACGAAGGTCCTGGTTAGTACAGGCAACGACTCTGACATCAACATTAGTGGGTGTTGACTCCCCTACGCGCTCAAAGGTTTTTTCCTGTAATACCCTCAATAGCTTTACTTGTATTTTGGGTGATATATCACCGATTTCATCCAGAAGGATTGTGCCTCCATCCGCCATCTTGAATCTGCCAATCCTGTCCTTAATGGCGCCGGTAAAGGAACCTTTGACGTGTCCAAAGAGTTCACTTTCAAGCAAATTGTCAGATAATGCCGAGCAATTTACTTTAACCAATGGTTTGTTGTTTCGCCCTCCTTTGTAGTGTAATGCTTCAGCTACCAGCTCTTTACCTGTACCGCTTTCTCCGGTGATAAGGACAGTACTTTGAACATCGGCAAGATTTTCTATGTAAGAGTAGATTACCTGCATCTTCTCACTTTTGCCAATGATATTGTGGAGGCGTTGACGTTCTTTCATTTCCATCTCAAGGCCTGCCAGATGAGTTTCATCTCTTACGACCAGGACTGCTCCGGTGAAAGTCCCTTTATTGTTGATGAGAGGGTATGTAGTAGCAGTTACGACTTGCTGCGGGTGTGATTCGTGTCTGCATTCAAAGTGATATATTTCGACCGGTTTTTTCTCCTTAACGGTTTCTTCAAGAGCCCCTGTACACCTTCCGTCGCAATGTGTCAGGAGAGATTTAAATGACTTTCCAACGGAATCACGGGACAAGTTACAGATATCTTTGGCTGCTTCATTGATTTCAATTACATGCAAATCTTTGTCTACCGTGATAATTGAATCCTTTACGCTCTTGAAGATAGCCTCAAGGTTTGAGCGGTATTTTTCCTTTTCGTCCGTCAACATCTTGTGTTTCAATGCTGTCTTTGTAATGTGCATTAACGAATCCAGTTGTACCGGTTTAGAAACGTAGTCGAAGGCACCCAATCGAAGTGCGTCCGAAGCAGTGTCAAAATCAGGAGCTCCGGTAATCATAACAACCGGACAATTAAGATTTCTTATCCTGATTTCTCTCAAGATATCTATACCGGTTTTACCCGTTAAGTTAATGTCTGCGAATATCAAATCAAAATCGGATTCGTCAATCATAGTCAATGCCTCATCATAATTGCCGGCAGTAGCCACCTCGTATCCTTCGTCTGAGAAAAAGTCTTCAAAGGTAAATCTGATACTTTCTTCATCATCTATTACGAGTATTCTTGCCATTGTCTTTTCCTGTATCAATTTAAAATTAGTTTACACGGTTCCAGTCAAGTTTCTTGTGTTTACTATGTTATTTATGCTTTTGAGTAGCAAGCCGGAACCGTGTCGTGGCACAGAAGCGTGACGTTGCTGATTATAACATGGCACAATTTATGAGACAAGGTAATTATTCAAAGTACTGTGAGTCTTAATAGAGATCCGGATATATTACAGCAATTCGTCTCCATAAGGCATCTTTTGTAATAGTACTCGTATTTCCTTTTAGCTTGACAACATTTTCATGTAAAGTTAAAATTGGCTTAAGTTTATCACAAATAATGCAAATAATGATGGTTTAAGAAATTGATTTTATAGATTATGAATGACAAAATCTCGATAAGAGGTGTTATAAAGGGTTTCCTTTCTACACCTTCTTTTTTTGGTATACCGAGGATAAATTTTCTCCTTTTCATTGCGACTTCTTTCACTACCTATTTAATAAATGGCTCCAGCTATGCCATTTGTATAATGACGATTCTGCTTGCACACGAAATGGGACATTTCATTATGTGCCGAAAGTATCGTGTAGATGCAACATGGCCATTTTTCCTTCCTATGCCGCTTCCTCCCTTCGGTACATTTGGCGCGGTTATCAAGATGAGGGGTTATATCCCTGATAAACGCGCCTTATTTGATATTGGGGCAGCAGGTCCGATTGGAGGTCTGATTTTTGCGATTCCGATTACGATTATAGGCCTGAGCTTTTCTGAAGTTCATCCTATTTCCAAGGATTCGACAAGTTACCTGGGGCTGGGTGAACCTATACTTTTTTCATTTTTTGCAAAGATGATGATAGGTGAAGTTTCAGAGGGTTTTGATATAGTCCTGAATCCGATTGCCTTTGCCGGTTGGGCGGGGCTTTTTGTTACAGCGCTTAATCTACTGCCTATCGGTCAGCTTGATGGAGGACACATCATTTATGCTTTATTAGGAAAGTATAGTGGTATTGTATATAAGGCAGGTATTGGTGCATTTTGTATCTTTACGTTATTTGTTTATCCGGGTTGGATTATTTTTGCCGTCATGCTTTTGTTGTTTGGATTCAAACATCCTCCGCCGGCAGACCCATTTACACAGCTTGATTTTAAACGCAAATGTATCGGGGTGTTAATGCTGGTTATCTTTCTAATATCTTTTACGCCAATTCCTCTTAAGATATGAGAAACTTCATCTTAACCCCCGTTAGAAAGAGCTAATTTATTAGTATAGGAATTTCCATTTTAAGTCTGTTGGAGTTAAGTCTTTAGACTTTTAATTTAATGTCTAGGAATTTCAAAGTTGCCAGACATTC
>MHZA01000040.1:0-4329 GCA_001828595.1 Planctomycetes bacterium RIFCSPLOWO2_12_FULL_40_19
ATTGTGATACCCGCATCAGCATTCGCACACTTCCACACCTTTAAATACCTTCACTCTGTATCAAATTCTTTACCTGCCGGGACAGTGTGTGTTTGTAGAAACAATCAAATTATATTCAGCTCCTTTTAGTACCGCATTTAACTTGTTTACAGACAACGAAGCATAAGACTGATCAATACCTTTAATTAGCATGTACAGAAAATAGCAATTGTGATACCAACGCCAAACTAAAGAATAAAACTCCTTTTTTAATTTTTGGGTGTACTTCTAACCACAGTTAAACATAGGAGATAGGAAAAGCTTACAAATTTGTGAATTTTAATCCTTCTTTAACTCCTGAAAATGTCTGACAAAATGTCTGACAAAATGTCAATTTTAAATCAAAAAGCGAATTCCTAAGAGAAATAATCATCTGCTATTTATAGGCATCTACCTACTGTTATAGATGCCTTGCGTTATTCTAAATTAAGCAGTTCTATTATCTTTTTCGCTGATTTTTAAGTGTGGTAATTTCTTTTTTGGATGCTTCTAAATTTTTCTCGAGTTTTTTTATATTTCTTTGCAATTCTTCTTCCAGCTTCTTTCGTTCAGTAATATCCCTGATTATTCCTTCAATACGGATAGGTTTGCCATTTTCGTCTTTAGCCATATTAGAGGTACGTTCAGTGTAAAAACGCACGCCATTTTTCTTCCTACAGAAGGACACAAAGTTCCTCCAGAACCCATCTTTTTCAAGCCTCTCAACGAGCCTCCTTCTGTCTTCAATATTTACGTAAATATCCTCTACCTTTGTCCCAATCATTTCTTCAGGTGATTTGTAACCAAACATTTCTGCACAAGCCTGATTAACCCACGTAAACACGCCTTCAACTCCAGGATCACATTGGTAAACGCCCTCTTTTAGTGAATTCAAGAGTTGTTTTTTTTGACTTTCAGATTTTTGCAATTGATCCTTTAAAGCTTCAGCAACCCTTTCAGCTTCCTCTTTTTGCCTTGTAGCGTCTTCAACAATCCTGTTTAACTCTTCTGCCGAACCAAAAGCCCTTTGAACTCTTTTTTCCATTTGATCTTTGAACGTCTGTTCTCTTACATAACCTGCGTCCTTCGTGTTTTGGTACTTTTTAATCATTTTTATTGTAAACCCAACATTTAAAAATAATAATATCAGAATAATGGTCTTTGCATTTACTGAAAACCCTTTAGCATTTCCATCACCCATAATTTCCTACTCCTTGTTAGTTAAAGTGGTGTTATTTAACTCCTCAGATAACAAACTTCTAATAAATTTTTACCATGTACCATTGTATACACCGTCAGCTCTTCTCGCTCTCCCGTATTTTTGCAGCTTTCTTTTGTTCGTCTTCCTGTTTCTTTCGCTCGGTTATGTCCCTGAATAGCCCATCAATGCGCACAGGCTTACCTTCTGCATCATGTACTATATTAGAAGTACGTTCGGTGTAAAACTGCTCTCCGTTTTTCTTTTTACAAAAGGAAACAAAGTCCTTCCAGACTCCGTCTTTTTCCAGCTTCTCTAAGAGCTTTTTTCTATCATTTTGGTCAACATATATATCCTTTACTTTTGTCCCGATCATATCTTCCGGTGCGCTATAGCCAAATATTTCTGCCGCAGCATGGTTAACCCACGTAAACCTGCCTTCGACTCCGGGTTCACATTGATAAATACCGGCCTTGAGAGAATCAAATAGTTCCCTGAGTTTGCTCTCAGATTCAGCCGTTTCTTTCATCTTTTTATCCAGAGTTTCTGCCATCGTATTGAATGATGATGCCAATACTCCAATCTCGTCTTTGATTAAAGGTTTGTCCAGTCTCTTTACATCCACCCTTTGAGTTAAATCCCCTGATGCCATCTTTTTGGTTATTTCCGTCAACTCAAGTATCGGCCTGGAAAACCTCCTGCCAACAAGATATGCAACTAACAAGATAGGAAATGCTATAGACAGTAACAATGCTATGACTATATTTTTAAGATTATACGCTGCTCCATAAGCTTCGTTCTTATCTATTTCCGTAATAACACCCCAATTGTATTCAGGCAACCATTGCCATACTCCAAGCACGGTTACGCCTCCGTAATCATTATAGCCTTTCGCATCAGAGCCGTCTTCGCCTGCAACACATTGCCTGACACCTGCGGTTAATTTACCGGTTTCCGGATCAGTCAATTTCATTTCCAGTGTGCTTCTTGTTTTAACCCTTCCTATCTTCTTCAACTGCTTAGTGAACCTCGACTCTGTAAGCATAAACCCTTCCTTGTTTACAAGATAAGTCTCGCCTGTATCCCCAAATTTGTAGCTCTGCATTAAATTGCTGAGAATGCCCACATGAACTCTCAATGTAACAACACCAACTATCGTATCATCTTTATCCTTTAGCGGTGTTGAGATAAACATGGTAGGCAATCCGACTTCTTTCTCCTCAAATTCGTTTATAAGGGGAACTTTAGACGGTATTACACTTGTCGCAAACGTTTTTCCCTGTATTGCATTTTTGAAAAAATCAGTGTTTGAGATATCCCTTCCCGTTCCTTCTTCAGATGTTGCAACCTTAACCGCCCCTTTATTATCACTTATAAATGCCCCCTTATAACCATACTCAGATACAATCCTTTCCAAATATTGGACAGTATCGTAATAATCCTCATCCTTTTTTGTAATATTTGCGCTTTTAGACATGAATGGATTTGCTGCAATCACGAGAACATCCTTCATCCTTTCGCGCATCCAGGTAGACACCAACTCCGCCTGCTTGTGCCCGATAACCTCAAGGTTGTCCATGATGACATCCTCAAGATCGCTGTGTATTCTTGGATAGGCCACAATCTGTAACAATAAAATCGGCATCAACGTAAAGAAAATCAGCAATAATATGATGTGGTTCCTAATTGAAATATACATTATTTTCTCCTTTCTCCGAGATTTAACATTTTGGAATTTCAAACCGTGTCCTGATGACAGGTCAGGATTAGCCACAAACCGGCTAGTTAATATTATATTATTGCTTAGTAAGCAAGGCTTATACTGCCAGTTTTACAATACTCACTAAGCTTAACTTCTGTCCAACCGCTTCAATCAAATGATTCTTTATTATTATGCTGCCCTTGTTTTCACTGTCCGAGGCAACCTCTTTACTACCGCTTGCCACAGGATACTCAGAAATCCTTTTGTGTCAGCATAAATTACCACCAATGCGTGGGATAATTCCTTTTGCCTGCTTTGTTGACAATAACGGCGACTAACGTTAGAATAAAGACCCCTATGAGGATAGGATTTATTATAAAACTATATCCTTCACCTAATCCTCCAGTCAGAACAGCCACGTATGCAGTTGCGCCTGCAGGCGGGTGTATCGAATGAGTCACTGCCATAAAAATAGTCGCAAGGGTAACGCCAAGTGCAAGAGACCACCACGTGGTGCCAAAAAAATCATACACGGCGACGCCCATTAATGCACTGAGGAAATGACCTAATAAGATATTCCTTGGTTGCGCCAGGGGCGCCTTATAAGCGCCATATATCATTGTTGCCGTTGAACCAAAAGACCCAGCTAACATAGGACAATTCCATTTATAAGCCATAGCTGCAGTTATTCCTAAACCAACTATCGAACCTATGAACGTAATCCATAATTCCCTCGCAGGTATTGCCGGCTGCGGCGCCCTGGGCAACCCTTTTATCTGATTACAAACCTTATTCAATAAAGACATAGTATTATTCTCCTCATGAAGTATAACAGACATGTTAAAACAAAATATGATCCTGGTTGAACCGCAAGGAATAGCGCAATCATGATACCAAAATCATAGAGAAAGGTTGACTCGGTTGCTCAGGTTTCCTATAAGTATAAACAAACATGAAAGATAGACCCCCCATAGTTAATTCACAATTTTGCATCAGTATAGGTATTTGACAAAATTTCAATTCCTGATTAGAAGGTGTTTTTTCTGGTGACATAATGTCTTTCCCGTATAATAAGTAGTATAGCATGACAAAGAAACTGCCTTCAATTTTATGTTGATAAATAGTTTAGTGCGTTTATTAATATAGCGAAGATATGGCCTCTCTTTTTCGGTATTCTCTTTCGGTCGTCTTCCGCCTTATGTTGTGGGGTGACGGTAATATGCGTCGGAGTGCTTTGCAAGGATTATGCGTGATTGTTGGCTCTTGGGGCCCGCAAAATTTACATGCTACCCGAAATGTAGTTTTCGAGCTGTCGTCTAAAGTTTGTTCTGGTCGCACATAACACACCTTGCTGTTTATGATATCTTTGACAAGCGTATTCTTAGACAACTTTCCTTTCAAAATAACGTTC
>MHZA01000040.1:4353-12101 GCA_001828595.1 Planctomycetes bacterium RIFCSPLOWO2_12_FULL_40_19
ACTTTCCTTTCAAAATAACGTTCCTTGTATATACACGTTTGGAAACCATTCCCACGCCTTTTTCATCTTCAACTACCACCAACGCGCCGAGGTTTTTTTCAGCCATTACTTCCAAAGCGTTGTTTGACCGTAATCATAATATAATCCTTGTCTACTATATTCCAATACTACTATTTATCTGAACATTGTTCAAGCAGTAAAAAAATTTGCCATTTATATTAATGTATCTTAGTAATTACAATATAAAGGTTCAGATACGGCTTGATTTTTAAAAAGGACGACGGTATAATCACTCTAAGTTTTTTCAAAGCGAAATACAGAAACAAGCATTGCCTTCCAGTGCTTATCGAAGAAAATAGTTATGAATTTGACGTTAATAAGCTCTCCGGGCTGAAAATAGACGTTCTGGCTGATTTTCTAAACCAAGGTATTACAAAAAACATTCATTGCGCCCCATGAATCATCAATTGTCTGCCAACGAGAAACAAACATGGATTCTCTTTCAAGAGAAAATTAAAGAAAAGGTTTCTCCGCAACAATTCACAACATGGTTTGTAAATCTAAGGTTAATTAAATTCAATACAAAAGAAGTTTATATAAACGTCCCAAATTCCTTCTGTATGGAGTGGTTAGAAAACAACTACATGGAAGTTATTTCCACAGCATTAAGCGAAGTAACAAATACCAACTATAAAATCCGGTTTGTTGTTGATAGTAAAGGTTTTCAAGAACATACGCTTTCAATTCAACGTGGTTCGCACCCGTCAGATGAGAAGAACCCTGGTTATATAAATAAGAATTATAGTTTTGATAATTTTTTGGTGGGACCTTGTAACCGCCTGGCACATGCTGCAGCGCTTGCAGTAGCTGAATCACCCGGCACCGCCTACAATCCATTATTCATCCATGGGCCAGTCGGTTTAGGAAAAACACACTTGCTTCAGGCCATATTTTTGCAATTACAACAACGTTCCGGCGGGCGCAATGCTTTATATCTGCCGTGTGAAAGCTTTGTTAATCACTATATCTCTACCATAAAAACCGGCGATTGGGATAGTTTTAGAAATAAATACAGGCAAATCGACGTTTTATTAATAGATGATGTGCATTTTCTGGCAAACTCACAGAGTACTAGAGAAGAATTTTTTCACACCTTCAACGCCCTTTATACTTGTCAAAAACAAATAGTTCTATCCAGCGATTGTCCGCCTGAGGAAATACCAACGATAGAAGAACGCCTTGTCTCAAGATTCAGATGGGGGCTGATTACCAGAATAGATCCTCCTGGTTTTGAAACTAGTGTCGCCATAATCCAGAGAAAGACATCACTATTAAATATGGAGATTTCTTATGATGTGGCACGTTATCTGGCAGAACACGCAACATCCAGTATTAGAGAAATTGAGGGCGCCCTTACAAATATTAGCAGATATGCGGCAATAAACGAAAATAAAATCGATTTGAACTTTGTTAAGCAGGTAATCAGAGGATTTATAAAACAAAAAAACTATATAGGTATTGAAGAAATATTTAATACAGTTACAAAACACTTCGGAGTACAGCTTTCTCAGCTCCACTCCAAAAGAAAATTCAAATCTATTACGCTACCCAGACAAGTTGCAATGTATCTTGCCAGAAAGCTTACTAACTTATCACTAGAGGAAATAGGCGGCTATATGGGTGGTCGCGATCATACAACCGTCATGCATGCTGATGAAAAAATAAGAAAACTCAGAAAACAAGACCAAAACATATCGGCTACACTAAGAAAGTTAGAGACGGTACTTACAAAGAAGCAAAAGTAATATAATTACCTGTTCATAAATTGTAGCTACAATTTCTCAGTATTACGAATAATTTTGATAAATATAAAAACCCTTACAATTTTATAACTTACATAAAGTCTTTCTACAAGAACCTGACAATGAATCTTCCGGATATATTCTTTTAACTCAACTATTCATAGCCTTTATAACTAATCTGTTTATAATACGTTACAATATAATAATTTAAATTATTATATTGTAATATTAAACCATATAATAATAGATATAATATATTTCTAACTAAAATATAATATATAGTAAAACATATTTATATTTTACACTAAACAAACTTTAATTCGATAACCAAATAAGAGAGTGTGACAATATGAAAATCAAATGTAATAAAGATACAATAAAAAAAGGGGTTCATATAGTTGAAAATGTTGTGTCCGGTTCTAATATAAATCCAATGCTGCAAAACGTCAAGATTGTAGCAAATGATAATACTCTGGAGCTTTCCACTACCGATCTTGAAGTAAGCGTTAGCTATCTGATAGATTCGGTTGAAATTGTGGAACCTGGTCAAATGGTAGTACCGGAAGACAAAATTGCATCAATAGTTAAAGAATGGACAGAAGACAGTATAGAAATAACGGAGGAAAACAAAAAATGTATAATAACAGGGAAGAACAGTTATTTTAAGATTTTATGTGCAGATCCAGAGGAATTTCCAACAATACCACAATTTATAAATGATGAATATATAGAAATGGACAAAAATATCCTGGCAGATATGATAAAAAAAACAGCCTTCATCATATTAGGAGACAAGACAAGATATGGTGCTAGCGGTGTGTTTCTGGATATATGCGAAAATCATATAAAAATGGTTGCAAATGATGGAAGACGGCTTGCAGAGGTAAGGAAAAAAATTAATAATCCCAATGGCATTACGAAAAATTGCATAATTCCTATAAAGGGCGTTTTGCAGATACAAAAAATAGTTGGTGAACCCGACCGAATAGGTACGGGCGGGCATGATGACATTGTAAAGCTGAGAATAGAAGAAAAGCGTATACTTGTAAATACAAAAAATTCAACAACATGTTCGCAACTGTTGGAAGGGCAATATCCAAAGTATGAGGAGGTAATCCCAACCAATCTCGATAAGCGGGTTATTTTAGATAAACACGAGTTTACCTCAGCGGTTCGCAGGGGATCAGTTATGACGACGGATGATTATAAGCTGTTAAAGTTTAAGTTTACTGGCAAGACGCTTGAAATAAGTTGTGTATCGCCAGATGTAGGCGAATCAAAAGTAGTTATTCCAATTGAATATACTGGGGAGGAGTTGGAGATAGGGTTGAATCCTGAGTTCGTGCTGGATTTCCTTAAAAATGTGGAGGCAGAAGAGGTTAAGTTGGAAATGAAGGACCCTGGCACGGCAGGAGTATTTAAAACAGGGGGAGGATGTACCTACGTAATTATGCCTATGAATTTAGGAGACGAAAAAACAGCATGATAAAACGGATCAAAAGAAAAGATAATGAGATTAAAAAGCTGGGTGATATGCTGCAAAACACGATGATATCAGTGAAAAGGGCGAGGGATCAAAATAAAAGCCTGAGGGAAAAATGGAAAAAGGCGGCAGGAGAAGAAATATCAAAACATACAGAAGCAAGAATGGTCAAAAGCGGGGTTCTTTTTATAGAGGTGGATTCAGCAACATGGTTGCATCAGATTGTAGCTTTCAAAAAAGAGGAATTACTGGCATCTATGCAGAAAGAATTCAAGAGGGAATATATTTCGGAGATAAGATTTAAAGCAGGAGTGTTTTAGAAAGGGGTTCAGGGTTATTATACAATGAGTGAAATAGAAAAATACGATGCAAGGTCTATAAAAGTTTTGGGTGGAATAGAGGCAGTGAGAAAAAGACCCGCTATGTATATTGGGGATACAACACAGAAGGGCTTACACCACTTAATAGAGGAGGTGGTAGGAAATAGCGTGGATGAGGCCATGGGAGGATATTGTGAAAACATCACGGTCAAACTAAATCTTGACGGAAGCGTTATGGTGCTGGATGATGGAAGAGGTATTCCCGTGGATGAACACGTAGAGATGAAGAAACCGGCATTGGAGGTGGTGATGACGACCCTGCATGCCGGTGGTAAATTTGAGGGTAAAAGCTACAAAGTTTCAGGAGGTTTGCATGGTGTGGGAATATCGGTAGTGAACGCACTCAGTGAATGGTTAGAAGTGGAGGTAAGAAGGGATGGCTATATGTATGTACAACGTTATGAATGTGGACAGCCGAAGACCGGGCTTGAAGAAAGAGGCGCAACCAAGAAAAGGGGCACGAAAGTTATATTTAAACCGGATAGTTCCATATTCGAGGAAGTAGAGTTCAGCTTTGATGTCGTGAAAAAGAGAATCAGGGAGCTTGCGTTTCTTAACAAGGGCCTTTGTATAACTATTATTGATGAGAGGACTGATGTAGAAGAACAATTTAAGTATGATGGGGGCATAAAAGTATTCGTAAAGGAATTGAATAAAGGAAAAGAGCCGGTGCACAAAGATGTCATACACTTTGAAGGCAAGGAAAAAGATGTAACGGTGGAGTGTGCAATGCAGTATAACGACGGCTATAACGAGAACGTCTTTTCGTTTGCTAATAATATAAATACAATAGAAGGCGGAACGCATTTGATAGGTTTCAGGACAGCGCTGACGAGAACATGGAATGCTTATGCAAAGAATGCCAGGCTTTTAAAGGACGATAAAGTGCCGACAGGAGATGATTACAGGGAAGGACTCACGGCCATTATTAGTGTAAAAGTTCCAGAGCCGCAATTTGAAGGACAAACGAAAACAAAACTGGGGAATAGAGAGATTCAAGGAATTGTGGAAGCGCTGGCAAATGAGCACTTGAGCACGTATTGCGAAGAAAATCCCCAATCCGCCAGAGCTATAGTGAATAAAGCGCTTGAGGCCTCCAGGGCCAGGGAAGCGGCCAGGAAGGCGAGAGAGCTGACAAGAAGAAAAGGCGCTCTGACAGGGGGAGATTTACCGGGGAAGCTTGCAGATTGTTCCAGTGATGATGTAGGCTCAACAGAATTGTTTATAGTAGAAGGAATATCTGCAGGCGGAACGGCCAAGCAGGGCAGAGATAGAAGAAATCAGGCGATTTTACCACTGAAGGGTGTAATCCTGAATGTAGAAAAAGCAAGGGTTGAAAAGATGCTTAATAATGAGGAGATTAGAACGCTCATAAGCGCTATTGGTACAGGTATCGGCGTGGAAGAGTTTGATTCTGAGAAACTTAGGTACGGGAAGATTGTTATAATGACCGATGCAGATGTTGATGGTGCGCATATTAGAACTTTATTATTAACGTTTTTCTTTAGACAAATGCCTGAATTGATTGAAAAAGGAAACATTTTTATAGCACAACCACCGCTTTATAAGGTTAAGAGAAAGAAGAGACAGGAATATATATTTGACGATAAAGAATTGCAGAAATCTTTAATCAGTATGGGTGCAGATGAAGCAGTAGTTGAAACATGCGATAAAGAGCCCGTGAGATTATCCGGTGATAAATTGAAAAGATTTTTGGGCCTTTTAGAGAAGATGGAGGAATATAACAGGCACTTTATAAAGAAAAAACAACAAGGCAAAATGGGCATATCGTTTAAAGAATACCTGGAGAAAAAACAAAACGGAAACTATCCAATGTTCAAGGCAGTTTGTGATGGACAGGAAAAATACCTGTACTCAGACGAGGAACTAAACAACTTAATAAAACAGCAACAGAAGGAAAAAGGAAAGGATATTGAAGTGGAAGACGTTGATGTAGCGAAGGGTACGGTAGATAAAAATTCGATTGAGAGACTAGAGTTTCCGGAAAGCAGAGAAATAGAAAACACGGTGAGAATGATAGAGAAAGAGGGATTCAGGGCGGAATACTTTTTTAAGGAATCCGGAAACGGCGGTACCCCCAGGGCAAATCTAATATATGATGACACTAAGCTGGTCATATGCTCACTAAGCGAACTCTTGCCGAAGATAAAGGAGGCGGGAAAGAAGGGTATAGACATCCAGCGATATAAAGGCCTCGGAGAGATGAATGCAGAAGAATTAGCAGTAACGACGATGAACTCTTCATCGAGAACACTGTTAAGGGTAAAGATTGAAGACGGTATAAAGGCGGATGAGATATTCAGTATATTATCGGGTAAGGATGTAAAAAAAAGACGTGAATATATAGAAACCCATGCATTGGAGGTTAAAAATCTGGATGTGTAATATAAGATAAAAGAGGATTGCCGGCCAGGGCATGTCATTCCTTTTGTAGAGCGCTAAGCTTGGCGGATGTTGATACCTTCGCTGTTAAAATATATCTTCGTCCCACCACCCGGTAAAGACAAACTCTGCAGGGCCGGTCATGTAAGTTTTATTATCATCTGTCCATTCAACCTCTAGTTGACCGCCAGGGAGTTGTGCATGTATTACCCCTTCGGTTAATTTATTCAACACACATGCGACCCCGGCAGCGACAGCTCCTGTGCCACAGGCCAATGTTTCTCCCGAACCTCTTTCCCAGGTACGAATTTTAATTTTGTTGTTGGAAACATGCTGTACAAAATGGGCATTTATTCTTTCCGGGAAAAGTTTATGATTTTCAATTGCTTTACCAATAACGTTTAACTGTACCGAGGCAACGTCGTCAACAAAGGTTATGCAGTGGGGATTGCCCATGGAAACACATGTAATATTTAAGATGGTGCTGCCCACTTGAAGCGGTTCGTTTATCACACGGGTGTTCTCGCCTAACATAGGGATGTCATTTCTAAGCAACCTGGGCGCTCCCATTTCCACCTTTACTTGTGAAACATGGCTGTTTGAGATGGCCAGCTCTATTGCCTTTAACCCCGCAGCTGTTTCGATCGTCATCCTGTCTCTTCTCTTTAATCCGGATTCATATAAATACTTGGCCACACACCTGATACCGTTACCGCACATCTGTGCTTCGCTGCCATCGGCATTAAAAATGCGCATTTTAGCATCAGCAACTTGTGAGGGCATTATGAGTATTAATCCGTCGCTGCCAACACCAAAATGCCTGTCGCTTATTGCAATTGCCAGTTTTGATGGACTTTCAACAAGCTCTTCAAAACAGTTGACATATACATAGTCGTTCCCGATTCCCTGCATTTTAGTAAATTTCAAGCGGTATTCCTTCCTGATAAAAAGCTGAACATTATGTTGTGTCTTAAGGTTGTTACCGATATGATTTTAGCAGAGCATTGTTTTTTGTCAACAGATAGTAATCTCGGGTAGATTTCAACATGTGTGTATTTATATTCAATATGCTTTTCTTCTTGCACTGTTGTAATAACCTTGTAAAATTACGCAGTTATACTTGTGAATCTGAGGCCTTATTAACCATTCTCTGTCATTTAAACAGGATAAAAGTATGCGGACGATTATTACCGGAGGCGCAGGCTTCCTCGGCTCACATCTCTGTGATTATTTAATGGAAAAAGGCCACGAGGTGATATGCATCGACAATTTATTAACAGGGTCTGCTGAAAACATTGAGCACTGTTTTGGTAAACCGAAATTTAAATTTATTAAACATAACGTTAGTGAATATATTTACGTTGGAGGCGAGATAAACAATGTCCTGCATTTTGCATCACCTGCCAGCCCCATGGATTACCTGAAGTTGCCAATCCAGACTTTAAAGGTTGGGTCATTGGGAACGTTGAACGCAATCGGGGTCGCAAAAAGCAAAAAGGCCAGGTTTTTTCTGGCGTCAACATCAGAGGTCTATGGCGACCCGCATGTACACCCTCAAACGGAAGAGTACTGGGGGAATGTTAATCCCGTGGGTCCAAGAGGCGTTTATGATGAAGCAAAAAGATTTGCGGAGGCTATGGTTATGGCATATCACAGAAGTCATGGGGTTGATACGAGGAT
>MHZA01000041.1:0-1758 GCA_001828595.1 Planctomycetes bacterium RIFCSPLOWO2_12_FULL_40_19
ATGTAAGGGAATAAAAGGCTAAAGCCTTAACTCCTGGTATGTTAGCTAATTGGAGTTAATCCTTTAGGATTTTATAAAATGCGTTTTTTCTGCCCCACTTAAGTATAACTGTTAAACGTCTTTTCAATCTACAATCTAAAATCTGCAATCAATTATCTCCTTCCATAAATCCTGGTCATTTCGGAGAGTTTTTTTGTTATTAACGGAGATAATCTTTCCGGAACAAGCCTCCATCTCCAATTTCCCTTAGCGCTTGCAGGCAGGTTTGTCCTTGCATTTTCTCCCAGTCCAAGAATATCCTGCATTGGTATTATAACCATATCTGCGACAGAACTCATAACAAGTTTTATAAGTTCCCAGTGTATTTCTCTCTCTGTAACCTTACGTCCTATATATTCAAGAACCCTTTTTTTGTCCTCAAGACTTGTTTCCTTCTTAAACCAGCCTTTAATCGTGTTATTATCGTGCGTTCCTGTATAAGCTACACAGTTTTTTATATAATTGTGAGGCGCATAAGGGTTGGTTGGAAGGTCTTCTCCAAACGCAAAAAGCAGCACTCTCATGCCGGGAAACCCGAATAGCTCCATTATTTCTCTTACATCCGGTGTAATAACTCCGAGATCTTCGGCAATAATCGGAAGTTTGTGAAAATGTTTCAGGAGGGTACTGAAAAAATCTTTAGCAGGCGCCTCAACCCATCTTCCATTCGTTGCGAACTTGTCACCTGCCTGTATTTCCCAGTAACCGGCAAACCCTCTAAAGTGATCCAGCCTGAATATATGAAAGAAATTAAGGTTGTGTTCTATGCGCCTTATCCACCATAAATACCCGGTTTCCTTAAGGACGTTCCAATCATAAACCGGATGTCCCCATAACTGACCTGTAGAGCTGAAGTAATCCGGCGGAACGCCCGCTACAAAAACAGGTTTTTTCTCTTTGTTCAGCTTGAAAATTTCCGGGTTTGCCCATACATCGGAGCTATCATAATTCACATAGATAGGCAAATCTCCAATTATACTTACATTTCTGCTTTCACAGTAATTTTTTAGCAAATGCCACTGTTGGAAGAATATAAATTGGAGAAATTTTTCCATCAATATAGTTTCCCGCAATCTTTCTTTCCACTCTTCAACCGTTATTTCTTTTCTATCCCTCAGTTCTTCCGGCCACCTGCCCCAGTCAACCTTATTAAAATGTCTTTTTATGGAAACAAAAAGACAATAATCATCCAGCCAATGGGAATTTTCATCACAAAATTTCTTAAATTCATGATTTTCTGCCAAAATGTCTCTGTTTTTCTCGAAGGCAATTCCAAGAATTTTCTCTTTATACTTAGTAACTGCCCTATAATCAACCCTTTCTCCGGAGAATTCGGGATGACCCTCTATGTCAGATTTCAAAAGAGCTCCATTTTCCACCATCAAATCAGGACTTATCAAAAGAGTGTTTCCGGCAAAGGCGGAAAAGCTGCTATAAGGTGAGTTTCCATAGGCGGTGCATGTCTGGTTTAAGGGAAGTATCTGCCAGAAACGCTGATTTGCCTCTGCAAGGAAATCTGCAAATCTATAAGCGCCTGTCCCAAGGTCTCCTATTCCGTACGGCGACGGAAGTGACGTAATATGAAGAAGTATTCCGCTTCCTCTTTTGTCCATATTTTTTTCTCTATTACCTAAATTGAGCGATTTTACACTATATGTCGTTGTAGCCGATGGCTTCCTGCCCGACTACGTCATTCAGGCGGGTAGCCTGCGTTGTTCA
>MHZA01000041.1:1778-12508 GCA_001828595.1 Planctomycetes bacterium RIFCSPLOWO2_12_FULL_40_19
CGAACGACGAAAGTCGGGCAGGCAAAATCGCTCAATTCAGGTATTATACCTTTACATTCAAGTAATAGCCCAGTTTTAGAAAGACTTTAACCCAGTTTTTTGCAAAGCTGTCTCCATTCTCGGCTTTTTCCTTCATCGTATTATAGAAATTTTTTCCTTTTGAAAAGTAATCATTTTGCGCCTTCCACAGATCAAGTGATAAAGATAAAGGTTTTAATACCTCCAGGGTATTGTCAATCTTTTCAAAGAGCCGTAAATTTTCTGGCTGCTGATACAGCCTTTCCATCAGTAAATTCAACCATGAGCTTGCGACAAACCCAATCGTAGTTGTATCAATATTAACAGACCATCTTCTGGTTTCATCTATCAATTTTTTAAGGTTTTCTATTTCTAAATCCTCTTTTTCGAAGATTCTTTTCAGGTCTGTATTCAGTATATATTCAGCCGCCGCAGAGAAAGGCCTTGGAATTGGTATGTGTAAGTTATTAAAATAATTCATTATAGCATAGTTGTCCTCGTATATTTTGCGGTAAGAAGTTTCAACATCCTCATATCTTGACTTAAGTATCAGATTTAAAACCTTTCTCTGTTCATCTTTAAAGAGATGCCAAATAGAATAGATGTTGCCTTTGAAGCGCATATCCATAAGTCTTATCACTTCAGGGACGTTGCCTTTTTCAAAGGCATTCTTTATTTCACCTTGCATAACCAGGAAGTCTTTATCTCCCTCAAATTTTTTAACACCTCCGTTTATATTATGATCTCCAAGATAGAGTACCGCAAAGCTGACTGTTTTTTCATCCCATGTTATTCCCGAAGTGATATTTACCTTTCCCAGAGTAAGCGTTAGCTTCCCCGCCTTCATTTTGCCGCATAAAGCGCTCTTTGCAGTATAATGGAATGTTTTTATATCTTCTTCAGGACATTTTTCAAAGATAGACGATATGGCATAGTGCGCCCCTACTCTCAGGAGGTCGCTCCTGGCAGGCCTTACAAATGCATCGTAAACCTTTGCAGCATTTTCATATATATTACCTGGCGCTTCTTCCAGACGTTTCAAATATTTTGTTTCAAGATACAAATCCTGCAATTCCTCAACATACTGAATGGCTCTTGATGCGTACTGCATTATCTGTATAACCTCAATACCTGAAACATCATCAAAGAACCAGCCGCAACTCGTATACATTAACATGGCATTTCTCTGCATCTCAAGAAGTTTTAAAGCCCTTGTCTTCTCTCTTCTCGAAAGACTCTTAGCGGCGTGTTTTTTCAAGAAGTCCTCTACATTCTGATGCGACCTGTCAAGTATAACCTCAATATACTCATTTCTAGTATTCCACAGGTCTTCAAAATATTTTGATGCTTCGCTTTTATAAACAGAGATTATCTCTTCCCTCAGCCTGTCCATAGCCTCTCTCAACGGTTTTCTCCATGCCTGAGTCCACTTTGGGTTTTTTCCTGTGCTGCATCCACAGTTATCTTTCCATCTTTCTACTCCGTGGACACAGCTCCAGGATGAGTTTTCAATAATTTCGACTACGTGAGTTGGGGGATGTTTCTCAAGATACTCTCCATAGTTCGTAATCTTTGCCAGATTGTTAGATTCGATATAATGCAGACAATAGGAGAGAGCCATGTCTCCAAAACGGTGGTGATGGCCAAATGTCTCGCCATCAGTTGCAATATGGACAATCCTGGGACGGTCATTCCCGTCACTAAATGCAGAAACCAATCTTTTGGCAAACGCCTCTCCGTTATTCAACAATTTCCCAAAAGATACTTCCTGTGCAATCTGACCATTATAGAAAAAGAGGTTGATAGACTTTCCGGATGGGAGGCGGCAGAGATAAGTCATGGCGGGATCAATCTTTTCTTCAGTTGCATCAACCCAATTTTCTGTATCACCTATTTTCTTTACTCTTTTTGACTGTCGCTGAGAAAGGATCGTATATTGTATTCCTAAATCTGCCAATACCTCAAGTGTTTCTATATCCACAGCAGTCTCCGGAAGCCACATCCCTTCAGGGCGCCTGTTAAATCTCTTTTGAAAATCCTTTATTCCCCATATTACCTGAGTATATTTGTCATTTCTATTCGCAAGAGGCAATATCATATGATTGAATGCCTGAGCAATGGCAGAACCATGTCCGGAAAAATTTTTCATACTTAATCTGTCTGCATCAAGAATTGCCTGGTAGACACAGGGCTTTTGTCTTTCCAGCCACGATAATAGAGTTGGGCCAAAATCAAAATTTATTTTAGCATATGTAGTAGTTATCCCTATTATCTTATTCTCTGAGTCAAGAATACGTGAGGCTGTATTTGGCGCATAGCACTCTGCGGCAATTCTTTCGTTCCAATCATGATATGGATATGCCGACTCCTGGTATTCAATTTCCTCAAGCCATGGATTTTCTCTCGGCGGCTGGTAAAAGTGTCCGTGTATGCAGATATATCTGTTCATAATTTTGCGTTAACAACTTTTAAAGAATAATACGCCCAACGGCGGCAACGTCAGGCAAAGTGAATGTGTTCTTCCGTGTACAGGCACAGGGGCAGCTTCAATGCCTCCGGCGTTACCGCAACCGCTTCCGCCATACACCTCCGCGTCGCTGTTCAAGACCTCCGCCCAGAAACCTCCCCGAGGGACTCCTACGTTATATATGCGCCTTGGAACAGGGGTGAAATTGCAGACGATAAGAGCCATTTTATCATTATCCCTGCCTTTTCTGATAAAACTTATTATGCTCTGTTCCCAGTCATGAAGGCTTATCCACTCAAACCCGTCTGCCGAAAAATCCAGTTCGTACAATGCCGGTTCCGTCCTGTAAAGATGATTCAGGTCTTTAACCCACTTTTGCATCCCCCGGTGAAAAGGGTATTCAAGAGCGTGCCATTCCAGGCTTTCTTCATGGCACCACTCTTTCCATTGCGCGAATTCACCTCCCATGAACAGGAGCTTCTTTCCGGGGTGTCCATACATGTATCCGAACATGAGCCTGAGGTTGGCGTATCTCTGCCATTCGCCGCCAGGCATCTTCCCTATAAGCGAACCTTTACCATGAACGACTTCATCGTGGGACAAAGGAAGAAGGAAATTTTCTGTAAATGCATACCATATACTGAATGTAAGCTCACTGTGATGAGATTTCCTGTAAACAGGGTCTTTTGAAAAGTACTTCAACGTATCGTGCATCCATCCCATATTCCATTTCATGCCAAAACCAAGACCTCCGATATTGGTCGGCTTTGTTACCATTGGCCATGCGGTTGACTCTTCTGCTATCGTCTGTGCGTCGGGATGGGAAATGTAGACAGATTCATTTAATTTTCTTATGAAGCTTATGGCATCTAAATCCTCTTTTCCCCCGTATTTATTTGGTATCCATTCTCCTTCTTTTCTCGCGTAGTCAAGGTAGAGCATCGACGCCACCGCATCTACCCTGATAGCATCGATATGGTATTTTTCAAACCAGAAGACGGCGCTGCTTATAAGGAAGGCGCACACCTCGTTTCTGCTGTAGTTAAATATATAACTGTTCCACTCTGGATGATACCCTCTCTTCGGATCGGCATGTTCGTATAGACATGTGCCGTCAAAATAGGAAAGTCCATGTTCGTCAGAGGGAAAGTGTGACGGCACCCAGTCCAGTATCACGCCAATCCCGTTTTGATGCAGATGATCAACCAGGTACATAAAATCCTGCGGAGTTCCGTACCTGCTTGTCGGGGCGAAGTATCCCACAGTCTGATACCCCCATGAACCGTAAAACGGATGTTCCGTAACAGGCAGCAGCTCCACATGCGTAAAACCCATCTCCCTGATATAGTCTGCAAGATAATGAGCCGTTTCTCTATAAGTAAGAAACCGGCCCCCGTCTTCAAGCGATCTTCTCCATGAGCCAATATGCACTTCATATATGGAAAGGGGGGCATTCAGAGAATTATGTTTATGCCTGTTTTCCATCCACTCACTATCGCGCCATTCATAATCAAGCCTCCATACCACGGAAGCCGTTTTAGGGGGCAGTTCCCAATAAAAAGCAAATGGGTCGCCTTTGTCAACTTTATAATTGTTGTATCTGGAATGTATGTGATATTTATAAATATCTCCCCTTTTAATGCAGGGAATGAACCCCTCCCATACGCCGGATCCGTCTTTCCTTACCTTCAGTGGATGAGATTCCCTGTTCCATCTATTAAAATCTCCTGCGACAGAAACATTTTCTGCATTTGGAGCCCATAAAGCAAAAAAAGCTCCGCTTTTTTCACCGATGGTCATTATATGCGCACCAAGCTTGTCATATAATCTATGGTGGTTTCCCTCTTTGAAAAGATATATGTCATAGCCAGTTATAAATTTAACATCATGTATTACGTCTTCTGTTCGGTTTTCTCTATCGTTCATTGTTATTAGTATACTGTAAAGGTTTTACTTCCTGTTAAATTTTTTGTCGATAACATCAGTAGCTAAAACACTCGCCCACACATTATACATAAATCTAAGAATTCTTTGATATTAAAATCCAGGAAACCTACTTCACAAAGATTTGTTTCTTTGCAATTTACTTAAAATGTATTATACTGTGTTTTTGGATTCCCTGCGAAAGCGGGGTTCCGCCTTCCTTTCGGCCCGCCCGGCCCAGCCGTTCGCTAGACCGACATCGTTCTGGCGGGGACGGGAAGGATTCCAGTTTATAATTGCGGAACGTTTTTGGTGGGCAACCTGCCCGACTGCGTCGTTCGGGCGGGTGCCCACCCTTACAGTTTAAAAACTTTGAAATCTCCATACATTAAATTAACATTTTTCAGTAAAATGAGGTGTAATGGTCATGAAAACGAATAGCGAAGAAGCTACAACAAGAAAAACCAAATCTGCCACAAAAAGGACGGTTAGGGGAAAAACAGCATCAGAGAAATCAACTACAACAATCGTTGGTATAAAAAAAGAGTATTTTAAGACCAGGCATATATGCAGAGTGACGTTCAGACTACCTAAAACAGCGACTACCGATGCCAAGAGTGTGTGTATAGTTGGTGATTTTAATAACTGGAATATCCATGCAGATCCAATGAAAAGGCTAAAAAATGGAGATTACACCATCAAACTTGATCTTGAGCCGGGAAAAGAGTATCAGTATCGCTATTTCATTGACGAGTCAAGGTGGGAAAATGATTGGAATGCCGACAAATATGTAAGAAGTCTTTACGGAGATAGTGATAATTCAGTTGTTATGATTTAAATAAAAACAATTGGAAAATCTTCAGATAGAGCAACTTTGACATCATGGAGAATGGGCGCTTAAAACGCCAAAACGACCAACATGTTGTCCCCGTCCGCTTTGGCGGAGATGTTTTGTAAGTTGTTGATTTAATATTGTTTACAAAACAGCTTTATAATTTAGCTATTCTTTGATACATTAAGAGAAATAGATGCCTGAATTAAGAAGGGAGCCTGTTTCAGGACGTTGGGTAATTATAGCGACTGAAAGAGCTACAAGACCTACAGATTACAAGACTAATCACCAAATCATAAAAAGCAGTTTCTGCCCTTTCTGCGAAGGTAATGAAGGCAAAACACCGCCGGAAATTCTGGCTTATAGAAACAGTGGCACAGAGGCAAACACGAGAGGCTGGCGGGTAAGGGTTGTGCCTAACAAATTCCCTGCGCTACAGATAGAAGGCGAAGAAAACAAACGTGGGGAAGGCATCTACGTTATGATGAGTGGTATCGGCGCTCATGAAGTTATAATCGAAAGCCCCAGACACATTCAGTCTATAACTGCTCTTGATAATAGAAATATTGAAGAGGTTTTATTCTGTTACAGAGACCGTCTAATTGACTTAAAAAAGGACAAAAGGTTTGTTTACGGCCTGTTGTTTAAGAATGTTGGATTTTCTGCAGGCGCCTCACTCGAACACACGCACTCTCAATTGATTGTGACGCCAATCGTTCCACAACTGGTTGAGAATGAGATGGAAAGCGCCAAAATATTTTACACACAAAGAGGACGATGTCTATTTTGCGATATGATACAACAGGAAACTGACACAAACAGTAGAATAATCATTTCAGCAGATAATTTTGTCGCTTTTGCTCCTTTTGCCTCCAGATTTCCTTTTGAGACATGGATTCTTCCTAAAAAACACGAAAGCCACTTTGAAAAACTACAAAATTCCGAAATAGACGAACTGGCAAATGTCTTAAAGAGCACACTTGTCAAGTTAGAAATAGCTTTAGACTTTCCTCCATATAACTATATTATTCACAGCGCTCCATTTAATATAAATGAGTCAGAATATTTCCATTGGCACATAGAAATAATTCCAAGGCTTACAAACGTAGCAGGATTTGAATGGGGAACCGGATTCTATATCAACCATACGCCACCGGAACAAGCGGCTGAAATCTTAAGGAATGCAGCCGGTAACCATGAATAACTACCATTCAACGTCAAATTTCAATACAACAATAAGCAGACTAAGAGACCTCCTGAATGAATATAGGGGACGGCCTCTTGACGAAAACTTATCTGAAAAGATTGAGAATGCATTCCTGGACTTAGAAGCAGGTATCGCCGGGCAAGGCGCTGAAATTACAAAGCCATCTGAAAATACAGAACAGCAGAAGGAACGGAGGAAATTCGAAAGAAGAAATAAGGATAAAATAGTTGACGCTATCGGAATAGGCTTATGCCTGCTTAATAAGGACCTAAAAGTTACATGGGCTAATCAAACCTTATGCGATTGGTTAAATTTGAAGGATTCACCTGTAGGCAATACCTGCCACGATATTTATCATTGTGATGAGATTGGAACTGCTGTTTGTCCGGCGGTAAATGTATTTAACGGAAACGTAAGCAACATAATTGAAACCTGGATTGAATCCAAAAATAGGAAAAAGATGTGCGTGCATCATGTTGCTATGCCCATCTTAGATGCGGATAGATATATTAATGAAGCTTTGATACTTACAATAGACGCAACTGAAAGTGAAAAGACCGTTCACCGGCTGTTATTACTGCAAAGGCTTGGTCAGGCAATGCAGGGAATCCTTCATCTTGACAAATTGCTTCACTTGATATTGACATGCGTAACTTCCGGTTACGCGTTTGGGTTTAACCGCGCGCTGCTTTTTTTGATTAATAAAGAACTCAACGTCTTAAATGGCAAATTGGCGGTAGGCCCATCTTCTCATGAAGAAGCACATCAAATCTGGAAAGATATATCTAATAAGTATGGTTCGCTTAAAGATATACTAGACAAATTGGATTACAGCCACAATATTGATACACCATTAAATACTATGACAAAACTTATGGTGTATTCGTTGTCAGACACAAAAGAGGTTGTCATCTTATGCGCAAAAGAAAAGAAACCAATAATCATTAAAGAAGCTCATAATGACCCGCGTGTAACAGAGGAATTCAGAAAGGCTCTGAGAGTTGATGAGTTTGTCTGTGTCCCACTGATAGCAAAAAATAAGCCGATAGGTGTTATTGTCGCAGACAACGCCTATACAGGAGAACCGATATCCGAGGACTATGTCAATATCTTAACAATGTTTGCCAACCAGGCCGCACTGGCTATTGAAAATGCTGGAACTTATAAAAGACTTGAAGACAAAATCAACCAACTTACAGAAACACAACAGAGGCTTATTCGTTCGGAAAAAATGGCGGCCATAGGTTCAATGTTGTCATATATTGCACATGAGATAAGAAACCCACTGGTAACCATAGGCGGCTTTGCTAAAACACTCTCCCGTTTTACCTTCACGGACTCAAAAATTACGACTAATATTGACATAATCATAGAAGAAGTAAAACGCTTGGAAAAGATACTCAATAACATTACAGACTTTGCCAAACCGTCTACGCTGGAAAAGGTTGATATGCAAATATGCGAGGTCATGGAAAACACGTGTATTTTAATGGAGAACTATTTCCAGGAAAAAAACATAAAGTTACATAAAGAATTTGAAACAGATGTACCTTCAATCTCTATTGATCCTGCACAGATAAAACAGGTCTTTCTGAATATACTGATAAATGCGGTGGAAGCTATGCCTGATGGTGGCGACCTGAATATAAGTATCAAATCGGGAATTGAGTCTATAGAAATAGACATAACTGACAGCGGTAAGAGTATACCACAAGATTTATTACAAAATATTTTTGATCCGTTCTTTACTACAAAACCAAATGGTACCGGCGTAGGTCTGTCTGTAAGCTTAAAGATTATTGAAAACCATGGCGGCAATATAGCTGTTGAAAGCAAGCATGGGAAAGGCACAAGAATGTCACTGATTTTACCAATAAAATAACAGAAAGGAGTTCGTAACGATGACGACTATCCTCCTTGTAGAAGACGACAAAAACCAACGATTGCTTTACGAACAGGAATTAAGTCTGGAAGGTTATGAAGTTGTAACCGCATCCAATGGAAGAGAAGCCCTGGAAAAGGTTCAGGTACAACTGCCAGACATTGTCATAATGGACATAAACATGCCAAAGATGGATGGTATTGAGGCAATTGGTAAGATATTAAGCAAAAACAAGGAGATACCGGTTATCATTAACACTGCTTATAGCAATTATAAGGATAACTATATGTCGTGGGCCGCTGATGCCTATATAGTTAAATCATCAGATTTGTCAGAATTAAAAGATACAATTAAAAAAGTACTGGCAAATAGGGCAGAGGATTCCTGAGCTTACATAAACTTGATAACCCTGATTTAATAACAATTAATATTAGAGCAAAAATACATGTCTTTACAAAATTTACAAACTCACGATAAAATATTTACAATAATTCTGGCAGGAGGCCAGGGGGAAAGACTTTATCCACTGACAAAAGACAGGGCAAAGCCTGCCGTGCCTTTTGGAGGTATATACCGGATAATAGACTTCACATTAAGTAATTGTCTGAATTCAGGATTACGCAAGATAGTAGTTTTAACTCAATATAAGTCATTTTCTCTCGACAAACATCTGAGACTTGGATGGAATATATTTAATAATGAATTAAATGAGTATATAGAGCAGATACCGCCCCAGCAGAGGATTAGCGATCAATGGTATCAGGGAACTGCGGACGCCGTTTACCAGAATATATACACTCTTGAAAAAGAACAACCTGAAATGGTTTTGATACTTTCCGGCGATCATGTATACAAGATGGATTACAGTAATATGATACTATTTCACAAAGAAAATGAAGCCGATATTACCGTCGCATGCATGGAAGTGCCTATAAATGAAGGAAAAAGATTCGGCGTGATCAAGACAAATGAAGAAAACAGAATTACTGGATTTCATGAAAAACCTTCAGAACCGAGTCCTTCGCCAAACAACCCCGAAGCTGTGCTGGCTTCCATGGGCATATATTTGTTTAATACCAGAACTCTGGTTAAAGCCATAATCGATGACGCCAAACAAAACACAAACCATGATTTTGGAAAGAATATAATACCTGGAATGATACAATTAAAGAGAGTATATGCATACCCATTTGGAGATGAAAACAACTACTGGCGCGATATCGGCACTCTGGACGCTTATTGGGAGGCAAACATGGATCTTGTACAAGCGTCACCGGAATTTAATATTTATGACAAAGATTGGCCAATTCGTACTTATAAAAAACAATATCCGCCTGCAAAAACCGTTTTTGACAAAAACCTTCCTGATGGACGGACAGATATGATCCTGAATTCTACCATTTCCGAAGGATGCATAATCAGCGGAGCAAAAGTGGAAGGATGTGTCTTATCACCTGATGTCATAATAGACTCTCGCTCCGAAATTTATGATTCGATTATAATGGAGAGTGTCAGGATAGGCAAGAATGTTAAGATACGAAAGGCCATAATTGATAAATATGTAACTATCCCAGATAACTTTAATATTGGTTACGATCCGGAAGAAGACACTAAACACTTTACGATAACCGATAGCGGCATAGTGGTCGTGCGCAAAGGAATGCATCTAATATAAATTAGCTTCGTCCTTAATCTATCCTGCTGAAGGATGGAATTTTCAAAACGTTTAGCCCCACATATCGAAAAGCGGGAGGTTGCCTGAAGAATCAAAGGTGATTTCCCTGGCGGATGATATCTGTTCAAGATCATCGCGGCCATTTAATTCATCCAAATACCCCTCGGATATAATAACCTTCTCTAAATCAAGCGTGCTCTTTATCCGGACAATCTTCATGTTACCGGCATTTTCAATACCGCATGTTGATACTGCCGCTTCTATGGCATCTTTGTCAGATTCAAAAGTCATTGGAATCTTAGCCCCTTCAGGCCGGAGGGCTGTGACGCAGTTTATATACGTTTCCTGAAAGTTAATTTTGTTCACTAATTTTCGTGTAGTAAAATCGGCTAATCCAATGCCACACGCATTACCGTGTGAATTTGAAGTCAAATCACGCACAAATATCCTTGATATTCCTGCATTTCCGTTCGCGGTTTTACTCGAATTCTCATCTTTGCGCCCAATAATATTTGTATCCATACCTGTGCCGCTTATATCCTTGCCCATATTGTCAATAATCAGCAAATCTATATTCCTGAAAGGCAACTTCGCCATCAGTTCAAAAGATCTCTTTTTAAGACCGGGTTCTTCTTTAATGATATCTTCACCCCTCATTGCCTTGATATCTGCAACTTTGCCATAGGCATTTTCAATTATCGCTAATCCGAACAACACAGATAATCT
>MHZA01000042.1:0-7362 GCA_001828595.1 Planctomycetes bacterium RIFCSPLOWO2_12_FULL_40_19
TGTCATCAAGGCGGAGATACCGGAAGTCAAAAAGGAGGACGTCAAGGTTACTGCCGACAATGGAGTTCTGACTATACAGGGGGAGAGAAAGCAGGAAAAGGAGGAAAAGGGCAAGAAGTTCCATCGGGTTGAAAGGTACTATGGGTCATTCACCCGCAGCTTTACCCTTCCGGAGAACGTAGATGAGGCCAAAATTAAAGCCAACTTCAAAGACGGCATGCTGAATCTCCAGGTACCAAAGTCTGAAAAATCTAAACCAAAGGCCATTGAGGTAAAGGTTGAATAAAAAGCCTTGCGGCCTTAGCAACTCTATCCCGGCCGCTGGTAAGACATGAGGCTCTTACTCATGCAGCCGGGTATGTTGTTGTCTTTATTTCGCTATTACTATAAATGGAGGATAATTAAATGATTAAATTACCCGAATTGCCATTTGCTAAAGACGCATTGGAACCTTATATCAGTTCAAAAACGTTGGATTTTCATTATGGAAAACATCATAACGCATATGTTATTAACACCAACAAATTGCTGGAAAATCACGCGTTAAAAAACAAAACTCTGGAAGAAATCATAGAGAACACTGCAGGCAATTCTTCACAGGTGGGACTATTCAACAATGCGGCACAGGTTTGGAACCATACTTTTTATTGGAACAGTATAAAGCCAAAAGGAGGCGGGCAACCAACAGGCAAAATAGCTAACAGGATAAATAACGACTTGGGCGGATATGATAAATTTGTTGAGTCTTTTCAAACGGCTGGAGTGGGCCAGTTTGGAAGCGGTTGGGCCTGGCTGGTTGTGAATAAAAACGGGAAACTTGAGGTTACAAAGACAGCCAATGCTGATACGCCTTTGGCGCAAGGATTGAAACCTGTTCTTACCATGGATGTGTGGGAACATGCGTACTATCTGGATTATCAAAACCGTAGGCCTGATTATGTTAAAAGTTTTATGGAAAATCTAATAAATTGGGATTTTGCCAATTCAAATATAAGCAGATAGATCCATAACCTAAAAGACCAGCTTAATCATTTTTTATCCCAGGCCGACAGAGCGACATAGTGTTACACCCCGACAAACAAAAAGATTTTACTTTTTCCTTACTGAAGACGGATTGCTCTTTTTTCCCCGTTTCTTTTTTTTGTATAACCCTACTGAATAAACAATGCATTTCTTTACGCTGACCGCACCTTCCCAGCCAATAGTTTTAACATGTGCACCTTCTAAATCCTTGCATTGACTTTGTGAATCAAATCCGAAATCCTCAATCCCTGAATTCTTCAATCCGAAATCTACCAAAATGGAAGGCTACCCGCCCGTACCGAAAACGGGTACGTTCGGGCGGGTAGCCGTTCCGCTACTTCGCAATCCCTGCCCGACAAATGTCAGGCAGGCGCAATCCGAGATTGGCTCTGTATTTCATTTTTTCTTTCATAGTTCAAGGAATATAGGGGGGGATGCGATTAATCAGAGTTGGAATCAATTGATTTGTCCTCCGAAGGTGAACCATTTCCTTCGTAATCCAACGAAACAATCATGATAGGCTCAACTCCAGACCACGAATTATCTTCTGCCACAACAATAATACGCCTTGGCCCGATAGCGACAAATTCCGGGTGAGGAACTGGAAGTTTACGGCTGTCAGCAAGACGTATGGAAAATGGCTCGAAAGGACGTCTTTGTAGTGCTTCTCTAATTCCATTTATATCCATCACTATTACTCCTTAGATTTACGTTGTAAATATATTCTCCAGCAGTCGATAAATTGATTCAGCATCACCTTTATCGGAACCTGTTCCCTCAAATGCCCAGCCGTTTTTGCGGTTATAACCCTCCAGCCACCATCTGTCAAGTATGCTAAGGGTTGGTGTCCATGAAGTGCATATTTTAATAAATCATATAGCGATTATCCCTTTCCTGTTGACATAAGAACTTAGATTTATATATTATTATTCCTCTTTACTACAATCAGGGTCAGGACGGAGTTCCTCAAGAGTGAGTCAGATTAATGAAGGAGTCCATAAAAAGCGCCGGGGCCGCGTTCTGCGCGCGCCGGATGGTGAAAGAATACACTTTAAAGTTTTATCAACATGCGCTGAAAGCAGTATGAATAACAAGCCGTGTTATTTTAAGTAATTCTTATATTTAACTAAGAAATGATAACTATTTTAATTCTAATAGTGGGATTTATTGCCCTGATTTTTGGTGCGCACAAACTTGTCGATGCCTCTGCAAGTTTGGCATCAAAAATAGGTATTCCCCATATAGTTATAGGTTTAACTATTGTAGCTTTTGGAACATCCGCGCCGGAATTAGTTGTTAACCTTTTCGCTTCAATCAACAACAATACAGAAATTGTGCTCGGCAATGTTTTGGGAAGTAATATTTTCAACGTCTTGGGCGTTTTAGGAATTGCCTCAATAATGTGTCCGCTATCAGTAAAAACAAATACTACGTGGTTGGAAATTCCACTGAGTTTACTTGCTGCTGTTTCTGTAATCATTATAGCAAATGATATTTACCTTGACAATTCATCTGCAAATCATATCTCAAGAACAGATGGGCTTATACTGCTTTTATTCTTTTTAATTTTTCTTGTTTACAATTTGAAAACGGCCCAAAGCGGTTCATATGATGAAGAAATTGAAACTAAGAACTATACATATCTAAAATCTATTATGTTTATAATCTTAGGATTATTAGCATTAATAATAGGTGGTAAATTAATTGTGACAGGCGCTGTAAATATTGTCCGATTATTTGGTTTATCAGAAAGGATTGTTGCGCTGACAATTGTGTCCATAGGAACTTCTTTACCCGAATTGGCGACATCAATTGTAGCAGTAAGAAAGAAAAATGTGGATATAGCTATTGGAACTGTAGTTGGTTCTAATATTTTCAATATATTTTTTATTTTAGGGATTTCAACTATTGTGACTCCATTAAAAGTTAATCCAAATTCATTTTTTGATATTGCTGTAAATATTTTTTCCAGTTTATTATTATTTGTTTTTATTTTTACAGGTAAAAGAAGGAAATTGGAAAGATGGGAAGGTGTTTTATTATTAATACTTTACCTGTCCTACCTTGTGATGTTAATCTTTCAAAGATAAAAATACGTCACATAGCAAAGGCTAAAAACGTCAATGATTTGTATATTTAATCTTTAAGGGTTTTCTCCCTCATATTCTGAACCAGTACGTTGAAAGGTGATTTCAGCAGGAAATCGTTAAATTGACTTCGGTAATTGTTTACGAGACTAACCCCTTCAATGATAATATCATAAATCTGCAATTTCCCATTGTTGTTTATCAGGCTGAAGTCAACGGCGATTTCTTTTCCTGTTTTTGTAATAAAATTGGTCTGGACTTTATAGTATCCTTCGTCTTGCCTTTCTCTTAAAAACACTACATTTTCGCCGGAATAAGTATCTGTTTTCTCTAAATAAGTGTTTTTAATAAGCACGGTAAATAATTCCACATACTCCTTTCTTTCTTCAGGTGTACGCTCTTTCCAGTAACGACCGAGAGCTCTTTTCGCCATCTCTTCCATATTAAAGATAAACCCGATCTCCTCCCATAATCTTTTCCTGCGTTCAGGTGTCTTATCCTTCCCCGCCAGCGCGGGGTCTTCAAGGACTCTTAAGCCATTGTCAATGGTCTGTTTAACGAGATCTCCCGCTTCTCCCGCCCATAAACAGGTTGATGTGACGGACATCATGATGAATACAGCGACAGAAATGTCAAATATTTTTTTCTTGTGCTTCATGTCTTAAATTCCTTTCATTTAAATTATCTACATAGACACAACTTTCTTAATACGCATAACAGTTCATCAGTCAGTTTCTGTCAGAAAGCAGGCCGTAGTAATCTTCCTGATTATTCAACCTTGCCAAAGGCAAAATTTCCTATTAACTTCTTCAAATCAAGGGGGGGTTCTGTCTCGCGTATCATGCCTCCCGGCTGTATTGTTACGTCTGATCCCCCAGGCGAGATTTCCACGTAAGCATCTCCCAGAAGACCCATGGTGTTTATGGAGGCGATACAGTCATCCTGTAACTTTATATCATTTCGAATTTTCATGGTGACTACGGCCTCATAATTATTTAATGTGATATTGGTAACCTTGCCTACACTGACGCCTGCTATTTTAATGTCGGTATCTTCTTTTAACCCTGTGACTGAGCTGAAGACAGCCTTTACCTGATAAGTATTATTACCTGTGCCAAAGAGATTAATCTTTCCAAGATAGATAGAAATATACGCAAGGCAAAGCAGTCCTGCAATAATAAAAATTCCAACAATGCTTTCAACACCAAACTTTTTCATAATTTTTATCCTTCATATCTTTAATCACATTATTTAATTTATAGAGATAGGGCCTTCCAATTCTCCGTGGATAAACTGATGTATAACAGGGTCTTTTGAATTCTGTAGTTCCTCCGGCGTACCTTCCGCAAGAATGAATCCATTATATAACATGGCAACCCTGTCTACCATAGAAAAGATGTCAGGTATTTCATGCGTTACCATGATTGCTGTAAATTTATAACTCTTCTGGCATGATCTTATCATATTATGAATCGCTTTGCCAATTAAGGGGTCAAGGCCTGTTGTCGGTTCGTCAAACAGGATTATCTCAGGGTTCATAACCAGGCAACGGGCCAGCGCTACCCTTTTCTTCATGCCCCCGCTTATTTCGGCCGGATACTTGTTTTCCGCGCCTGATAACCCTACCTCAGCCAAATCCTCAAATACCGTTTTCCGGATTTGCGAAGCCTTCATCCTTGTTTTTTCTCTGAGCGGAAAGGCTACATTTTCAAAGACCGTAAGCGAATCAAAGAGGGCGCCACCCTGAAAGACCATACCAAATCGTTCTTTTAATCGTTTAAGTTTCCGGCCTCTGAGTTTACTGATATCCTCATTATCTATCAATATCTTACCGCTATCCGGTTTAAGCAGACCGATTATGTGTTTTAACAGCACTGATTTCCCCCTTCCACTGCCTCCTATCAAAGCCAGGGCTTGCCCATCATTTACCTTCAGGTTAATGCCGCGAAGCACCTCCTGTCCGTTAAAACTCTTATGTAGATTTATTACTTCAATCATCTTAAGCAACAAGAATAGACGTTAGAAAATAATCCCATATCAATATGGTGACGGAAGACATGACAACCGCCTGTGTTGTTGACTTGCTTACGCCTTCTGCTCCGTATCCGGTAAAATATCCTTTGTAACAGCTTATCCATGTTATAAGTATTCCAAAACTTAAGGATTTATATAAACCTTCAAGTATATCCGCACTGTCAACAAAATCTCTGATACTTCCAAAATAGGTCCCGGAAGATAAGCCCATTAGCCCTACACCCACAGCATATCCACCCCAGACTCCTACAAAGACAAAAATAAAATTTAAGAGAGGGAGTGATATTATACCCGCAATAAGGTTAGGGATTATGAGGTATTTATATGGATTGAGCGCCATGGTATCCAGGGCGTCAATTTGCTCGGTTATTCTCATTATGCCAATCTCAGCCGCCAGGGCAGAACCTGCGCGCCCGGTAACCATCAAAGCACAAATAACCGGTCCTAATTCCTTGATTAGTGCCAAGGCGACTATTGGGCCCAGCCTGGATTCAGCGCCAAATTCGGATAAGGTGAAATATATCTGTAGAGCAAGAACCATCCCTGTAAATGTGCCGGTCAGCAGGATTACGAGTGTTGTTTTCACTCCGATAAAATTGATCTGCTTGATAACTCTTCCGAACAAATAAGGTGGGAATGGAATCAAGAAGACAACTTCGGCAAGAAATATTCCCATCCTTCCTGTTTCCCCGATTACGAAGATAACAAAGGCTCCAATTATTCTAAATAGAGTAAGGATTGGACTCATTAATGTTTGAGATTTCTCCAGGTAAATTTCACGACTGAGTAATTAAACCGTCAAATATTAAAATTGTCAAGCTAGAAAAATGACTTATATATATTCCATATGCCTGTTGAGATAAAGTTGATCGCTATCGATGCCCTTGATGTCCTGAGAAATGTTTGGATATATTTAAGTGTGGCAGAAAAACCGCATTTTATAAAATCCTACCTGCCCGAATAGGTACAGGCGGGCCTGCCCGAATGACTCGTTCCCGTCCCCGCCAGAATGATAGTCGGGCTGGCGAACGGCGTAGACGGGCGGGCAGGCGGGAAAGATTAACCCCTTTCTGGATTTTACCCTTTAGGGTTTTACTTAAAGGCGTTATAATACAACTTTGAAATTCCTATACATTAAATTAGGCCTTCGGCAACTTTTTATGTATGCATAGTGTCGGGCAGGCGCTGCGCTTCACCCAACCTACTGTTTAATTATAACCTCATAGATTGAGGAACTTAGCATGACAATATTAAAACTCAGACAGGATGCCATTGATATTTTTAAAGCAGGGTTGAAAGCTGTAGACCCCAGGACAGCAGTAAAAAAGTACATGAAGAGGGAGGGCCAAACCTTAATTGTAGACGAAAAAAAATATGACCTCAACCAATTTGATAGAATCTATGTTGTCGGCGGCGGCAAAGCCGGGGCTTCTATGGCTTCGGCAGTGGAAGAGATACTCGGCAATCTTGTAACAGAAGGGATTGTTAATGTTAAATATGGTTATACGGCAAAATTAAACAAGATCAGGATAAACGAGGCTGACCATCCTGTACCTGACGAGGCTGGCAGCCGAGGCGCAGAGGAAATAGTTAAGCTCGTGGGAAACACACAGGAAAATGATTTACTAATCTGTCTTATTTCCGGCGGTGGTTCAGCGCTCCTTCCATTACCGGTACATGGCATCTCTTTAAATGAAAAACGAGAGGTTACTAAGAAACTATTAGCCTGTGGCGCTAACATAAACGAAATAAACGCAGTGCGAAAGCACATGTCCGGGGTCAAGGGCGGACAACTAGCGCGTTTTTCTTACCCTGCCACGTTAATTACACTCATACTTTCGGATGTCATAGGCAACTATCTGGATGTTATTGCATCAGGTCCTACTGTTCCGGATAGCTCAACGTTTGAAGATGCAAAAGAAATCATGGAGCGTTATAAGATATGGAACACAATTCCAGATACGGTTAAAAATCACTTCGAAAAGGGAATAGGAGGAAATATACCTGAAACTCCAAAAGCAGGAGAAAACATTTTTTCAAAAACTCAAAATGTTATAGTGGGCAGCAATATACAAGCAGTTATGGCTGCCAGGGAAAAAGCCGGGAAGCTGGGTTATAATACAATGGTTCTTTCCTCTTTTATTGAAGGGGAGACGAAAGATGTGGCAAGGGTGCACGCCGCCATTGCAAAGGAAATTTTACAATCAGGAAATCCTGT
>MHZA01000042.1:7372-13043 GCA_001828595.1 Planctomycetes bacterium RIFCSPLOWO2_12_FULL_40_19
CAATCAGGAAATCCTGTTTCTACACCTGCTTGTGTCATTTCAGGCGGAGAAACTACCGTAACTATTCGGGGAAAAGGAAAGGGCGGACGCAATCAGGAATTTTGCCTGGCTGCGGCCATAGACATTGCTGGTCTGGATTCAGTCGTAATCCTGAGCGGCGGCACTGACGGCACTGACGGGCCAACGGATGCGGCAGGCGCAATTTGCGACGGACAAACTATTGAGCGTGCTTTGGCAAAAAAAATTAAAGCCATGGACTACCTTATGGACAACAATGCCTATCCGTTTTTCAAGGAATTAGATGATTTATTAATAACCGGCCCCACTAATACCAATGTGATGGATTTAAGACTCGTTTTGACGGGAAGGGAATAGGATGCGAAGGCAGAAATCTATTCTTCGGAGCATCTTCAACGTTGATTACCACTTTGCGCTATTGCTATTTATGGATTTGGTGAGCCTTTTTTATCAGGAAGTATCCCACAGAAAGAGATGCAATGACAGGTAATTTTTAGCTTTCTAAAGTGATGGATAAATGGTATATACTTTTACACCGTCTCGGAAATTCAATAAAAAACGATCAAAAAAGGCCGGCCAAAGAAGATACATAGGACCATCACTTACCTTGCCTGTAGGTGATTAAGTAAATATTACTACTTTTTAATGTAAGACACAGATAGTATCTGTCATTCTGGTTATTATTTTGTCTACAGGGAAACAGGTACAGGATTTGTGCCCCAGATCTCTTGAGCGTACTCTTTAATTGTTCGATCACTGGAAAATTTTCCCATATGAGCAACATTGAGGATGGATTTCCTTGACCATTCCTCCTTGTCCACGTACTCCCGGCTTACCTGCTCCTGGCACCGGAGGTATAATGGGAAATCGGCAAGTATCATATACTGGTCGCCATGCAGAAGCGAATCAACTATGGGTTTAAAGAGCGATGGTTCTGATGAAGAGAAAAAGCCGTCTGCAATCATATCGATTGCCGTCTTGAGGTCTCTGTTGCGGTAATAGTAGTCAACCGGATTATAACCGATGTTTTTCTGCGCTTCAATCTCCGAAGCTGTAAGGCCGCAGATGAATATATTCTCCTTGCCGACCTCGTTCATAATCTCAATGTTGGCGCCATCCAGTGTGCCGATTGTCAATGCCCCGTTCAATGCAAACTTCATATTGCTGGTCCCGGAGGCCTCTGTGCCGGCTGTGGAAATCTGTTCAGAAAGATCTGCGGCTGGAATAATAAGCTCTGCCAATGAAACAGAGTAGTTTGCCATGAACACCACCTTGAGTCTGTCCGCAATGTCATGATCATTATTTACCACTGCCGCAACTGAATTGACCAGTTTAATAATCAGCTTTGCCATGGCATATCCGGGCGCCGCCTTCCCGGCAAAGATTATCGTACGGGGAACAACCGCGGCCTTCGGATTCTGCTTTATTCTGTTATACATCGTAATGACATGCATGGCGTTGAGTAATTGACGTTTATATTCGTGAAAGCGCTTAACCTGACAATCAAAGATTGAATCTATCCGCACCCTGAGACCATTCGCCTTTTCTATGTAGTCTGCCAGTCTCCTCTTGTTCTCCGCCTTTACCTCCCCCCATGCCGCGCGGAATCCTTCCTGTCCGGCAAGCGGCACAAGACCATTTAACTTGTTTAAATCCTTCAGCCACGCATCGCCTATATGACTGGAGATCAATGCGGAAAGCCTTGGATTACATTGTTTTAACCACCTGCGAGGCGTAATGCCGTTGGTCTTGTTATTGAACCTCTCCGGATATAATTCATAGAAATCCTTCAGTACCTTTTTCTTAAGGATATCTGTGTGCAAAGCGGATACTCCGTTGACTGAGTGGCTGCCCACAATTGCCAGATGTGCCATGCGTAATCTATCAACTTCTCCTTCTTCAATCAGTGATACACGGCGTAATCTATCATTGTCACCCGGGTATTGACGCTCAACCTCCTCCAGGAAACGGCGATTGATCTCGTAAACGATCTGCAGGTGTCTTGGCAACATATACCCCAGGATATCTACAGACCACTTTTCCAGCGCTTCTGACATAATGGTATGGTTGGTATAGCCGAAAGTATTTGTTGTAATCTCCCAGGCGTCTTCCCAGGAAACACATTCAATATCAACCAGTATGCGCATCAGTTCCGGGATGGCAATGGCGGGATGGGTGTCATTTAACTGTATGGCGACCTTATCCGGAAAACGGTCAAAAGTTTGATAGCTCTTTTTATATCTGCGAATAATATCCTGTAAAGTTGCCGATACAAAGAAATACTCCTGTTTAAGACGTAGCTTCTTTCCCTCATAAATATCTTCATTGGGATAAAGGATCTTGGAAATCGTCTCGCTTCGCTGCTTGTCATCTACCGCCCTGACATAGTTTCCCATGTTAAAATAGCTCAGGTCGAATTCTCTGGTTGATTTTACCGCCCAGAGACGCAGATTGTTCACGGTATTGCTGGCATAACCGGAGACAGGCATGTCGTATGCCATAGCCATAACATTTCCGGTATTTAGCCAATCAGTTTTCAAGATATTATGTTCATCCCTGTATTGATGTACACGTCCTCCAAACTTCACCGGATACAGATATTCGGGACGCGCTATTTCCCAGGGAGTTTCATAGCGTAACCAATTATCCGGTGTTTCTACCTGATAGCCATTTACTATTTTCTGATAAAATATTCCATATTCGTAGCGGATTCCGTACCCATATGCAGGGTATTCGCCGGTTGCCATGGAATCCAGAAAACAGGCGGCAAGTCTTCCTAACCCTCCGTTGCCAAGTCCCGCATCCCATTCCATTTCGCAGAGCTTTTCCAATTCTAATCCAAACTCACGCATTGCGCGATGGCATTCATCAAGCATGTTGAGATTGATCATGTTGTTGCCGAGAACCCTTCCCAGCAGATACTCCATGGACAGATAATAGACCCGCTTGGCATCCTGGTCATAATAAGCCTTCTGGGTTGCAATCCACCGTTTCACCAGGCGGTCACGTACCGTATATGCCAGGCTTTTATAAATATCCAGTTGTGTTGCTGAATAGGCATCCTTCACCAATGTGCTCTCCAGATGCCGTGCAAACGACCTCTTTAAGGACGCTGCGTCAATACATGTATCCTTCGTCAAAACACTTTCCAGTTGCCGAGCGAATGATTTCTTTCGGGCTTTTATATCAGCCGATAATAAGTCTTCTGTTGACTCTGGATTTTTGTATTCTTTCAACATAGCTTTATCATAAGTTTCTTAATTTAATATTTCTTTGTACATACATTTATATGACCGTTCAAGTTTAATCTTTTTTATTCATGCTGTCTTTAGTGACCGAAGAACAGGGTCACAATCTGCTTTTGGCTTAACTGCAAACTACTTTTTACCCTACTTCTGAATATTACCCAGTAATATAACACCATAAATGATCTGGCGCATATTTGCTGCTATTCTGTTTGGCATACCGACAAAAAGTAAAGCCTCATAAGAAGCCGTTACCTGTTGTTAGGATAGTTTAAGTAAATATGTTTTTCTTTCTTGTATTTCAAAAGGGTATAAATTAATGTGGCAGTACTAAGGGTCGTCTATTTACTTAAAGTTGCTACATTTCTCATTCAAGGTTTCTAATAATTAAATTGGAAATAGATATGGCTTCTTCTTTAGCAAACAATATGATAAATCATAATGTGGAAATATACAATGTTGCAAAGAAATTTGAATCAAAAGGTATAAAGCCGAGAGATGCCTTGCATCTTGCTTGTGCTTTAAATGGAAAAGCTAAGGAATATTCTGAAAAAAAAGAAGGATGTTGGTTGAGAAATAGACCTTTGAAAAGAAAGAGAGTCTGGTAATTAATTATGGCGCTGATTATGATCTTGATGGGATTACGCTTCCCTGCTTCTCCGATTTACCTGTAGATATAATTCCAGTCGGTTTGTATATCCAGTAAGGATAGATTGTGCTTCAATAATAACTCATATGCCATGGCATTCCCGGCCTCGTGCTCGTTGGCGCTTTGGGCAAGAGCCAGGCTGTTTTTAATATGTTGTCTATGGCCATCTACCCTTGGAACAACTCGATAGTGCAGGCAATCCGTTTTACATTTTTTGGATGTTATTATGGTGTTAACTGGCCGGCGCTTCCTGCACATCCAATACCTTTATATCAAAGTATAGGGTTTTGCCTGCCAGAGGGTGATTGAAGTCCAGCAGAACGGTCTTCTCCTTAATCTCTTTTACACGGGCATGAACAACCTGGCCATCGGCATTCTGACCCTGAAGTACTGTGCCGATTTCAAGCTCGCCTTGTGGAATTTGCTCCTTTTCGATTTCAAGAATGGCATTCTTGTCTACAGGCCCATAACCATCCTCAGGCTTGACTGTGATCTGCCTGCTCTCTCCAATCTTCATACCTTCCAACGCATCTTCCAGGAAAGGGAGAAGGGCATGAGAGCCTTGCACAAAGGTCAATGGTTCAGAACCTGTATTTGAATCGACTACAGACTTGTCTTCCAGTTTGAGCGTATACTCAATAGAAACTTCCTTGCCTGACGAAACTACCGGTTCCTGTGATTCTGCCGTGACGGCAACTGCGCCGGTAAGAACACAAAATATAGAGCCAAAAGTAAGCCACTGCTTAAGTCTGTACAATTTCATCAGATTTATACCCCCCTTAGAAAATTAGTGATTAAAATAGGCAGGAAAGACTCGATGTGCGGTCAATATTGACACATGCGGGAAGTTCCCGTGTTTACATTTTAGTATATTATAGTTGGAAGATTAGCTGTTGAATTTTCAGTGTATTAATGGTAATAAATTATATTATGGAAATCAAGCAGAAGTTCAAGGATTTTGACATAATTTATAATTTTCGGGATTGAACCGGCAATTGACAATAAATATATTTGTGAATGAAGATGGATGAATTTTCGTTTATAAAATGGATAAGAAGTAATCAAAAAAAGGATAAAGACGTTGTCATTGGTATCGGTGATGATTGCGCCTCCATAAAAATTAATGGTAATAAGCAGTGGCTGGTTACCACAGATATGCTGGTAGAAGGCACACATTTTGACCTGAAAAAGAATACTCCCGGAAAAATCGGGAAAAAATCAATCGCATGCAGCATCAGTGATATAGCCGCTATGGGTTGTTCGGCTAAATATGCCGTGGTTTCTATCTGTTTTCCCCGGGAGACCAAGACAAAATTTGCCAGGGAATTGTTCCTTGGGATGAAGAGAGAGGCTGACGCTTATAATATTAGAATAATAGGCGGAGATATTGTTAGTGGTAAAAAAATGCTGGCTGTCAATGTAACAATGTATGGTGAAAACAAAGGGCTGAATCCTGTAACCCGCTCTGGCGCAAAGGTGGATGATGTCATAATGGTAACTGGTACATTGGGCGGGTCAATATTAAAAAAACATTTAGTGTTCAAACCACGTCTGAAAGAGGGACTGCTGCTGAATAAGAAATTCAGTATAAATTCTATGATAGATATAAGTGACGGTCTGGCTGGAGATTTAAATCACATTCTTGAGGAGAGTGGGGTTGGCGCCGTTTTATACGAAGATGAAGTGCCGATATCTGCAGATGCAAAGAAGCTGGCACGTAAAACGGGTTTTTCAGCGCTTCATCATGCGCTTCACGATG
>MHZA01000043.1 GCA_001828595.1 Planctomycetes bacterium RIFCSPLOWO2_12_FULL_40_19
CTGGGGGAGATACTTAACAAATACTTCATCTGTCTGGCTGAGTTCATCCTTGAAATATTCGTAGAGAAATTTCAGGTATAATTGGTATGGAGATATATTTTGACTCAACCATGTTTTACCTTGAATGGTCTGAACATATTTTTCGCTGACGTCTACAGCTTTACTCCATAATTCCTCAAATTTATTTTTAGCAAAATCATAGTCATTTCTGTTTTTAAGTTCCACGTTGAATTCAAGATTGTCAACCAGCCCGGCCTGTGTGAAGTTACTTGATCCAGTTATAACCCTTCCTACATCACGATCGCCTTCCGCAAATGTCATAATATAGAGTTTGGCGTGTATATTCTGTGATGGATAAGCCTTTATTTCCAGTTTGCCGTTTCCAGCCCATTCTATAAATTTATTTACGCCTTCTTCGACCTTCCTGTTGTCCTCAGAATCCTCCATTTCATTTTGAACAAGATTTTCCACTTCCTGCTTGGCTTCGGCGTGCGAGAAATCAATTTGTTGCTGTTTGGGTTTAACTGCCTGTGCGTTGCCTGTCTGCGGGTGATGCACAGGCAGGCACGCAGACAGGTTTGCGTTTTCCAGTAATTCGAAAGTCTGTTTGCTTGTGCTGATTCCAATAAGAATTCTTATCTTTTCCGTGTTTTCCAAAGAATGGTAGATGGCGTGAAAACCACTGGAGTAGAAGTAACCTACAAGGCAATCAAAGAATGAAGTGTCTTTAATCAGGACTTCAAACCGCTCTTTAAGGGTTTGATTTTCTTCGTTTGTAATAAATGATAGGTCAGTGTTCATTCACCTTCTTTTTTAAATATTGTGCCATAGATGGAATAAATTTACAGCGTCCGTTTTTAAAGATGACCATAAATACAGCTCGCAGGTGTAATTTCCTCGTCCATCATTCGATGGGTTATATGTCTATGTGATATGGTAATGAGTCTTGCTTGATAGCAAAACTTTAGAAGATTGTTGAACCCCACAGGCGAAAGCAGAAATCCTGAGGTTTATAATAGTGACGCTATTTACTAAAATCAATAGGAAAGCTGATAATTAATTTATCTAATTTTGGTGCAGGCAAAAATGATATTTATCATTAAAATGGTAGCCTTGAAAAGAACCAAACACGATACAAATAGTCGGGTAAACCCGTCAAAAGACGCGTCGGGCAAGCCCGCCAAACAAACCGTCGGGTAAACACTATTTATTCTTAAGTTCTGTTTTCTGCCTTTATATGCGTTAATCTGCGTCCAGAAATCTTCTATTCCAGAGAAATAGTTATTATGTCTTCTTCGCTTTTGGTTTACCGGTAGTTTTCCTGGTCTTTGCTGTTTTCTGAGCTGTCATTTTCACAGCTTTTGGCCTGGCTTCTAAAATCTGATCAAGTTTACTTGAAATCTCAGTTTGTTTTCTTTCGAGTTTTTCTATAGAGGCTTGCATCTCTCTTCTTTTAGCTGCTTCCGAGAGTTCAGGCTTTCTCTTTTGTCCTTTGTCACTTTTATCACTTTCAGCCCGAATACGCCATGCTATTGTTACAACACCAACAATAGCTATCATTATTATAATTGCCAGGAATTCGTTACTCATTTTTGTCCTCCCTAAAAAGGTTCCAGATAACATCATAATAAGTGTAAAGAATTATAGAATCTTGGGGCAAAATCATTGATGTATAATATTGAAGTCCTCCAGCCTCCCGCCAAAAAACACGTCGGGCAAGCCCGCCAAACAAACCGTCGGGTAAACACTATTTATTCTTAAGTTCTGTTTTCTACCTTTATATGCGTTAATCTGCGTCCAGAAATCTTCTATTCCAGAGAAATAGTATCAATGTCTCTTTTTGAAACGCCTTTCCATAGTCCGATAATCTTGTCCGGCTCTACTTCATCAACCCTGGTTATCTTCTGAATTTTTATGTGATCCGGTCTTGGCGGCCTCCAGAGCATTGCCATGTAATCGCCTGCTTTTCCAACCTTTTCTGACGATGCCTTAATGATCTTCTCTTTCGGAAAGCCATAGGCGACCAGGGCGGTCCCGGCTTTTTCCTGCAGGTCCGTTCTTCCATGAAGGAATAGATAGACGTCTTTCTCTGGATCAATCTCAGTCCCGGTCTTGATATGTTCCAGCACAGACGCAATAACGACTGCAATCATAGTTGTAACAATGATTCCTATAACCGCAAACCCCCCGGGTTTTACCTTCTCTAAGTCCAGGCGAATATGTCTCTTTTTATCTGTCATGGTTTTTCCTCAATTTATTTTGGCACTTTACAGGTTCGTATCTTAATTATTTGTGTTCATTTGAAGAAAATTATCAGGGTGAAATCTATCATCCAAAAACAGGTTTCAGTCAAAACATCTTTTCAACGATTTCCATGTTGTGACGCATAAATATCAGGGAGTTCACTGATCCTGTATAACAAAGTTGGCGCCTTCATCCGTAAACGGTATGTAGGAGCCGATAGGACATAGCACCTTACTGTCTTTGTCGCAACGTATAACAAGCTTCCACAGGGCATCAAGACTCTCTTTCTCATGCTCGGCTTCCGGAATCATTTTTATTCTCGTTGGACTTTCAATTGAAATTTTCATTAACATCTCCTTTCGATTTATGTATAGAGTTCATTCTGGACGCTTTTTTCTATTTGTGGATGATATTCATTACCCCCCAATGAATAGTAAACTTTAAGGAGGATTATACATGAAAGACAGCGAAAAGCTTAGCACATTCAAAATGAGAATACAAGTATCAAGTGGTGTTTCAAACACAAAGCGCTTTATTGTAATTACAGTAAGCGTATTGGGAGATTTTAAGAAAGCTGTACAAATATAAGAATGTAGTAGATAATTGTCCGGGATGATTGTGTGTCATATTGTCATGCGAATATTTCATAAGAAAACATTTTTCCTGAAAACCTCCGGTCAGGTAATCAACGCTTGACATAAATGTCATTATTCATATTATATTAGACATAATCGGAAGAGTGGATAACTATTGTATGAAGTATTTTATATGCTTCCTGATCATGAAGATGTATTTATGCACGGGAAGGAAAAAATAAATGTTGGGAGACAAACATGGCAGATAAGATTCAGATGAAAACTCCTTTGGTAGAAATGGACGGAGACGAAATGACCCGCATAATGTGGGCCATGGTAAAAGAAAAACTGCTTCTTCCTCACGTCAATCTCAAAACAGAATTCTATGATCTGGGCATTGAGAAACGAGACGAAACTGATGACAGGATTACAATAGAGGCCGCAGAAGCCATAAAGAAGCATAGGGTTGGCGTAAAATGCGCCACAATAACACCTGACGCTTCCAGAGTTGGTGAGTACAACCTGAAGCAGCAGTGGAAGAGTCCTAATGGCACTATCAGAGCTATACTGGACGGTACTGTTTTCAGGAAGCCGATTATGGTGAAGAACATAAAACCCGCAGTGAGAAACTGGAAGAATGCTATCACCATAGGCAGGCACGCATACGGTGATGTTTATAACAATACTGAGATAAGAGTGCCAGGCGCTGGCAAGGCCGAAATCGTGTTTACACCTCTGGATGGTAATCCAAAGAGACTCACCATTCACGAGTTTGATGGGCCCGGTATAATTCAGGGTATCCATAACACTGACAAGTCTATTAAGAGCTTCTCCAGGGCCTGCTTTACCTTTGCCCTGGATCAGAAACTAGACCTGTGGTTTTCAACAAAGGACACAATATCCAAGACATATGATGCCAGATTCAGGGAAATATTCGAAGAGACTTACGAGGATGAATTCAAGGAGAAGTTCGAAAATGAGGGATTGACTTACTTCTTTATGCTTATAGATGATGCAGTGTCAAGGATAATAAAATCCGAGGGAGGAATGCTATGGGCAGCAAAGAACTATGATGGAGATGTAATGTCGGACATGCTTGCTTCAGCTTTCGGCAGTCTGGCTATGATGACCTCAGTACTGGTATCACCTGACGGTTATTTTGAATATGAGGCCGCTCACGGCACAGTTCAAAAACACTATTACAAACATATCAAGGGAGAAAAGACATCATCCAACTCAACGGCGATTATATTTGCATGGACCGGAGCATTGAAAAAAATTGGCGAACTGGATGACATACCAGAGCTGATATCTTTTGCGGACAAATTAGAAAGAGCTACAGTAAGTACAATAGAGGATGGTATAATGACAGGCGACCTGGTAAAACTATCCGACCCGCCTGCCAGGAAAACAGCGAACACTGAAGAGTTCATAGACGAAATCGCAGCTCGCCTTGCAAATTGATTGCAAAGTGACTGAAAGAGAAGAGGCCTGAATGCGTGAGAATGAATATCCAATCAATGTGGAAATTCAACAACTTGGTCTCACAATCTCAGAGATCAGACTTTTCTGCCCTGATTAGATAAAATATCCCACCTCCCAACATAAATACACTTACAATCATTGGCACAATGAATATTCCAAGAAACAGTTCATCAAAAACCTGTAATGATACCCCTACCCCGGAAACCCAAATCGCCGTAGTAAAATAAGGTATTGCAAATATAAATACTGCAAGACCAATAAAAGTAACCCCTGCTGCCCTATTAGACATAATTTCCTCCTAAGCTAAGATGCTTACCCGTTGTTAGTTAGTTTTTTTCTTTTTCTCTGCTTATCTGTGCTAATCCCTGCCCGACAGTATCGTTTAGGCGGGGTTTCCCGTGGTTAAAATATTCATATATTGTATTCGCATCTTTAACAGTAATACTCTTCACCTTCCCCACCTCATCTAATGAAGCATCTCGTATCTTCTGCATATCTCCAAAATGCTTTAACAGGTTTTTCTTCTTAACTTTCCCTATACCCACAATCTTATCAAGGGGCGACTCATAGTACTGCTTTTCCCTCAGCTTTTTATGATATGTTATTGCAAAACGATGTGCCTCATCACGAATATTTACCAAAAGTCTTAACTCAGAAGATTCCTGATTTAAGATAATTGGATTGGCCTTGCCGCATACAAATATACGTTCATCCAGCTTTCTTTTTGAATCGGCATTTCCAGTGCCCTTTTTCTTACTTTTAGCAAGGGCGATAACATCCACCCCGTCAACGCCAAGTTCATCAAACACCCTCCTGCCTATGCCCAGTTGTCCCATCCCTCCATCAATTACCGTAAGGTCAGGAAAATCATCTTCCCTGAATGCCCTTGAGTATCGTCTCATTAACACCTCATACATCATTGCGTAATCATCGGATTGTAACACCGTCTTAACCTTGTATCTCTTATATTTACTCTTTACGGGCTTACCGTTTTCGAATGTAACCAGTGACCCTACGGCCTGCTTTCCCCTGATATGGGATATATCAAAACATTCTATCTTTTTTGGTATGTTTGTCAGACCCAAGTGTTTCTTTAAAGAAGCCATAACAGATTCAACATCGTCATCAGCCCCCAGCCGAATCTTAAATGCATTCTCCGCATTCTTTGTCGCCATCTCCAGCAGCTTATGTTTCTCACCTTGCTTTGGACACACCACCTTAATCTTGTGCCCCTTTTTCTCGCTTAACAGTTCTTCCAATATTTCCTTATCCTCACTCTCAACAGGCATAATTACTTCATCAGGAACAAATCTTGTCCGGACATAAAACTGGTTCAGAAAGGAACGAAAAACATTGTCTAATGCATTATTCATGGTTGAGAACCTGTACGATGCGATATCTTCAAGGTTCCCGTTCCTTATAAACATTGCCTGAATCTGTATACTATTCCCCTGTCCGTAATAACCAAACACATCCCTGTCCACTAACTCCATCGTGTTGATCTTTTGCCTCTCCACAGTCTTCTCTATCGCCATTATGCGATCCCTGAACTTTGCCGCCTTCTCATATTTCATCTCCTTTGAGGCGTTATCCATCTTTTTTCTTAAGACCTTCAACAACTCAATATTTTTACCTTTCAGGACCAGGACAATCTCATTTATTAATTCTTTATAGGTTTTTTCATCAACCATATCACAACACGGTGCCACGCATTTTCCTATCTGATAATACAGACACGGCCTCGCCCTGCTCCTAAAGACATTGTTTGAACATTTCCTTATAGGAAACAAACTATTTACATACCTCAAAGTCTCACGCACTGACCTTGCAGACGAATAAGGTCCAAAATATAAGATACCATTTTTCTTTTTTGAATCCTTACCCTTGTGAGAAGAAGGCTCTATCTGCCTTACTATGACCGGATAAGGAAATTTCTGATTCATATCCAGCTTTATGGATACAAATGTTTTGTCGTCGCGGAGGTTGATGTTAAATCTGGGTTTGAATTGTTTAATCAGGTTGTTTTCAAGTATGAGCGCCTCTTTCTCTGTATCCGTCAAAACAAAGTCAATGTCGGCAATCCTCTTTACGAGAAATCTTATAAACAACCTTTCGTCTCCCGAACACTGAAAGTAGCTCCTGACACGGTTTTTAAGGTTCTTTGCCTTCCCGACATAAATGACTTCATTCCTCGCATCCTTCATCATGTACACACCGGTACCGGCCGGAATGGTCTCCAGCTTCTTTGGCAATTTTGTTTCTTCTTTTTTAATCATTTCTCTTTACTGCAAATAAGTGAACCATTTTTTTACAATGTTAAACAATGACGGCCTTTGATGACACCAGAAATAGCATCACTAAGTTAGCTGATTTGCTTAAAGCGTGAATAAATCCAATTCTATATTGCTAAAATAATTGCCCAAATGTAAAAATAATAGTTGCATTAACACATCTTTATATATAATATAATTAATATTCAAGTACAATTTCTAACCCACTATAAATAATACCTGCCTTCCAACTTCTTTTCAATAATCCGTTTATCGGCTATATTTATCCACTTTTGACTTACCCGCAAGAGATTTCTAAGCCTGTTCAAAATCTTTTTGATCCTTTTATCAATAACAACATATTTTTGTATTCTCAAATATGTTTTACAGTAATTTCCTCTACGTAAATCAATGTATTTGATGAGCATGGCGCTTTTCTCCTAAAGGAACTAACTTAATATTAAGATTATGTTCAATAAATGCTATTTACTACTAGTTTGCCTGAAAGTACCATCGATAAAACGTAATCTGATATTTATATTATTAGCCTTGTCCTCATGCAATTACTATCAGGAATTTTCTCAGCCGAAAATAACAACCAGCCTTGCCCCGAAAGAAACTCATATCAGAACAATTGCAATTTTACCTTTCAAAAATCAAACAGATAGAAAAGAGATACCTACAATCCTGAGAGAGGCTGTTTTTCGGAATCTAAGCTTAAAAGGATATGATTTGATAAGGTTGAAAACCATTGACCAAAGACTGGAAATGGCCTCATATCATACAAATGACATAACCAAGATTGATCACTACAAACTCGGAAAAATTTTAGATGCTGATGCACTAATGTATGGAACAGTTACGAAATGTTCCAAACTATTTAGCGTTGTCTACTCACGCGTAACTATAGGCGCTGAGATGGAGATAGTTGATGCTATTAACTCTAAAATCATATGGAAGGCAAGTCATGAAGAACTGACCCACAGCGGCACACCACCCATTTCTCCATTCAGTATTCCTGAAAAAATAATTGACAGTACAATTAACATAAGGGATAAAGTCATAAGTGATACCGCAGATAAACTTGCTGACAAATTAGTTAAAGGTATTCCTGAACGTAATCTTTATGAGGTCTTAACGTATTATACTATTAATATCAATGATACCGGTAATGGCAAAGTGGTGCGTTATGAAGTACAGCCAAACGATACCTTGTTCAAGATAGCAATAAAATTTTACGGACATGGCTCCAAATGGAGGAATATAAAGTATGCCAACAATGATATCCAAAGTACATCATTAAAGATTGGCTCCGATTTAGTACTGCCTGATGTACCCGTTCTGGCAAAAATAGGTGATGCGCAATTGTTGGACAAAGATTATTATACAAAAGCAGTCTATAAGGTAAAATGGGGAGATTCACTTTACAACATTGCCTCTGAACTTTATCATGACGGCAGGAAATGGCCTGTTATTTATGAAGAAAATAGAGATGAAATTAAAGACATGCAGAACCTGACTGTTGGTCAGGTGTTAATCATACCTCTCAATTCTTATCCAAATAATATTGAATATACCCAAAACTGAGTAAACTTCCCGCTATAAATATTTACGAAGACTTTTTGATGAATATGCAATGATATTTTAATCGTGTTCTTTTCCCTCTTCACTGGAATCACCTAAATGCCTGTCACCTGTATGAATATGGAGTGATTCGTCCAGGGTTGATATGTATATACGTCCATCTCCTCCATGACTGGTTGAGGCAACCTTTCTAATTGTTTCTATAACCTTTTCAAGTCTGTCATCAGGAACAACGAATTCTACTTCTTTTCTTTTAATTGCATCTATCCTTTGCTCGTAAACTTTACCTCTATATACCTGTGTAACTATTTTTTTACTTTCTCCAAATCCATAGCAATCTTTAGACGTAATCCCATGAAAACCTATACCGGATAAAACATCCTTCAGTTCCAATGACTTTTCCGGCCTCATAATGACCTTGACAAGTTTCATAATACACCTCCTTCAGTGTTTACACATTCCTTTTTTCAAAAGGATGCCCAATTTTAGTTCGACAAGCTCACTACTTATACAAGTCTATTCGTTATTTCTCAATGTTTTAAAAAGCGCATTCATAACTATTTCAATCTGTTTGTCTGTCATTAACCCCTTCTCAAACAGGATTCTTCCTAATTGCCTATGCGGCTTGTTGGAAAGATTATCCACGACTTGTTCTATTAAGGCTTCTTTCAGTTGGTCCGGAGTTACAAACCCTTTATTTACAGCAAGAATGCCGAATCGAATACAGTACTTATCCGAAATCTCCCTTTCAATATCGCGATCCATCTCTCGCCTCCCTTCTGTTGCAAGACACAAGAATATTTCAATTGATTCCCATGATATGTGGAGGTTTGCCCGCCTAGTGTTTGTGCGGGGGTTACTGCACCCCTAAAAATGATTTATAGATTATGTTAATTTGATATGTTTAGTACAAAAGTGTAGACTTCTGGGCAAGGGCAATAATTTTTGCGGGGAATATGCCCAGATGTATCGTACCCCAAACAGTTATAATAAGAGCGAGAATCAGGAATGGCGAGAGCGAGAGCGGTGCAAATTCCCGTCCGGGCTCCTTCATATACATTACAACCGTTACCCTTAAGTAATAATAAACGGATATGACACTATTTACAACCCCAATAATAGCCAGAATGATAAATCCATTTTTAATGGCTGCGCTGAAGATGTAAAACTTCCCTATAAATCCTGCCATTGGCGGTATACCAGCCAGGGAAAACATGAATATGCACATCGTCACTGCTAAAAGAGGATGTTTATAACCGAGGCCATTATAGTCTTCAATATTAGCGTTTTCCTCTCCTTTTCTTCCAAGTACAATCACTACGGCAAATGCACCCAGATTCATAAATGCATATGCCAGCATATAAAAGAGTAAACCTGCAATTCCAAAATCACCCCCCGCTATGATGGCCATAAGCGCATAACCCGCATGCGCTATACTGGAATATGCCAGCATCCGCTTTATGTTTGTCTGGGCAATAGCCACAAGGTTTCCAACTGTCATTGTAAGAACGGCCAGCACCCACAATATAATAGACCACTTTTGCTCTACGTCAGGCAGAGCTACTAAAAATACCCTTAGGAATGCTGCAAAAGCAGCGGCCTTTGGCCCTACAGACATAAATGCAGTAATTGCAGTCGGCGCTCCTTCATAAACATCAGGAGTCCACTTGTGAAATGGCACACATGCCACCTTAAACCCAAAACCAATAATAAGCAACGAGGCGCCGGCCACAATCATAGGGTTTGATAACGCCGGATTATTCGCCAGAAACTCAGCAATTCCCTTTATGTTCGTAGTGCCGGTAGCTCCGTAAAGCATAGCGATACCATAAAGCAGGAAGCCTGTCGCAAATGCTCCAAGCAGGAAGTATTTCAGAGATGCCTCATTTGAACGCACACAATCCCGCCTGAAACCTGCCAGCACATAAAGCGATATGGACATTATCTCAAGTCCGAGAAATATCGTGAGCAGATCAGCGCCGCCCGCCATCAGCATCATGCCTATAGTGGCAAACAGTATCAGTGTATAGTATTCACCATAGTTTATACCCTCTTGTTTAACATAGCTTACCGATAAAAGGATTGCAATAGCCGTACTGATCAGGAAGATGAGATTGAAAAATACCGAGAAATTGTCTACTACGAACATATCGCTGAAGGAATATACGGGTTTTCCCATTTGGGTAAATGCTACCATACCTGTTATAACAACGATAAGAAAGCTCAGGTATCCCAGACTATCCTTGAATTTTTTTCTAAAAAACACATCTGCAACAAGTATGAATATTGCAGATATAGTTAAAATAATGATAAGTGATATACTTTTTAAATCAAATGGCGGAATTACTATTTCCATAAATTAATCTACCTCTATCGTATGTTCTGCGCTCTTTTCTTCTTTAACAGCGTATTCAACTTCTTTCTTTTCGGTTTTGAGCCTGTTTAATGTTACTTTATATTTCTCATCCACCTGATTTATGAGGTGGTTTACGGATGCATCCATTCGAGATATTAAAGGTTTTGGATAAATACCAATCCAGAAAACAAGTATCGTAATCGGCAGTAACAATGCCAATTCACGCTTGTCAATATCTTTAAGTTTCTTATTTTCCGGGTTAGTAAGCTTATTAAACATAACCCTCTGAAACATCCAGAGCATGTAACATGCGGAAAGGATGACCCCCGTAGCCGCTAAAACAGCATAAACTACGTTAGACTTAAATACTCCAACCAATACTAGGAATTCACCCACAAACCCATTTAAGCCGGGCAATCCAATGGAAGACAATGTAATAATCATAAAAAATATGGCAAATATCGGCATTTTCTTCGTCAAGCCTCCAAAATCAGCGATCATCCTTGTATGCCTTCTTTCATATATCATTCCAACAAGTAAAAATAATGCGCCGGTACTTAAGCCGTGATTGATCATCTGGAGTATTCCACCTTCCATTCCCTGTATGTTAAATACAAAAATACCCAGCATGACAAAACCCAGGTGGCTGACACTGGAATACGCAACCAGTTTCTTCAGGTCTTCCTGTACCATTGCTACAAGCGCGCCATAGATGATTCCCGCAATTGCCAGCCATGCGATGAGAGGCACAAATTGATGACTTGCGTAAGGAAACAGCGGCAGGCTGAAACGTACAAAACCATAAGTGCCCATCTTCAATAACACCCCTGCCAGGATAACGCTGCCTGCCGTGGGCGCCTCCACGTGAGCATCAGGTAACCATGTATGAAATGGAAACATAGGAACCTTAATCGCAAAGGCAAAAAAGAATGCTAAAAAGAGCCAGAATTGAGCCCCCATGGGAATGTCGAGGTTGTAAATCTTTAACAAATCAAATGTGTATTCGCCAGTAGCCTTCTGATTCATAAAGTAAATAACTATTATGGCGACCAGCATCAACACGCTTCCAGCCATTGTATATATAAAGAACTTTATTGTGGCATAAATCCTCCTGGGTCCTCCCCATACTCCTATTATTAAATACATTGGAATCAACATCAATTCCCAGAACACATAAAACAAGAACAAATCAAGAGATATAAAGACTCCCAGCATCCCTGTCTCTAATACAAGCATCGCAATCATATATTCTTTGATTCTGTCTTTTATATTCCATGACGCCAGGATACAAATGAGTGTGAGAAAGCTTGTCAGGAGGAAAAGAAATAGGCTTATGCCGTCAATACCTACATAATAGCTTATGCCGAATTCCTTTATCCAGGAAACCTTTTCAACAAACTGAAATTCAGATGTATCAAATCTGAATTTAAAGAACAGAGGCAAAGAGAGTATAAAATCTCCTATGGCAATAACAAGAGCAATACGCTTAATTTTCTCCTGTTTCTCTCCATTTATAAATAGAAGCCAAATTGCCCCAGCCAACGGTAAAAACGTAACTATGGTAAGTATCGGTAAACTCATTATATGAAAGCCTTAAAATCTAAAACGTTTATAAAAGTACCAGGGAACAAAATATTATGATAACTCCACCCAGCAATATAGATAATGCATAGTTGCGCACATATCCGGTCTGGAAAAGTTTTAATACTTCACTTTTCAGTTCAACAATCCTGGCAACTGCATTTACAAAACCATCTATAATCTTCACGTCTACTATCTTCCAGAGAACAAAGGAAGTCTTTACGGTCGGTTTAACAATAGTTGCATCATATATTTCATCAACATAATATTTGTTATATATAATTGTGTAAATCAACTTAAACTTCCCAACTATCTTTGCAGGTAAATCAGGTTGTTTTATGTACATTAAATACGCTAATAATATACCTATTATGGCTATGCCAGTTGAGATTCCCATCATAGAAAACATCAGACCATTTGACACATGATGCAAATCGCCGCCGTCAGTCATCCCGTGGTGCCCGCCGCCAATAACCGGCGCCAGGAAACTGTTTATGGCACTCGCTGTCGGAAAGCCAATAAATCCACCAAGGATGGAAAGAAAGGCCAGTACGAGCAATGGAATAAGTATACTCATGGGAGATTCATGGACATGTTCTTCAACATGTTTAGTCATGTTTGATTTTCCATAAAATGTCATAAAAAGCAGCCTGAACATATAAAATGCCGTTAACAATGCAGCAAATGCGCCCAGTCCCCACAAAAGGAGGCTCCCCCTGGTAAATGCATCAAGCAAGATTTCATCCTTGCTAAAGAATCCTGCAAATGGCGGTATTCCGGCAATTGCAAGTGTTCCGATTAGAAATGTCGTATGTGTCGTCGGCATATACTTTTTCAGGCCACCCATCTTTCTCATATCCTGCTCACCGCCTAATCCATGAATTACACTGCCTGAACCCAGGAATAGTAATGCCTTAAAAAATGCGTGTGTAACCAGATGGAATATACCGGTTATATATGCCCCCACACCACAGGCAAGGAACATATACCCTATCTGGCTCACTGTGGAATATGCAAGAACCCGCTTAATGTCATTCTGGGCAAGACCGATAGTTGCTGCAAATAATGCCGTAGCCCCTCCTATTACAGCCACAACGGTCAGCGAAAATGGTGATAGAGTATACAATACATTACATCTTACAACCATGTATACACCGGCAGTAACCATTGTCGCAGCATGAATGAGTGCGCTGACTGGAGTAGGACCTTCCATAGCATCAGGAAGCCAGGTGTAAAGTGGAATTTGCGCAGATTTACCAATAGCGCCTACAAACAGTAAAAGAGTTATCATTGTAGCTATAAAACTACCGGTTTGTAAATGTTCGGGCGCGGCGTGAAAGACATCGGTAAAATCAATAGTATTGAAGGTGACAAAAATCAACATGATTGCAAGGATGAAACCAAAATCACCAACACGGTTTACTATGAATGCCTTCATTCCTGCATCGGATGCAGATTTCTTTTCGAACCAGAAACCAATTAACAAATATGAACACAAACCAACACCTTCCCAGCCGATAAACATGAGAAGGAAATTATTAGCCAGCACAAGCAGCAACATTGAAAAGGTAAACAAGTTCAGATACGTAAAATATCTGTAAAACCCGTCATCATCATGCATATATCCTACGGAGTACACATGAATAAGAAATCCAACACCCGAAACCACCAAAATCATTATTACTGAAAGCGGGTCTACCTGCAAACCGGCAATCGCTTCAAATGTACCAGAACCGATCCACGTAAAATAGTCCTTCTCAAACACCCTGTGCTCAGGATCAAATTTCAGAAGATCGATGAATATGAAAAATGAAACAATGAATGATAATCCTATCGCAGTACATCCAACAATACCGACAATAGCCTTATTAAGTTTCTTTCCAAGAAATCCGTTTATTACAGTCCCCGCAAGCGGAAACAAAAGTACAAAACCGATTAAGTCCAAATATGAGCACCCGAAAAAATATGGCATTATTCTATCCTTTTACCACTTCATTAAGTTTATGTTATCAACATTGACAGTCGCTTTATTTCTATAAATTGCGATTATTATTGCAAGACCTACTGCTGCCTCTGCCGCTGCAACCGTCATAATAAAAAAGACGAATATCTGACCATCCATTGAATTCAGTTGACGGGCAAATGTAACAAACGCCAGATTTACTGCATTCAGCATTAATTCAATACACATGAAAATAACTATGGCATTCCTTCTGATTAAAACACCCACTGCTCCTATTGTAAACAGCATACCTGACAGTATTAAATACCAGGTCAACGGAATCATTATACCTCTTTCTCCTTAATAATTTGTTTTTTCGCCAAGATTATTGCGCCGAGAACGGCTGCAAATAACAATACAGATGCAATTTCAAAAGGAAAAACATATTTCGTAAACAACATTTTACCCACAAGCTGTGTATTCCCAATCTGACTTATGCTCTCCGGCGTATACTCACCCTGTGTACCCTGAAACACGGTATTCAGTGTTACAACACCAATCATAACAACCAGAATAAAACCCAGGATGATGGCTGAAGGTTTTTGAAACAACAGTTTGTCATAGTCACCTTCTACATCTGTTTTGTTTAAATTAAGCAACATTATTACAAAAACAAAAAGCACCATTATTGCGCCGGCATAGACCATTACCTGTATCGCAGCAATAAACTGTGCATGCAACAAAACGTACAACACGGCCAGAGAAACCATTGTTTGGATAAGAAAGATTGCGCTATAAACAGGGTTCTTTTGAAATACTACGCAAAGAGCGCAGACAATCGTTATTAACCCCATTATTATGAATAATAAACCTGCCAGCATATTTAAAGATACCTTAAAATTTGATTATTTCTTTTTCTTTAACGGAACTAACAATTTTTCTTTATTATAAATCTGATTCTTTTCCTGAGAAGCCAACTCATAACCTTGCCTTAAGAATATAGCTTCTTCAGGACATACTTCCTCACAGTATCCACAGAAAATACATCGGAGCATGTTTATCTCATAGGTCTTTGCAAAACGCTCCCCCTGTTCATTTTCGTCACCTTCCAGGTCAATGCATTCAGCCGGACAAACTGTAGAGCAAAGGCCGCATGCCACACATTTCTCTTTACCATTTTCGTCCCTCTGTAATTCGTGCAAGCCCCTGAAACGCGGATAAGTCGTCCATTTTTCGTCAGGATACTGCATTGTTATTACTTTATCCGGCCTAAAGTAATACTTTAACGTAAGCGCCAATCCCTGTAATAGTGGTTTTATCATACTGACTTTTCCCTAACATACTTTCATGCCCGGAATCGGGCAATACATATCTTGTAAATTGGACTCCTTGCGAGAGCAAGGTTATCTCCATTTCGGGAGGAATCCAGGAATCTGTTTAACTATAACAAGACTATAACAAGCCCTGTAATTAAAATGTTTGCCAATGCAGCCGGAAGCAGGACTTTCCACCCAAACTTCATCAGCTGATCATACCTGAATCTGGGATAAGTAGACCTCAGCCATACAAAAAAGAATATGCACAGAGCCATCTTTATTAAGAACCAGGCTACAGGCGGCAAAAATGGGCCTCTCCAACCGCCAAAGAAGAAAGTAACGGCAACTGCAGATACCGTAATGATATTAGCGTACTCGGCCATGAAGAATAACGCAAACTTCATACTGCTATACTCAGTATGGAATCCTGCAACCAATTCTGTCTCTGCTTCTGGTAAATCAAACGGACATCTATTTGTCTCTGCAATAGCGCTTATCGCATATATGATAAATGCTATAGGCTGAAGTATAACGAACCAGCATTTAGCCTGGGAATTTACGACATCTACAAGGCTTAATGACTGAGTAATCATAAGAACGCCTATCAAAGACAGCCCCAGTGAAAGTTCGTAACTGATCATCTGAGCAGAAGATCTCAGTGCGCCCAGTAAAGAATACTTGTTATTAGATGACCAGCCCCCTAACATAATACCATAAACGCCGACTGAAGTAACGGCAAGAATATAGAGTATGCCGATATTTACGTCTGTTATAACCATATCAATGCTTAAGCCCATTATGCTTATTGTGTCCCCAAAAGGAATAACTGCAATTGACATCAGTGCGGGAACCGTGGCGATAACAGGCGCCAGGACGAATACGACTTTACTGGCTTGTGACGGTATAATGTCTTCTTTAAAAATTAATTTAAGCCCGTCTGCAATAGGCTGAAGTAATCCATGCCAACCCACTCTCATTGGCCCGAGCCTGATCTGCATATGAGCCATAACTTTCCTTTCCACCCATATAAGGTAAGCAATGATTAATAACAGTATCCCTATTACTATACCAATCTTTATTGTCGAAAGTATAGTATATACAATTGCATTTAACATTTCTTTAACCGTATCTGAATTTTAAAATTAGCCACAAATTCACCAAAACGCTAAATTCTATGATGTGGGCGTTGCCCGCCCTACTTATAACTTTCACGTTGCATTCTTTGACCGCAACATTCCAGTATGCCGGTAGTTTCTTCCACAACACTTACCTTCTGACCGCATTCTTTGCAGACATAAACTACGCCGCCGGTTGGTTTACGATGAGCTGATGTCCAGGTAGCCATCATACCTTTCTCAGTAACCAGCTTCATTTCCTGCCCACAACACACAAGCACACCAAAACCATCTTTAACAACTACGACCTTTTGCCTGCAAACTTCACAAAAATATGTTTGTTCTGCTTTTGCCATTTTTTACTACTTCACCTTAGATATTTTTATGTTTGTATAGCCATTAACACGCAGGTTATTAATGGGCACCCACTCATAATCCTCCGAAACAAAAACAGCGCCTTCAGGTACTCTGTTCGTAGTTTTTGCCTTGAGCTGTATCTTGTCTTGAGCAGATTCAATCTTTACCATGTCGCCATCCGCAATGTTCACCTTCTGCGCATTATTTCTATTAATTTCCACAAAACATTCTGAAGCAAGAGAAACGAGAGAACTCGAATTTCTGGAGTAAGTCCCCTGATGCCTTAAACTGGAACCTGTTAACAATACGAATGGATACTCTTTGCTTTTCTTTATATCAGTGAGTTTTGATTCGGAGATTTCAAACCTGTGCTTTACTGGTTCAGATTTATTGTATACTGAAGATACCCAACGGAAACCTTCCTTTGCCAGATCGCTATTTTCAATTCCTTCATATATAGGAACACTTTTACTTACTTCATCCATAATCTGCTTAGGAGATGTATACGAGTATGAATAACCCATCTTTTTGGCCAGGTCACACACAATCTGCCAATCTGGCTTAGAGTTTCCCACCTGCTCTATGACCTTGTTCAACCGTTGTACAGTCATCCCCATGTTTGTAAATGTGCCTTCTTTTTCAACATATGTTGATGTGGGAAGCACAACATCCGCAAGTTGTGCAGTTTCGGTCAGGAAATTATCCTGAACAACAACAAAACCAACTTTCTTAAAGGCATCCTTTACCTTCTTACCATTTGGGTAGCTCACTATGGGATTTTCTCCCATGACGTAAAGCGCTTTTATTTTACCACTTGATGCAAGATCAAAAACATCTTCGGTGTCCTTCATTGAGACATCATCAGATAATTTCACACCCCATGAGTCTTCTACCGTCTTTCTATTTGACTGGTCATTTATATCGAGGTAGCCGGGTAAGAAATCGGGCACAACTCCCATGTCGTTTACGCCCTGAGTATTATTATTAACCCTGGAGAATACAAGTGAAACCTTATCAGAACCACCTGCATTTATCAATGCACAAAGGTTCAACAAGGCCTTGATCGTATCCTCAGCCAATGGATCCTCTTCAATATCCTTACCGCAGATAATAAAACATTTCCCAGACTTTGCTAATAAATCCGAAGTGCTCTTTATCGCATCCTCCGAAACATTTGTTAGCTTAGACGCCTTCCTTATACCCGTGTCAGAAGCCTTTAGCAACGAGCGTAATTCTTTAAAATTTTCAGTTGACGATTCCACCTTACCCAAATCAACGAGTTTTTCGTCAACAATTATTTTAATCAGGGTATTAATTAGTATTGTTTGTGTCCCTAAATTATAGTTCAGGCGGATATCTTTCCTGGCAACGCTGTTAAATTCAATATTTCTTGCATTCGCAACAATTAGCTTTGTTTTGTTTAATCTTATTGCCTTCCTCGCCATGCTCCCGACCACAGGATGTGCTTCGGTTACATCAGCACCCACAAAAAATAATGTATCTGCCTTTTCTATCTCTTCCAGTGAAGTCGCTACAATCCTGTTCTTTATAGAAACCTGAATCAACCGGTTCAGCGAAGGCGACTTAATATTAGATATATTGTCTATGTTATTGGTTCCTAATACCGTCCTGCAGAACTTCTGAAACAGATAATTATCCTCATTAGTACATTTTTCAGAACCTATACCGCCTATTGCTTTGCCTCCATGCTCGTCCATGATTTCACTGAATTTTTTTGATACGTAATCAAGGGCTTCTTCCCATGACGCCGGACACAAAATCCCAATCTTTCTTATCAAGGGGGTTTCAACCCGTCTGCTTGAATTAATAAACTCATGGCCGAACTTTCCCTTTACACACAGATTACCTTCATTTATTCCCAGGTCATCATCCGATGTTATCCTCATTACCTGATTCTTCTTGGAGTTTATTACCACAGTACAGCCAACAGCACAATATGTGCAGATCGTTGGCGTCTTTTTCAATTCCCATGGTCTAGCCCTGAATTTAAGAGTTCTGTCCTGCCACGAACCTGTTGGACACACCGATACACAACCACCACAAAAACTACAATCCAAAGGCTTGTTAAAAGCAGTGCCAATAACGGTCTTAAAGCCCCTGTTCTGATAATCTATTGCGCTAACTCCCTCAATTTCTTTACACACTTTCACACATCTACCACAGAGGATACATCTGTTTGTATTATATTCCAGGAGGGGATTGTCCCTCTTCATCGGTTCGTCCAATCTGGCAGTCTTAAATCTACCCGCGGACAATTTAAGGTCATGCGTAACATCTTGCAAACCACACTCCCCCGACTTGTCACATGTCGGACAATCAAGAGGATGGTGCGCCAGTAGATATTCCATAACAGATTTCGTATATTTTTCAACCTCAGAAGTTTTTGTTTTTACCTCTATACCTTCAGAGACTGGTTGCGCACAGGAAAATCTATGCCTTGTCTTTCCTCGCTCAGTTACCTCAACCATACAGAGTCTGCACCCGCCATACTGAGTTAATTTTGGATGATAGCACAACCCGGGAATATAGATCCCGTTGTTCTTTGCCGCCATAAAGATATTCGTACCTTTAGGAACAGTCAAATTCTTGCCATCAATTTTAAGATTTATATCACTCATTTTATTGCCATAAAATTACATTTCTCATAACACAAATTACATAATGTACACTTTTCCTTGTCAATAAATGCCACCTCATCCTTCGATCCGGATATTGCATTTACCGGACAATTCCTGATGCAAAGAGTACACTTTGTACATTTATCAGGAATAACCGTGTACTTGTGAAGCGCAATGCAAGTTGCCGTCGGACATTCCTTATCACGAATGTGCGCTAAGTATTCATCTCGAAAATATCTTAAAGTAGATACAACAGGATTTGGCGCTGATTGTCCTAATCCACAAAGAGACATTGTATTAATTTCATCACTCATTTGTTCTAATACATCAAGGTCTTCTTCTTTACCCTCTCCCTGTGTAATCCTGATAAGGATGTCCAGCATAAGAGTAGTTCCAACTCTGCACGGAGGGCATTTCCCACAAGATTCATTTGCACAGAAAGCAAGGAAAAATCTTGCCATATCAACCATACACGTAGTTTCATCTACCACAACAAGGCTCCCTGATCCCATCATAGCCCCTGCTTCCAGCAATGATTCAAAATCTATGGGTTTATCAAGAAGTGATTCCGGCAAACAACCGCCTGAAGGCCCTCCAATCTGTACGGCCTTGAATTTTTTCTTCTTCGGTATCCCACCACCAATATCAAAGACAATCTCTCTTATGGTTATACCCATCGGAACCTCGATTAAGCCCGTATTTTTAACATTTCCTGTAAGCGCAAAAATCTTTGTGCCCTTACTCTTTTCAGTACCGATCTTTGAATACCATTTCGCACCTCTATTAATGATGATGGGCACATTAGCAAATGTTTCAACATTGTTCAAACAGGTTGGTTTGTCCCATAAACCTGCTTCCACTGATTGCGGCGGTCTTGTTCTGGGCATGCCTCGTTTACCTTCGATGGAATATTGCAACGCAGTGGACTCGCCACATACAAAAGCGCCAGCGCCCTCTTTTATGACAATATCAAGGCTATAGTCACTGTTTAAAATATTCTCACCCAAGAACCCATTTTCCTTCGCTTGCCGAATTGCAATGTGTAATCGTTCGACAGCAAGTGGATACTCTGCACGCACATATATATATCCTTTCGTGGCGCCTATTGCATATCCCCCGATAATCATGCCTTCCAGCACTGCGTGAGGGTCTCCCTCCATAATACTTCTGTCCATAAATGCCCCGGGATCGCCTTCATCTCCATTACAAATAATAAATTTTTCGTCAGCATCATATTTAGCACATGACTCCCATTTCCAGCCAGTCTCAAAACCGCCGCCACCACGACCTCTAAGGCCGGCTTTGCTTACCTCATCTATCACTTCTTTTGGAGTCATTTTGGTTAACACTTTTTCAAGCGCTTTATATCCTCCTTTTATTGTGTACTCATCTATGTTTTCAGGATCGATTGCCCCGCAGTTACCAAGCACAAGTCTCTGCTGGTTATCATGAAATTTATGATAATCATCCTTTGCCAACCACTTTTTCACGGGTGTATTGTTCACAAGGTGATCTTCCACAATTTGAGGTACCATGTCAACCGTAACTCTCTCGTAAGTAAGAGCCTCCTTACCCGGCACAGTAACGTCAACAAGGACATCTCTGGCACACAAACCCCTGCAACCTGTTTTTGCAGTCTTGCAAACACGTTTCCCTAAGGCTGTATCCAGTTTTTTGCTTTTTATCTCTTTCTCAAACCTTGCAAAAACCTTATCACCCCCGGCAGCAATACCACCCGTTCCCAGGCAAACAGAAATTACTGATTTGTTCCCATTTTCACTGCTTTCGGCTTTTGTTTTAGTTTTTTTACTTTTTGTTACGCTGCTCATTTTATCATTTCTAAGGCTAATATATTGCTAACCCGCCTGTACCTATTCGGGCAGGTATCATTTAATAACAATTTTAATAATTTACATGTTTTAAGCCGCAGGCTTTACGTACCTATCCAGGACATCTTCAAGTTTATCAGGAGACAGGGTGCCGTGCACGTCCTTGTCAACTACAACAACCGGGGCTATTCCACATGCGCCAAGGCAAGACACCTCTTCAAAGGTAAACATCCTGTCCTCTGTAGTTTCATTGGCGTTTATCTTAAGCCTGCCTACAATCTTAGCAGAAAGGCTCTTGGCATTCTTGACATGACATGCCGTTCCGCAACATACTTTAATTATATGTTTCCCACGCGGCTTTAGATGAAACTGTGAATAAAACGTTGCAACTCCAATAATTTCGCTAACGCTCATATTCAATCTTTCAGAAACAAGATTAATGATCGTCTCTCGCAAATAGCCATATTCGTTCTGTATCTTCTGCAAAACAGGGATTAAACACCCATCTACATCCTTATAATGAACCAATATCTTTTCCGCCATAGATAAATCTACTGTTTCGTCTTGTAATGATTGTTTTTTTGCTTTGCCCATTATTTCAATCTCTAAAATATTTAACGGTCAATTTCGCCTAAGACAATATCCAGACTCCCGATTACGGCGACTACATCAGCAAGCAAGTGGCCTTCTATCATCTTTTGAAGGCCCTCTAAATTAACAAATGATGGAGGCCTGATTTTTATCCTGTAAGGATTTTTTGTGCCATCGCTTATTATATAATACCCCAGTTCGCCTTTGGGAGCTTCAACACAAACATATACTTCGCCAACCGGAGGACAAATACCATCAGTTACTATCTTAAAATGGTGTATCAGAGATTCCATACTCTTCTTAAGGTTTACTTTTTGAGGCAGAGCAACATCCGGTATATCTGCAATAAATTCACCTTTAGGTAAAGTATCTACGGCCTGACGTACAATTTCATTACTCTGACGCATTTCTTCGATTCTAACCAAATATCGGTCGTATACGTCACCATTCTTACCAACAGGCACTATAAAATCCATTTCATTATATGATGAATAAGGCTCAGACTTTCTTATATCCCACTTTACTCCAGAACCCCTTATACTAGGGCCGCTTAACCCGTAATTTATTGCATCTTCTGCAGAAATTATCCCAACATCTTTCGTCCTCATTAACCATATTTTATTTTTTGTCAGGAGAGTTTCATATTCCCTTAATCTGCCTGGAAAGGCGTTAACGAATTCTCTTGCCTTCTCAGCAAAACCGTCAGGCAAATCTCTGGCAACACCGCCTATCCTGACATACGAAAGATTCATTCGCGCACCTGCTACCATCTCAAAAATATCATTAAGCGTTTCCCTCTCCCGAAAACAGTAAAAAAAGACAGTCATTGCGCCTATATCAAGGGCATGAGTTGCAAGCCATAACAGATGTGATGATATCCTCGTAAGTTCACACAAAATAATCCTTATATACTGTGACCTCTTAGGCGCCTCTATATCCAACAACTTCTCTACGGCAAGAGCGTATCCCAGGTTATTTGACATCGGGGCCAGATAATCCAGACGGTCAGTAAGAGTGATAAACTGATGGTATGTCTTGTGTTCGGCAAGCTTTTCTATACCACGGTGAAGAAATCCAATATGGGGAGTAGACTTAACTACCGTCTCGCCATCCAGCTCCAGAATGAGCCTCAATACACCATGCGTACTTGGATGTTGAGGACCCATGTTGATAGTCATTACCTGTTGTGTTGTTGCTGTCATTCTTCCCCTTTTCTATACACTTCCCTAAGAGATGCCGGCTGCCTGCCTTTAAGCGGATAATCTTTCCTCAAAGGATAACCCTCAAAACCTTCCGGCGTTAATATTCTTTCCAAATTCGGATGCCCTTCAAAGATTATCCCAAACATATCATAAGCTTCTCTTTCATGCCAGTCCGCTGTCTTCCAGACATTTGTAACAGTCTTGATACTCGGATTTGAAGCGGGTATCTCCACTTTCAGTCTCACCCTGTGATTATGTCTTAAAGAATAAAGATGATAAACCACTTCAAAGGCATTGCTATTGTCAAGACGCGATTTGTCTACACCGCATAAATCCGAGAGATAACCAAAGTCTGATTCATCATCGTTACAGAGAAATTCGGCAACTTTCCCAATATAATCCTTGTTTATTGAAACGGTCAATTCGCCTCTAAACGTTTTCATACCCGTTACGGCATCTGGAAACGTCTCCTTTAATTTCTTTCCTATAGCGCTCATTTCAGCCATATTTTTATGATACCTTTAATTTAATGTATCGTAATTTCAAACCATTACATAAAAAAATATGCAGGTAATTCATGAATTGTCTCTACTCGTCCAGAACAGATTCTTTGTCTATTTTCTTCTGTATCTCCATTACTGCGTGAATCAGCGCCTCTGGCCGCGGGGGACATCCTGGCAAGAAGACATCTACAGGGATAATCTCATCCACTCCCTGAACTGTGGCATATGTATCGAAAATGCCGCCTGAAGACGCACAAGCCCCCATAGCGATCACCCACTTGGGTTCAGGCATCTGATCGTAAATCTTTTTCGTCACAGCGGCCATCTTATAAGTAACAGTACCGGCAACAATCATCAAATCTGACTGACGCGGTGAAAACCTGAACACTTCCGCCCCAAATCTGGCCAGATCATATCTGGGAGCCACTGCTGCCATCATTTCTATGGCACAGCATGCCAGACCAAAAGGCATAGGCCAAAGCGCATTTTTTCTTGACCAATTTACTACTTTATCAAGCGTTGTAGTAAGTATACAATCGCCAAAAAGCGTCTCTATTCCCATTCGAAACCACCTCTTTTCCATATATAAGCATAACAGACCAACAATATTAATATGAATATTGCCATTTCTATTAAGCCAAAGAGCATCAAAGACTTATACACCACCGCCCAGGGATATAGAAATACCACCTCTATATCAAATATAACAAACATCATGGCAATTAGATAAAACTTTACAGAAAATCTCTCCCTGGCAGTGCCTGTTGGCTCTACACCACACTCGTACGGAGAAAGTTTTTCCTCAGTTGGTTTATGGCGGCCGATAAGGGCAGAAATTACGATGTTAGAAATGGCAAAACCCATTACTACTAAAAGTAGAATCAGGATTGGAAGATAACTTATCAGCATTTATTATATATGTTTGCTTTAATTATAATACTATATAACAACCAATTGTCAAAAGTTTGAATTATTATAAAAAATAACAAATTAGTCAACAAAAAATATTTTTTTTGTCAAGGCAAATTGATAATGTCAGGTTTTTGGCAAATTAAAAATGTCAGTAAATTAGTCAAAATTAGCATAAGTTAGCAAGGAGATAAGGTAAAAGCAATATGATGTTGTGTAACTCCAGGAGGCCGTAGGCCGACTGGAGTTACACAACATCAACCGTCAACATGTTACCGCCACAAGCAATGATGCCTTTTGCTTATTCTTATGCACTTGTTTGTGTTTAAGTTCCTGTTCTTTGGAAAATATATGTATTGAACCGTCTAAGTGTTTATGCACCATGACTTTTACTCTAACAAAGCTGATCCGGTTATTGCTGGGCAATATCTGATATGTCTTTGCCTTGTAGCTTATAGTATTGTCAGATGCAACGGTCCTTTCTTCTTTTATACAGAAGATATTACTTAAATCTAAACCCTTAGGCAATGCTCTGTATGCAGAACCTTTTTCCTTGGGCAAGCGGGCAAATTTACGATTATATTTGGGGATAAATACTTTTGTAAGGTAGCGATTGGCTGCCTGTAGCGTTGATACCTTATGGAGCCTTAACTCAGAGCAAAGCCTGTCTTGAAACGTACCCCAGGCCCTTTCTACTCTGCCTTTAGCCTGTGGAGAATTTGCGTAGATAACCTCTACTCCCAATTCGCCTAAAGCCCTTGCAATTTGAGTCTGGTCATAGTCCCCTTTTAGTTGATAATGAAGTCCTTCATGCCTGGTGGTCTTAAACTTAGAATCCCTATCACAATAAAAGCTTAAGGGGATACCCTTTGTCTCTACTATCTGCTTTAAAACGCCCATATTCTCACTACATGAATCAGACAATGCAAATCTCGCCCCCGGACAAGCAGATGTCGCATCGTCTATACCGCCTATTAAATACAATCTGGAACCTCTACCCTCAAGCCAGTCATGATCCGATGTGTCGAACTGCATCATCTGGCCTTCTCTGGCTCGCGGCTCCCTCCATTGCAGATGTTTTGGATGCCTTTTGCTCATGGTATGAAGTCCTCTCTTGAGAAGAATTTGCCTAAGTGATTCTTTTGATATCTTTATCTTTTCTTCTGTATTTAAATATTCAGTCACATGAGTATTGTTAAACCCTTTGTATTTAGTATTACAAAGATGAACTGCTTTATCTTGAACGTCTTGAGTCAACCATCTGGCTCTTTTTGTGCCTCTGGATTTATGCAGTATACCCTTGATACCTTCTCGCTCTACCCTGTTTTTGATGCGATATATCTGACGTTCGGATAGCTTTAAAACTTTACCTGCTTCTTTAACTTTTAAATATCCTTCTATTACTTCTGTGATTGTCTTGTACTTGTTAAGATCTTGCATTCTCAGGTAATACATCTCTCATCTCCTTTCCAGAGATGAGTATACCTGACATTTTCTATTTGCCTTATACTGACATTATCAATTTGTCATGACAGAAGAAATATAAATATTTTATAACATGTGTTAGTCGCATAGATGATACCTTGCTTATACTTCG
>MHZA01000044.1 GCA_001828595.1 Planctomycetes bacterium RIFCSPLOWO2_12_FULL_40_19
AAAACTATTCCCTAATGAAAAAATTTTTAATTTAAATTACGCAAATATCTAACCGGACAATGCTGAATTTTACTAAAAAAGGTTGTAATTTCCTTCGCCTTTGCTATACTGCACAACTCATGGGGAAAAGCAATTTCCTATCATCTAATATGTGCAAAGTTTAATTAATTCGATAATATAGCAACAGAGGATCTCTTTACCAGCGCAAATACTCTCAAGAACACCTTCAATTTATACAGAGATGCCAAAGAAAGATTTGAATGCGAGTATTTTGAGAATCTTTTAAGAATAAACAAAGGAAACATCACAAATGCTTCAAAAACGGCGAAACGTTACAGAGCCGATATCTATAAACTGATCAAGAAACATAATATAAATCCTGAAAATTACAAAAATGATCTTAGTTCAACTAACACCGAAAAGTTTTGCATCTAATCAGAACTAACCAAAAACCATTATTCGGGATATTTTGAACTGTATGCAATAACATACACAATGCAACTAAACTACAAGAATTTTATTGAAATCAAATTGTATTAACAATATTATAGCAACAGTGGTCAGGAGGTATGCTGAGAGCGTTCTCGGTGGCTTGACCTAAGTTTCTAAAATGTGAGGAGGAGAAGGAAATGTTAAGGAAGCTTGGTTATAGTTTAATTGTAGCAGCCGTGTTGATGTTAGGGGTTGGTGTTGTAAATGCAGTATTTGTTAGCACTGCTATGGCAACAGAGGCAGAGGAAAAGAAGTGTGACAAATGCGGAGATTTACCATCCAAGCCAGCCAAAGATTGCAAGTGTGCATGTCATGCACCAAAAAAATAATCTTATTATTTACTTCTGAGGTTATAAGATTATTAACATTAAAAAAGGCAACTCATACGAGTTGCCTTTTTTGTTTTATAAAGAATACCATCAATCAGTCATTACCCATTACTACACTATATACTGCACCCCATTAAGTAAGCCTGTGTGATTTAGAAGTATTTTATACTATAATACTTGCTTAAGAAAGGGGCACAATGAAATATCGTAAATGGGACCCAAAGATTAAAGCTAAGATTGTTCTGGAGTCCCTCCAGAACAAAATCTCGCTTGCCGAGATCTGCAACCAGCCCGACAAGGTCGTTCTGGCGGGTCGGCATCAAATAACACATTCTACCCTTGAATGCTCTACATTTCTCCCTTGTTTTTTCATGACTGTTTACGTTAGTATATGATTTATATATTTTTATGTAGATGATATTAAGGTATTTTACCGGGAGTTGGGAAGATGTATCGAGAAAAAATAAAGGTTCTGGATTGCACCATCAGAGATGGCGGCCTTATCAATAATTACCACTTCACCACGGATTTTGTTAAGGCGGTTTATCGCGCCGCCTGTGACAGCGGCATTGACATCATTGAGATTGGCAAAAAACTTTGTGAGAGTGATGAATATACACGGGAAAAATATGGCAAATGGAACTTTTGCGATGAGGATGATATCAAACAGGTTGTGGAATCCCATGAGTGCAAGAATCCGCCAATCCTGGCTGTGATGTATGATGTGGACAGAGTAGACGTTTCCACGCTGCTTCCTGCCGAGCAGAGTGTTATTGGGATGGTCCGTACTGCCTGTTATGTTGTAGATATTGACAAGGGGCTGGATCTGGTAAAGCGGAGCAAGGATCTTGGTTATCAAACCACAATCAATATCATGGCATCCTCTGCTGCAATAGAAACCGAATTGATCGAAGCCCTGCAGCAGGTTAATGATGCCGCCGAAGTGGACTACCTCTACCTGGTGGACAGTTATGGAGCATTCTATTCTGAGCAGGTAACCGGCTATCTGAATCTTTATAAAGAACATGCCCCGAATAAGGAGCTTGGGTTCCATGCCCACAACAACCAGCAACTGGCTTTTTCAAATACACAGCAGGCCATTATTGATGGTGTTAATCTGCTTGACGCAACTATAAACGGTATCGGCCGAGGCGCCGGCAACTGTAATCTGGAGCTTCTGCTTAATTTCCTGAAGAATCCGAAGTTTGATGTCAGGCCGATTTATAAGGTTATCCAGGAGCATCTGGTGCCGCTTCGCAAGGAAATGGAGTGGGGCTTTAATGATATCTATGGAATCAGCGGCCACCTGAATCAGCATCCTCGGGACGCAATGAAACACAGGGCCAACGCCGAAGTCAAAGACAACTGTTACGATTTTCTGCTTGAGGTCACTTCATAGATACTATACTGCACCCCATTAAGTAAGCGTATTTATCAATTTTTTCCCCAAGAAATATTATAGTTAAGATTTTGCGCTATGTTATACCTTCAACAGTTTCTTCTGTTTCATCTTCTGTTTCTATTTCAAGCAGTTTGATTTGAGGCAGGGATGTACCAATAAATCCCTGTATATTCCGAACAGTAATCGGTCAGGAAATTGTCAAGAGTCTAAATAACGTTCCCAATATTGCTCCACGTCTTTCTTAATATTGTCTATGACGTCAACCTGCTTGACAGGATTAAAAAGGTGGTTATATCTATTCTGAGTCCTGAGATATTTTTCAACAGGTTTAAATTTTGGAATGACGGTGTGCTTAACCTCCCCATAAACAGCTTCCTTCAACGGCCAGATACCTGTCTGCACCGCAAGCCTCGCAATATTTACCGAATTTGATGCGCCGAATGACCATCCTGGGGGGCAGGGAGACAAGGCAATAAAGAGTTTAGGCCCTTCAAACTTCGACGCCTTTTCGAACTTGTTAGAGAGGTCAACGGGGTGTGACGGCGAAACGGTCGCCAGATACGGCGGTTTATGCGCCCTCCATATCTCAAACAGATCCTTTTTCCTTTGAACGGTTCCTTGAGGGTTTATCTCTCCCGGAAGCGATGTGGCCGTCCTTGAACCATATGGAGTTGCGCTTGACATCTGAAAACCTGTATTAGAGTAGGCCTCATTATCATAGCAGAAATAATGGAAATCCAATCCTCTATGTATTGCCGCTGATGTTGATTGTAATCCTATGTCGTTTGCCGCACCATCACCCGTAAGAACCACTACTTTCAAGTTCTCCTCACTTTTCAATTTCCCTTTTTTTATAAGTATGTCAAGAGCGTCTCTTATCCCCTGCGCACCTGCCGGCGCACTCGCCATCGCAGTATACATCCATGATGAACTAAAAGGGTTGTAAGGATAAACTGAAAGCAATGTAAAGCAACCGGCGGCATTCACAATAACCACATTCTCACCCAAAACCTTATACGCCAGCCTTAAGGCGAGAAGTCCGCCACAGCCGGTACACAGCGCCGTTCCGGGAGAAATATGCTCTTCTCTTGAAATATCCTTAAATTTTGTATAAACAGCGTTTTTCATAGACATAGTTAAAAGTGAAGAATTAAGGAATTAGGAGGATTGATAATCCATTAATTCCTCAATTCTCCAATCCCTCTAAAGGGTTACCCGCAATATTTAATAAATTATTTATGTGCTCTAAATCATTTTTTGTATACAGAAGTTGCGTTTCTGGAACAATGCCGGTCTCTATGCTTTTCTCCATCTCTTCAACTATATGTTTAAATTCAGCATGACCGATATCCTTGCCCCCTAAACCACCTATAAAAGATAATATTCTTTCAGGTCTATCAGGGTCATGATAAAGCGCCGTTGTGACATCTTTAAAAAGAATTCCCCCGGAACCGGGGCTGATGTTCTGGTCTATAACAGCTACGGCTTTCTTACCCCTTAAAAAAGCCTTGAGTTCTGTAGAGGGGAAGGGCCTGATAAGCCTCAATCTCAGGAGACCTGCTTTTAAGCCTTTTTCTCTGAATTTGTTTACTGCGGCTTTACCTTTAATAGTAAAAGAGTTGCTCATTATTATAACATATTCAGCATCATCAATCTTGAAGGCTTCAGTCGCAGAATACGATCTGCCGAATATTCTTTTAAACTCACCGGCAACCTCATCATGAACGGTTAACACATTTAATGACGCCAGATGCATTTGATACTTAAAATATGAATACGCACTCCCGCCCAGGACAGCTACGCCTTGTGACATTGGTTTTGATGCCTTAAAAAAAGCATGTTTTGGATTGTATTCCGGTAGAAACCTGCTTACCGCATCCTTACAGGGTATCTCGACTGGCTCTCTCGTAAATGAGAGATAGAATCCATCCATATTAATCAATACCGGTAAAAGCACCCTTTCATCTTCAGCAATCCTGTAAGCCATCAGGATGGTATCCAGAACCTCCTGGCAGGTCTCTGCATGTATCTGTATAAAACCGGAATCTCTGGTGGAAAGGATATCATTGTGGTCCGGTTCGAGTGTGATAGGGGCTGACAAGCCTCTTGATACATTAACGAGAACAAGGGGCACGCGCCAGCCTGTTACATTGTAGAGCATTTCGTAGCCGTACAATAATCCCTGGCTGGAGGTTGCGGAAAATACCCTTGCCCCTGTTGCGGCCGCAGTGCCTGCAGCCGTGATCATGGAATGTTCAGAATCCATGTTGGTAAATTTGGCATTCATCTCCCCATCATTTATCCATTGTGATAAAGTCTCAATTATCTCCGTCTGGGGAGTGATAGGAAATGCGGGAACATAATCTACTTCCGACAGCCTTGCTCCCCATGCAGCAGCGTAATTTCCAGTCAGCATCTCTTTTACCATGCCCTTACCTCATGATCTTTCGAGATTACCTTCTTTGGACATTCATAAAAGCAGGTAAGACAACCTTTGCAATTTTCATAATCAATTTGAGGATAATCGCCCTCATCAATTGAAATACAACTATGCGGGCAGTAAACAAAACAAGTACGACATCGCGAACATTTTTCATGATCAATGACAGGTCTGAACAAGCGCCAATTACCTGTCTTCTTTAATCTTGTGTTTCCTTTAGCATAGACACTGGGTGTACCAATACGCGGATCAGCATATTCTAATTTAACAATTTCATCCATCTTATCTTCTTTTATGGGTTCAAAATAATGGGGATGTGTTTCTGGTATTCTGTCAAAACATGTAAGCGCTGCTTGAAGGTTTTTCTCTATAAGCTCTTTTTTGAGGTTTATTGAAGACAACTCCTTGATTACGGCTTTTTCTAATGAACTCTCTGTTATCATTCCTGTAAGCTTACAAACAACTGCCGCAGCCGTACTGCTGAGCACAGATTCACCGATAACATTTAAGGCTATTTCCGTTATATCAAGGGTAACAATTTCACCGACTACTCCATAAACATTCCTTACATGAGAAGCAGGATAGTGAGTATTGACTATTGTTATAGTTCCCTCCCATGTGCCCTGAAATACATTTGCACTCTTGTCACCCAGCAATGTTTCATCGGCTATCATGTTTATGTCAGGACTGGTTATAATACCTCTCTCAAAAATTGGTTCCTTAGATAATCTCGTGAAAGCCACCATTGGCGCACCCCTTCTCTCTGCTCCATATAAAGGGCAATCCTGGACAAAAAATTCCTCAAGGAATGAAGCTGTGCCGACAATTCTGCTGGCAGTCTTCATACCTTGTCCACCTCTACCGTGAAATCTTACCCTCTTGATCATTTTATTTGTCTGTGTATTATATTTAAATTAAAAGTCTAAAGACTTAACTCCTTTCTGGATTTTACCCTTCCCGCCCGTACCGAACGGTACATGCCCGAACCTGCCCGAATAGGTTACAGGCGGGTAGGGTTTTATTTACACCTGCCTGTGCGTGTCCGCCTGTCTGCCGTGCTTGGCACAGGCAGGCATGACAGAAAGCGAAAAGTATTTTTTATTCTGTTAAGAATAAGTACGGATCGGTATCTTATATGCGGAAAAAGATAAAATCAACAGGAAAGCAAAGATATGAAAAGATATAGTTATTAACGCAATTTCACAATTTGTTGACAAAAAACAGTAAGGAAAGGTAGAATCGTAAAGGTTTGGTAGTTTAAATATTCTTAAAAAAACGAGAAATAGCAATGAATATATTTATAGGCATCAGGGGTAAACTTATTGGATGTTTTATTCTTACAACAATGTTTCCCCTTCTGACAGTCAGCATAATCTCTTATTACAATGGCAAGGATGCAGTTGAACAACGAGTAATAGAGCAGCTTACTTCCATAGCCGATTTAAAAAAGGCTGAACTACAGAGTTGGCTGCATGAAAGATTGTTAGATACGGAGGTAATTTCCAGAAACAAGTTTTTGGAAGCTGCATTTACCAGCTTGTTTCATATAAGGAGATCAAGTGATTCTGTTGATAGTATGTTAAAGTCTGAAGTTGGGAGAGAATATCATATTAGATTATTAATGTACATAAATAAGTTAAAAAGCATTTATAGGGTTTTTAGTGAAATATATATAATGGATATTGAAAGTGGGGAGATATTAGTATCTACAAACGAAGATAATGTAGGAAAGAAAGAACACGACCTTTTATTTTTTAAAGATGTGTTGAAGACGAGGGGGTTGACTATAAAAGATATTTACTATTCAGAGAGCACGAATCAGATTTGTATGAGTTTTTTTGGCCCTATTCATAAAACAAACCCGATTAACCTCATAGGATCAAATATAATGATTGGCGCATTGATTTTGAGAGCAAATATAGATGAAAGCATAGAGCCTATGATCCAGAATTGGCCAGGTATGGGAAAAACCGGAGAGACTTTACTTGTAAGACGTGAGGATGAGAATATAGTATTCCTTAACAATCTGAGGCACCGCAAAGATTCGGCTTTAAAGTTTAAGATACCGGCAACTGCGGAAAATGACCAGTCAGCAATTATGAGTTCAGATGGTAAAGAAGGGATTATCAAGACAACGGATTATAGAAACGTTCCTGTGCTTTCAGCATATCGTTATCTGCCGATGCTTAAGTGGGGGCTTGTTGCCAAGCAGGATAGCGCTGAAGCGTTCGCTCCAATAAATAATCTCAAAAGAAGGGTTATTATCCTTATTATCATAACCACGACAGGTGTGATAATTGCGGTTCTTTTAATTGCAAATAGTATCACCAATCCTGTCAAACAACTGGTACAAGGCGTAAAGTCAATAGCAGGTGGAGACCTTACTCAAAGAATAGCTATTAATACAAAAGATGAAATAGGGATGCTGGCAGGCGAATTTAACAGAATGACCACCAGGCTCGAGGAATCTTATTCCGGTTTAGAGCAAAAAATAAATGAAAGAACTGCCAGGCTGAAAGAATCAGAAGAAAAATATCGTGAATCAATCAATTCTGCAAACGATGCAATCTTTACCCTGGACATAAACAGTGCGCAAATAACCGAC
>MHZA01000045.1 GCA_001828595.1 Planctomycetes bacterium RIFCSPLOWO2_12_FULL_40_19
CCTGACATAAGTAATTGAATACACAACCGTTAGTGAGTTGGTTTGTTGTTGCAGAGACGATAAAATTCTTTAAAAGAATATGTTGGTGTATGTCAACAAAATATTTTTAAAAACCCTCATTAATGGATGAAATATTTACGAGTATGTAAAGTTTTAGGTATATATACTTTTTCTGACAAAAGATTCGGCAACTTCGGCAACCAACATAGTTAACAAAGAGAGTTAAGCTTTTACCGGTACCGCTATGTTTTTCTATTCTTTGTTTTCCAAATTCAGTGTAAAACGTCTTGACTTAAAGAATATTAATTATAAACTACGGTATATTTAGATTGCAAAATATCAAAGAGGAATGTGAGAAATGCTTATATTAACAAGAAGATTAGGTGAAAGCATCATAATTGAAAACAACATAAAGATAACTGTAGTAGATATAAATAAGCGGCAAATCAAATTAGGGATTGATGCTCCAAAGAATGTTACTGTAAATAGAGAAGAAATCGCCATGAAGATTAAGGAGGAAAATCAATTATCCTCTGCTTCGGTGATAATTGATGTTGCAAAGAAATAGTCATGCTTCTGTTTAATTATTATCAAGGTACAAAATACTTGAATTTGTTACTTTTGTAATGACAATTTTCTTTCAGCGTTTACAATAACACACGCTTCTACTGCAATCTTTCTACGCCCAGAAGTACGGCCATCTTCAGGAAAGCCCTGCCGAGAAATGTGCGCTTCATCACTATCGCCTTGTAATTGCACACCTCGTCACAGCAAAAGCAACCAATACATTTGTCCTCATCGACTATTACCTTACCATCCGGCGCTGACATCGCTTTAGCCGGACAATTTCTAATACATTCATAACATCTTGTACAATTTGGCTCGTATACGGAGGATACAGAGGTGCAGCTATTGTCAAACATTTTCGCAAGTAGAAAATTTGGAATATAGTTGGATGCAAAATCCTGTGCAGAGCTGGAAGGTTTCTTAAAATCAGCGACTGTTACCTTGCTGATGTCCTCACCCACTACATTAATCTTATTCATGTCTGCAGTGCCCAGCTTTCTTTCATAAGCGTACTTGATTATGGGTACTTTCATAGGATCAAAGCCGATGATTGTACTAGCAACAGCGTCTAACGCAACGCCATCATTACCGGCAATAATTAACCCTACCTTTCTTGGGTCTCCGGCATTAGGGCCGTTACCTTCCATTCCAATAACAGCGTCCATTATAGTGATGTGCGGCTGCACCATCTCGTATACATCAACTAATGCCTGTGCCATTGATCTGTTCTTTGGCGCCAGCAGATGTACATTCTTCTTGCCATTTGCCGGTATGGAGCCAAACATATTCTTAATTGCCCCAGTGTATCTTGTTAATCCGTGTGTCTTCAGTTTCGGCACAGACACTACGACGTCTACTGACTTAACAGTCTTTGCAATCTTAAAGTTTTTTAAGATTGCGCCATTGTTATTTGTTACGTCAATAGCTTCATCTTTATCGTAGTTTACGATTATGGCTCCGGTGTCTTCTGCTATCTTGTCTATTTGTGTAACCCTGAAAGCCTTATCTGTTGAACCGGTTCTGAGGCTTCCGCAAGAATCTCCGATGTAAACCTCGCACCCGTAATCTTCCATAAATATGTCAACAAGCGCCCTGATAACTGCAGGATGTGTATTAACAGCCCTTTCCGGTCCTAATGAGGCCGAAAGAAGGTTTAGTTTCAACAACACCTTCATTCCTGGTCTTACAATGGTTTCAATGTTGCCCATCAGACTCAGGCATCTTTTAGTAGCGGCGCTGACCTTTTCTAATTCATAATCATCACAGCGTGAAATTGCAATCGTTGTCATCTTTTATATACCTTACTTTTATATACCTTATATAAAATAGACGAGGCATCCTGCCTCGGTGTAGCTTGCGGTCAGGCAAGATGCCTGACCTATACCTGCCCGAATAGGTACCCGTCCCCGCCAGAAAGACGCGTCGGGCTGGCGAACGGCGTAGACGGGCGGGCAGGCGGGTTAGTTTTATACTTAAAATGGGAATTACTTTATTCTATTAAATTAGGCTCGCCAAGGCCGAGCGACTTTTATCTCCCCCTGTGGAGTAATATAGTAGCTCTGCTCCACAGGGGGCCGGGGGTGTGTTTTAAGGAATTTTTACACACCCCTTTAATCCCCTCTTTCTAGAGGGGAAACTATGATTGAAATTCCTATACATTAAAATAGCCGAGGCAGCTTGCCTCGGTGCAGCTTGCGGTCAGGCAAGATGCCTGACCTATATTAGTTTTTATATTTAAGATGGAAATTCCTATACTAGCAAGTTAAAGCTTCAAGACCTTCAGGGTTACCAGGAATTATGTGAAATTTAGATTCCCTGTTTGCCCGCCCGGATAAATCCGTTCGCCAGCCCGACACGTCTTTCTGGCGGGGACGGGCTTGCCATGTGGGCAAAACCACGGGAATGACAGATAATACAATATATTTCCACGGAAGTATGGCGTTGTGTCAGACGTGGACAATGGTAGTGCGTTCACGTGATTTCTCTTACCATTTCATCAAGTGGTTTTCGAAAAGTTGGTTCGGGAATGGTCTCCGGATAACCCAGGGGTGTTAAGATCAGGGGTTCCATATTGTCAGGTATGTTTAATACTTCCCTTACTACTTCCGGTTTAAAAGCCGCTATCCAACAAGTGCCAAGCCCTTCGGCAGAAGCAGCAAGTATTAAATGATCCATTGCTATTGTCACATCAACATCAACGTATGTCTTCCCATCGTTTCTTTTCCAGGCCTTATCGGGCAATGCACATGCACATATAATAACTGGCGCTGTAAAAAACCATTCCTGTGAATAGGCGTCTTTTAACTTTTGTTTAGTTTTCTCGTCTTTAACTACGATTAGAAAGAATGGCTGCTTGTTTGCAGCAGATGGCGCAAGCCGTGCGGCATTCAGGATTCGACTAAGTTTGTCGTCTTCTACCGGATCTTTTTTATATGCTCTTATGCTTCTCCTCTTGTTTATTACTTCATAAAAGTCCATTTTAGGCGTTCCTTATATTTTTACCTGAATTGAGCGATTTTGCCTGCCCGACTTTCGTCGTTCGGGCGGGTAGCCGCAACCTTGAGGTTGCGAAACTTACATAGCCCCATCAAATGCTGAGAAACGCAGGCTACCCGCCTGAATGACGTAGTCGGGCAGGAAGCCTTCGGCTACAATGGCACATAATATAAAATCGCTCAATTTAGGTTTTACCTGAAATAAATGGTTTAGGTGGAAAAGATGTAATTGCCCAATTCCACTTGATATTGGACAATTACGGAATATCTTAAAATGTTGTCATGCACCAGTTATTACTTCTGGCATATAAACGAAGCATTGGGCTGGCATTTACGGCTACAGGGAAACCCGTAAGCCGCATAAACTTAACATCAATATATTGATTAGCATAAGAGTATGAATTATTCAAGTCAATATTATACTCCTTTGCCAATTTCTTAACAATATCGGCTTTGCCATTGTTGTATGCATAAGTTCCGTTCATTTCACCAGTTAAGATACCATCCTCACTTTCCAGGTGAGTGCCAATACCCATATCCGCATTACAATAATCTTTAAAACATTCGACAAAGGGAGTAAGTGTGCCGGACAATAATATTATCATATAACCTTTTTCTTTTAAACCCTTAATCTCTTCTAATGCTTTAGTTGAAATTAGTGGTGATAATTTTTCATTAAAAAAGGTTTTTGCGGCTTTAACAATGACGCCTACTTCTTTCCCTTTAAGGTAATGTTTATTCTTTCTTACTTGTAAGTTTTTCAGGTTTAATATTCTATATAATGATACTTTAACCACTCGTAAAATGTCTTTTGTGGTAACAATCTTTTCTGATATCAGATATTTGAAAAATCGTCTTTCAGAAGAAACATTAATCAACGTTCCATCTATATCAAAAATAGCAACCTTTCTCATATTCACTTCAATTCACCATTAATAGATATAATGTGTTTTCCTTTATCCTTTACATAAAATATCACGCATCTCTCCTTAGTGAACATTTCCCGTTGGTGAAATTCTATCAAATCTGAATTTCTTTGACAAGAAAATTGTATGTTGATAGTATTAGTTACAGAACGTATAGGTCAGTGTGAACGGGCATTGATTGCTCAACTTATGTAAGTGTAAAAAGGATTAGAAATGCGGGTTATAGTTGCGAAAACAGCAGGCTTTTGCATGGGTGTACGCAAGGCCATGGACAACGTACTGGACGCTGCCATTAGAAGGGAGAGGGACGATGGCGCTGTCTATACAGAAGGGCCATTGATACATAACCCTCAAGTACTTGAAAAGCTGGAGAAGAAAGGGATAAGCGCTCTCAAGAAAGACACTGACCTGGCCAAAAGCACGGTAGTTATAAGGGCTCATGGTATTACACCCAGGAGAAGGCAGGAACTTGAAGCATCTGGCGCAGAAATCTGTGATGCAACATGTCCCCGCGTAAAACGGGTACAGTTAATTATTGAGGAACATGCTAAGGAAGGATATTCTACCATTATAGTTGGCGATGAAGGACATGCCGAAGTGGTAGGATTACTTGGATATACCGAAGGTAATGGCTATGTAATCTCTTCTCCGGAGGACGTGTCCGGATTGCCTGAGATGGAGAAGATTTGTGTTGTTGCACAGACGACGCAGGATATGAGCACTTATGCATTAACAGTAGAAAAACTCAAGCAGAGATATGGAAATCATAAGGTGTTTGAGACGATTTGCAGCTCTACATCAAGGCGGCAGGAGGAAGTAATAAGTCTGAGCGAAGAGGTAGACGCAATGATTGTTGTCGGCGGCAGAGGCAGCGCAAATACAAATAGATTGGTTCAAATTTCTGCAGATAGAGGCACGCCTACATTCCTGGTAGAGACAGAAAATGAACTGGATTTAAGGAAACTTTTAGATTACGACGTGGTTGGTGTAACAGCCGGCGCTTCTACACCTAACTGGCTGCTCCAGAGAGTTGTTGATAAAGTGCAGGATTTCCAAGGTAAAAAAATTAGAAAAATAAGAATATATACTGAAAAAGCAGTTACAATTTTAATAGGTAGTTTTATGTACATTGGAGTTGGCGCCGCAAGTTTCAGCTACTCAAGCTCTGTTCTACTTGGTATTGATCCCAGGATTAAATTCTGTGCAATCGCAACACTGTTTTTGTTTTCAATGTATGTTCTAAACCATTTTGCAGATAAAGAAGCTGCTGCTTTGAGTGAACCGTCCAGGGCAAAATTATATGAAAAACATCAAGGCCTTTTTGTAGTTCTCAGTATCGCTGCAGCGGTCATTTCTTTCACTTTGGCATTTACGGTTAGCATAGAAGTATTTTTCTGTGTGTTTTTTGCAACTTTATTTGGAATAGCATATAGCGTTTCTATAATCCCAAAGAAATTCTCCCGTTTTATTCGATATAGAAGCCTGGCACAGATTCCTGGTTCGAAGGCAATATTTATAAGTATAACATGGGCTGTGAGCACAGGTTTAATTCCTTTCCTGGGGGAGCCAAAGTCATCTTTGCCGGCGCTTCCTGTAGTATTGGCATTTACTTTCAGTATGGCCTTCATAAGGACAGTATTACTTGATGTAAAGGACGTTCAGGGTGATAGAATAATTGGTAAGGAAACTATACCGATAGCAATAGGAAAAGAAAGCACGAAGGTGATTCTGGTTGCAATCTCAATATTATTGACAATACTACTGATTATCAGCCCCATGATTAACTGGACTTCGGAATTCTCTTATTACCTTATTCCATGTGTTATCTATGCATGCGGGTATTTGTATCTCTATCACAAACGCCTTATGCCTGGCGGATTAGTCTGTGAAAGCATTACCGATTTTAATTTTATCCTTGCAGTTATAATGGTGGCATTCTGGCGGCTTTTTGTAATTTGATACCTTATTAAATCCCAATATTATTGAATATGAAATCAGGAAGACTTTACACTGGTAATCTTAAGAAGAACACGAAAAGGAAGATAATAGCTGGGCTTCTCGTTGTATTCCCAATCTTTATTACATATATTGTAATTAAATTTTTGTTTGGCTTAATAGGGGGGCTCCTCTCTCCCGTAGTAAAGGAAAGCTTCATTTTACTGGGGGTTTCTCTTAGAAATAGTAAAGTTGACGAGTTCGTTACCACGTCGGTTGCCTTTGTGATTACCTTTGCGGCTCTTTATTTTATAGGCGCCGTAGCCACCAATTTCTTTGGGAAACTAATCATAGGTTTTTTTGAAGCAATTCTGAACAAAACACCTATTATTAAAAATATATACACATCATCTAAAAAATTGATTGAGATTATAAGCATACCCGGCAGGAAGGCTTTTAAACGTGTGGTTATAGTTGAGTATCCAAGAGTTGGGATGAAGGTATTTGCGTTTGTCACAGGAAACGTAAAGATAAAAGACGGGACAGAGCTAACGAGTGTATTCATTCCAACGGTTCCAAATCCAACTTCTGGTTTTTTAATTTACCTTCCTGATGAAGACATTGTGGAAACTGATCTGACAATTGAGGAAGGAATGAAGCTAATTGTGTCAGGCGGAATATTGGTGCCGGCACAATTAGAATTCTACAAAAATACGTTAACAAGTGAGACGCAGAAAGAGTAGGAATTCCGGCATTGTTTAGCTCCCGCTGCCACAAAAAACCCCATTTCCGTTTAGCTTCTTTTATCAATCTGCTCAACTAGCTCCGGCTGGCAAAGCACAAATACAAAAGGAGAGAGAAGTTTGATTAACCGCCACAAATTAATTCAAATCAAACAGAAATTTTCATCTCATTCAGTAGAAGACATAGCTGAAAGAATCAAATCAGAAATGGCTGATCTGAAACTGGACAAGCGGGTTAAGCCAGGTGACAGCATAGCAATTACTGCCGGTAGCCGTGGTATTACAGATATAAATATGATTACCAGGACAGTAATTGATGAGCTAATTAAATTGAAGGGAAGACCATTCATAATACCAGCCATGGGCAGCCATGGAGGCGCCACAGTCAGTGGCCAGCTTAAAGTATTAGCAGGGTATGGTATTACTGAAGAGAAAATGGGAGCGCCGATAAAAGCTGCCATGGAAGTGATGAAAGTTGGAGAGGATAAAAGTGGAATTCCTGTTTACTTAGATAAAAATGTTATTGA
>MHZA01000046.1 GCA_001828595.1 Planctomycetes bacterium RIFCSPLOWO2_12_FULL_40_19
CTGCTATTATTAGGCACACAATCCAGATTGCATTCTTCGTCTTTTTCCTGATAGTTTATCGTTGGAGGAATGATACCATTATTAATTGCTAATACACCGGCAACACACTGTAAGGCCCCTGACGCATCAAGGCATTCTCCTGTCATTGACTTTATAGCGCTCACTGGAATCTTCTCAGCGTGATCGCCAAAATAGTCTTTAATAATTTTGGCCTCCATTTTATCACCTGTCACACTGGAATTCGCACATGCAGATATATAAGAAATATCCTCAACATTAAGACCGGCATCTTTCATTGTCAGGGAAATACATCTTACGCCCTGTTCAGTATCTAAATCGTCGTGAGAAACCTTATTTGGATTAAAGGTACATCCATAACCTTTTATTTCAGCGTAGATATTTGCATTTCTTTCCATTGCGTCTTCGAGCCTCTCTATCACCACTAATGCAGACGCCTCACCAATTATAAATCCATTTCGTCTTTTATCAAATGGGGCAGAAATCTCAATACCATTATCCCTGCTCCCGGATAATATTCCTGATCTGTAAGCGCCCCAGAATATATCAGCAGTCAATCCATGAACTCCACCGGCCAATACTGCCTTTCCCCTGCCCAATCTTAGAAAGTCGGAAGCGTAAATAATTGCATCCAGCCCACTGGCAACTCCTGTAGATATAGTGGAGTTCAGACCTGTCGCTTTACAAAAAATAGAGACCCTGCTAGCAGGCGCATTCAGGACAGTATTTGGAAAATCCATAGGATTAACAAAGGTAGGCCCCTCCCTCAATCCTTCCAGATCGAACGAACTGATACTGCCTATACTGCCATACGTAGAGCCTACTACAATTCCCAATTCTTCCTCACTATAAACGTCATGTGTAATCCCGGCATCATCCATTACCAATATTGCCGCAGATGATACCAGTAACGATGTCCTGTCTATGTGGCGAATACCCTTTTTGCCTAAGAACTCCTTTGCATCAAAGTCTGATACTTCACCCGCTTTCTTACTTTTATATTTAGAGACATCGAAAAGCGTAATCTCCTTTATTCCGGAAACACCATTTGTCAGATTACGCCAGAACTCAGCCTTATTTACACCGATTGGCGATATTATACTTATTCCGGTTATTACCAGGCGACTATTCATAATATTTTTAACCAGTAAACTTTTTTAATATAAGACTGCTATTGTTGCCACCAAAGGCATATGCATTATTCATGGCAATATCGACTTGCATTTCGCGTTTTACATTTGGGACAAAATCCAGATCACACTCCGGATCTTTAGTTTCATAGTTTATGGTTGGAGGAACAACACTTTCTTTAATGGCTAATGCACATGCAATCGCTTCTATGGCGCTTGCGGCCCCCATTGTATGGCCAATCATTGATTTTATAGAGCTTATAGCCAGGTTTCTTGAATGCTTACCAAAGACCTTCTTTATAGATATCGTCTCAGCTTTGTCATTAGCAAGAGTTCCCGTACCATGCGCACTCACATACTGCACATCCTCGGGTTTAATTTTGGCACTTTTAAGGGCTTTTTCCATTGCTGACGTAACACCATCTCCCTCAGGGTGTGGAATAGTTATATGATAACCATCACAACTAAGGCCGTAACCTAAAATTTCGGCATATATATTTGCGTTCCTGGCCAATGCATCTTCCAGGGATTCCAATACCAGCATTCCGGCGCCTTCACCGACTAACAGACCCTTTCTATTCTTGTCAAAAGGTTGACAAATTTCAGGCGCAATAGCATTAAGTCTGCTAAAACCGACAAAAGCTACTTTAGAAAACGGATCAGAGCCACCTGCCAGCATTAAATCTGCTCTGCCCAATTTGATCAGGTCACATGCATAACCAATAGCGTAGTTTCCTGCAGCACATGCGGTAGGAATTATTGTACTTGGCCCCTTAAAGCCAAATTCAATAGATATGTTGGATGGCATATTAACACAGGGATGCTTTAGAAACAGACCAGGGTCTACATTCTCTTCTCCCTTTTCAAATCTTATGTAATTTACTTTCTCAAGGATTTGAATCTCACCTGCAGTTGTTCCGATTGAAACTCCCGCTCTTTCAGGGTCAATATTGTCTAAACCAATCTTAGAGTCTTCGATGGCAAGTTTTGCTGCTGCAATGGCAAATTGTGAACCTTTGCCGACTTCCCGTCCTGAACCATTACTTATGTAATCTTCATACTTGAAGTCTTTAACTTCGCATCCTCTATGTACCTTAAATACAGAGGTGTCAAACGCCTTGACCTCAGACACACCGGATGTCCCAGAAATTAATGCATCCCAAAATACATCTTTCTGGCACCCTATAGGAGAAATTACACCAACACCGGTAATTACAATTCTTTTATCCATGCTTACTTGCTCTGTGCAGATACTAACGGTTTTCAACCTGTTAAAGACTCTTTTTCAGCAATGCCAAAGCTCAAGGTAGCTTTAGTGACAATTTTCTCTCCCACTCTAGCTATCCCCTTAACTATTGCCGCACTGGAAATTACTTTCTCAGTATTAATTTCTAAAATAAGCTGGTCTCCTGGAAAAACTGGCTTCGTAAAACGGACATTCGCTGAAGCCAGTAAAAAGACTTTGTCATTATCCTTCTCAGTATCGAAGCTCTTTTTAAAAAGTATGATCGAGGCTTGTGCCAGAGCTTCTATAATTAAAACCCCCGGCATTATGGCAAAATCAGGGAAGTGTCCAGCGAAGAAAGGCTCATTGCCAGAAATGTTTTTTAAACAAACAATTCTGCTTTCTTTTTGAAGCTCAATAACTTTGTCAATAAATAAGAAGGGATATTTTTGCGGAACCAACTTTCTTACTTCCTCAAAGCTTAACATTTATAACAACCTTTCATCTTAATTGTTATAGCCTGACCACTTCCATGATTTGTGGGACAGGCATCGATGAAGAAGTATTATACACTATTTTTTTTTATTTTCCTCAAGGGTAGATCTTGTCATTTCAATGGTGGCATTCAGTGACGTAATATCCACGAGTTTTTCTTCCGGTATCTGAACCTTAAATTTCTTCTCTATAAGGGCAAGGATTTCCAATGCCAATAAGGAATCTATCTCCAAATCCTTAAAAAAATCGGCATCTCTTTTCTCCCATATTTCATTCTCGTCCAGCTCCGTTACTTCGGCCACAATTGCAGTAATATCTTTTTCTAAGTTCTCAACAGACAATATCTTACCTCCTTAAAAAGCAACCAGAAATCTAACTTATATAAAAACATCAAACATAATTCAGCAAAAAGGGTATCAATAGGTTGTTCTTTACAAAAATTGCTGATTTACAACAATATGTATGAAATTTGATTATGATTAAAGAAATTTATTGGATAGGGAAAAATAACAAACTTATATCAATATGTCAATAACAATCTTAAGACAATTTGGAATGTATCTGGACATGAGTGACTCCTTTTATTAAAAACATTTACCCTTTCCAAACAGAGGATAAATAAACCTATTTCAGAGGTGATAAAACGTGTATCTTTGCAGTTCTTGTACAGATGAGTTTGACAACACGAGGTCGCTTCACCTGTTAGCCAAACCAATGACTTCGATTTAATACTCCCTTGGAATATAATTAGTATGTTTTGCATAAATATGCTTGACAACTACATTTTGTATGTTAGAATTCCCGCAGTTATATATATGTCACAAAGAACACATATTATAAAAGGTCAGAATGCGTAGTATTGCGTTCATAAATCAAAAGGGTGGAGTAGGAAAAACAACCTCTACTGCAAATGTCGGGGCATGCCTGGCTACGCTTGGCAAAAAAGTGCTATTGATTGATCTCGACCCGCAAGCTAACCTGAGCATACATCTTGGTATAAACGTTCATGGTAAAGATTTGTCCGTTTATCAAATGATATGCGGCAAGAGGAAAGTTGCTGAGGTGTTAACAGAGACAGCAGTGGATGGCCTGGAGATTATCCCATCTGATATAGACCTTGCAAGCGCAGAGATAGAACTTGTTAACACAGTAGGGCGTGAAACGATCGTCAAATTTTACCTTGAAGAGTTGTCAAGTGAATATGATTATATTCTAATTGATTGTCCACCTTCTTTAGGTCTTCTTACTTTGAATGCGCTTACTGTAGCCAACGAAATATTTATCCCTTTGCAAACCGAGTTTTTTGCCTTGCAGGGTGTAAGCAAGTTAGTGCAAACATTCGAAATCATAAAGAAGCGACTGAACAGCTCATTGGAGATTACCGGGATAATACCATGCATGTATGATAGCAGGACAAAGTTGGGGCAGGCAGTGCTGGATAAGATCAATGAATATTTTGAAGACAAGGTATTTGCTACTAACATTAGAAAAAATATTAAGCTTTCAGAATCACCCAGCCATGGCATGCCAATTATAACATACGCTCCGGATTCTAATGGGGCAAAAGATTATTTGGCATTAACTAAAGAAGTAATTGCTCAAGAGAAAATGATGCTCAGCGAAACTACAACAAAACAGACATCAGAGATTAAAGAGCATGCCATGCAGTAATGCAACTTCAACCCCCTGTATTAGAAAAGCCAAACCTTTACTTGTCGGTTTATAGATTATAAAACATCGGTGTTGTTTATTATTAAATGGAGGATTTATGCAAAAGAAAAATGCACTTGGGATGGATCCCCTTAGCTGGCTAAAGGGAAAGAGCAAGAAAGAAAACCCGACGGGTGATATTAGTGATCAGGAAGAGCAGATAGATAATCCATCAAAGCGAAATAATGAATCAAATATAGAAAGCAATATACAAGAAGAATTTGTTTTTGAACCGGGTGTCGTAACAGAGGAACACCAAGATGATGAATTACATATAAAGAATAAAACACAGGAAGATAGAGTCTATAAACCCGGTGACGTAACAGAGAGGCATCGAAAGGCTATTTTAGGAGAGAAGGCATACGATTATCATTTTAAGACGTCTCATGAAACAACGCAAAAAGAGAGTCCTGCTACTGCCTTTGTAATTGTTTACACTATTTTATTGCTGATTCTGGGTTTCATAGTCTATAGAGATCTGGCAAAACAAATTGATAAACTGAACACAAAGCTGGAAAGTATAGAAAAACAAGTTGATGCGGGTTTTATAAACTACGAGGATACAAAAGATGTATGGTAATCTTTAAATGATAAGCTTAGCGAATATACTTACTGCTCGCTATGATTTTCCATAATTGCATGTTCAACTTTAAATGTTCTCTTGCGCCCGTTATCCAGTAATAATATCAACTCACCACTATTAGAAATACCTAAGAAATTTCCTGAATATTCTTTCTTAGCTTTGCGAATACAGACTCTTCCTCCAATATTTATGCAGAATTCCTGCCATTTCTCCACAATATGTTCAAAACGCTCATCCTTTAAGATTAAGTACCATGAATCCAGGTTCTGTAACAGTTCTCTGGCGAATCTGGTGCGGTCTATATATCTTTCTTTTTCAATGATAAGAGACGTTGCGGGTTTATCAATATGTATAGGAAGTTCCTGCCTTTTTAGATTGACATTAATACCAATTCCGACGACATAGCTTACAGAGTTACCGGTATGATTTTGTGTTTCTACAATAATACCGCCTAATTTCTTTTTATTAATTACGATGTCATTAGGCCAATCTATTTCAACTGGCAATTGTAACATATCACGAATAGTCTTTACGATTGCAACTGCCGTAAAACCCATTAAAAGATAAGATTCTTTTGGCAAGATTACTGGTTTTAAAACAATAGTTAATAACAAACCTTTGCCATTCTGACAAAACCACTCTCTTCCTGATCTTCCCCTTCCCTTCGTTTGCTCCTCAACAAAGATTGTTGTACCTTCTACCGCACCGTTTTTGAGCATCTCCTTTGCAATGTCCATCGTTGAAGTGGCACGTTCAAGCGTGATAATTTCCCGGCCTATTATTTTTGTACGCAGGTTCTTCTTTATTTTGTCAGTGTGTAAACAATCTGGTTTCATGTATTTTGCGGAATGAATTTTGTTGAGACTTTGGAGGTTTTCCATTACCTGCCGAGAACTTACAACAACACTCACTTGTGAGGTTCAATGATCACTTTAACAGACTTTTTGGCATCAGCGACGAGTTTAAAGCCGCGCTCGGTTTCTGCCAGTCCTAAACGATGAGTAATCATCTCCTGTACCGGAACACGACGAGAACTAATTAAATTTATCGCCACCTCAATATCAAAAGGGCTGGCACCGTATGTGGGCATTAAGGTTATACAATCACGCCAGAACTCATTGAACGGGACAGGAAATTCAACATCCGGACCTCCGGGAGCAAAGAACAGGACAGTACCCCCACGGTCAACAGATTTAAGCGTTGTTTTTAAGGCAGAAACGGCTCCGGTAGTAGCAATCACACGATCAGCAAGTCTGCCACCATTTAACTCGAGCAGGCGTGAAGGAAGATCGTCATGAGCAGATATAACAGAATCAGCGCCAAACTTTCCTGCCATGTCCATGCGATATTCGCTTATGTCTGTAGCAATTATCCTTCCAGCCCCGGATGCCCGGGCAAGTAATATGTGGAGAAGCCCCGAAATACCGCTGCCAATAACAACTACGGTCTGTCCGGGTTCTATACGTGCTAATCTCTGCCCGCGAACCACACAGGCCAGTGGTTCGATTAATGTGCCGTCTTCCAGCGACATATTATCAGGGAGTTCAAAAACCCCCCTGTCTACATTGATCTCCGGTACTCGTACATATTCAGCAAAACCGCCGGGATAAAAATTCGTGCTACGCAAGGTATCACAAACAGTATGATTACCGTTTAAACAATAATGACATGTGTTACAAGGCACGTGATGAGATACGAATACCCTGTCACCTTTTTTGAATCGTTTGACTCCCTTACCTGTTTCCACAATTTCACCGGTTGCCTCATGACCAAGTACCAGCGGCGCCTTGTGGATACGATACCACTCCATTACATCACTGCCGCATATACCACAGGCCAGTGATTTTAATAATACCTCACCCGTACCAACCTGTGGAGTTGGCATTTCCTCCACTCTTATGTCCTTATTATTGTAGTACATTGCTACGCGCATTTTTTAAATTAAAAGTCTAAAGACTTAACTCCAACAGACTTAAAATGGAAATTCCTATACTAACAAGTTACACACTACCACTGTAGCGGAAACCTTCAGGTTTCCACCACACCGGTTACATATTTAATAAAGTATCGAATTTATGAACAAAAGGCTGTGGTCATACCTGGCAAACCTGCCTTCAATACGATTTCAGCCTTTCATCACCCTTTGTCTCATTGAATATATCGTTGGCCTCATTGGCAGTTGCGTTTTTGTGGATAATGGCATGCAGGGCCTTGGCCATGGCAACAGGGTGCTTATGCTGCCAGATATTCCTTCCCAGATTCACTCCTATGGCTCCCTTTTGCATACCATCATGAACAAACTCAAACACCGGCAGCTCTGTATCAAACTTTGGCCCGCCCGCTATAACTACAGGGACAGGACAACCCTCCGTAACCTTATCAAAATCTTCACACCAGTATGTTTTTACCACCTTGGCTCCCAGTTCTGCAGCGATGCGGCAGCATAATGATAAATATCTGGCGTCTCGCTTTTCCAGTTCCTTTCCAACAGCCGTAACCGCCATTACGGGAATGCCGTATTCTTCACAATCATCAACAAGTTTTCCAAGATTGAGTAGTGTCTGTCTCTCATAATCGCTGCCTATAAAGATTGACAGTCCCACTGCGGCAACATTGAGTCTGAGGGCATCCTTTATGGAAGTGGTGAGCCCTTCGTTTGCGAGGTCTCTTCCAACCACGCTGGTACCGCCTGATACTCTAAGGATAATGGGTTTACTATCATCCGGCTTTATGGCGGCTCGCAATACGCCCCTTGTGACAAAGAGTGCATCACAATACTCAATAATCGGTTTGATCGTCTCGCCGGGTTTTTCCAGCTTGCTTGTGGGACCCAGGAAATATCCATGGTCTATCGGCATGAACATACATTTGCCGTCAGATCCCATCAATGATGCCAATCGGTTTTTCATTCCCCAATCCATTTACTACACCTCCTCTTTTTAACTGTTATGTTATTTATCTCTGCAATTCAGCTCAAAATTTCATCAAGTTTCAAACAGGTTCGCCAGGTCTGATTACTAAATAACCTTTATTTATTAGCCAATGATGAAATTCATAAGTTGTATGTATGCATTCATTTTTGCATATTGCCCTTATTCTTTCGTATTCTTCCGAACCCTCCTCCTCCTCCTGAGCCTCGAGATCAAGTTGCACCGGACACTTAATGTCTTTACAATATTCTCTGCGTTTATAATCAATATAACCTTCGATTGACATCAGTTTTTCCTCATTTATCAGATAATGAAATATAATGAAAATGTTGTATTGGACAGTATTTACGTTAAATTAAAATTTCACAGCAAATATCCCCCGACCCCATTACAATTGGTGGAATCATAGAAGATTCAATTTATTATGTCAACGGAAAATCCCTGGTAAGCAAAGGTATGAAACTGAAAGAGGCCGCATATTCCGGATTCGAGTCCAAAGGATTGTAGTTCATATATTCCCGGCACCCTTAGATTTCCACCCCGTCCATGACATACCGTCATACTGGAACCTACACCCCGCTCCTTCCAGAAACTAACATATTCTTCTAATTCTTCACTGTTTATCTCTGTAATTATACCTGTCACCCTCAAACCCATATTTCCCCTGGCAATATATATTAATTCAACAGGGTAGATTGCCAGCCATGAAACTTTCAATCTATATTATTATATAATAGCTTATTATTAATTTGCATTGATTTAAATACTTCTTACTTCTAACCCTCGTACTTGGCACTCGTAGTGTACGATATCGCAGGAAAGACAAAAGAATTCTCAGGTAAAAGGAAAAATATTTGTTGACTAGGGGAAAAAAATATGTTTGTATCTGAAGTACCGAACTTGAAATATGTAGCAAGAGCCGCAAGTTTCACTGAATTTTCAGAAACAATGTGGCGGTCTGGTACGGAGACCGGACTCTATGAATAGAAACTTTAATAACGAAGATTAGTTGATTTTTGTTTCTACTCATAAACTTATGGAGGAGGAGGCTACAAAAGTGATAAGGTATAAAACAGTAATACGAATATTTGTTGTGTCTGCAGTTTTGACATCAGTCTGTGCTTTGCCTACACCGGCACAGGCTTTCTCCATTACTTTTGATCTGAGCGGGCTGGAGGGAGTAGTTGTAGATGGGCTAACAACCGGACATGTGACAAAGAATGGATTGACCGCAACATTGACGGCTAACGACGGCGTCTTAAACCAAACCTCTGATGGATTCGGCATTAACGCTTCGGGAGGGAGTGACGTCACCGGTCAAATTGATAATGGCTCAGGTGTCACTGAATTCGTGACCATCATGTTTGATCAACTTGTCACGCTCGATCAACTGATATTGTCATCATTCACCAGTACAGAAGAAGCAAGCCTGACCATTGCCGGCGGTTCACCAATCTTCCTGGTTGGCACCGGCCCTTCTATAGACATATACAACTTCTCAACAAACAACACCGTCCCAATCGGACAATCTGTCATGTTAGCTTATAGCACTGGCAACGGATTCAGCTTTGATGAATTCACAGTAACGTCCGTCGAATCTACCACAATCCCCGAACCCGCAACCTTTGCCCTATTAGGAATTGGTTTGGCTGGATTGGGTACAGGATATATCAGGAGACGAAGGCCGCTCAGGCATGAATGGACAACCCCTATATTTTAGACCTCAACGGTAGGGTATGAAGCGTGTGGTGACCCCTAAATTATTTATAGAAGGTGAGACCACTCTTAGTTTATCCTTCATTTAACCATGTATCCAGTCTCTTTGATAGATTTTTGAGCATAATATTTGGCAAGTAATGTTTTAAACACATTTAAGTCTTCAAGTCTTTTTTTCTCTTGATTTCGATATTTGACCCCACTATTATACCGCTAGTTACTACACGATCTACCAATTTGATATACCATCAGATGATAGTTATGCTTACAACACTGCCGTTCTTCAAAGTAGTATCTGGTTTTTCTGAATATCTTCACAATAGTGATGTTATCCGGAAACTTTATAGGAACTTGTTTAACAGATAAGCTCCTTAACCCGTAAGCAAAAAGGAGATTGAAAATAAATGCAACAAAATATTGAAGATTTAACCACAGAATTAATTAGATTGCCCAAGAGAGAGCGGTTAGAAATAGTCAGATTTCTTCTTTTTCTCGATAACCGATCTTTGGATTCTGACGATATTGATTCTGCCTGGGAAAAAGAAATTACGGATAGGGTTCGTGCCGTTGATGAGGGAACAGCAATAGGTATTGATTACGATAAAGCAATGCAAAAAATTGAAAAGCACTTTACATCATGAAGAAAAAAATTCTTCATCAGGCATTTGAAGAGTTGAGTGATGCGATAGCATATTATGAAGAACAATAGGTTGGATTAGGACTAAGATTAAAGGACGAAGTCGATCAACATGTCAATTGGATTTTAGACAATTCCACTGTTCCACAAGTTCGTAGAGGCGGTTACCGTCGTGTTAATCTCAAAGTATTTACATACTATATTGCCTACATTATTCGTGAAGATACATTATGGATTCTTGCAATTGCACATAGTCATCGTAAGCCTGAATACTGGATTAAAATAAAGAGCGAAATCAGCTAGCAAGTCAAAGAACCACCTCATATTCATGTAGCAACATCAGGCAGTGAGTGTAAGTTTTGGCTAGAACCTATTCGACTCGCTGGAAACAAAGGTGTATCGCCGCATGTCATCCGGGAAATTGAAAAGTTAATTTACGAATACTGTGATTTATTGAAGAAGAAGTATAATGAAATCCACAACTATTGAAAAGTCTAGTAATATTGAACCCATGGCAATCAGAGCATGGTCGGAAGGTAGAATCATTTTTATTGAACTTACGGACGGACGTATTTTTGGTTTTTCAGCAAATCAATTCAGGATTTTGAAGAATGCGACAGATGAACAATTAAAAGAGGTAACGCTTCCTTTAGATGGCTATGCTTTGCGATGGGAATCTTTGGACGAAGACATTACCGTTCCCGGCATTGTTGCTGACAAGACCAGGACAAAGAATCCTGTTTGTAAAAAGCGCCACAACAATTGATATAATCGACAAGTCATTTATGTACTCCCTTTAGTGTAATCTTTTAATATTTAGCGGTTTATTATAATCATCAATTTTTCTACAATCTACTAAATTGTCATTCCTTTAATGTATTATCAGTAACAGTTCAGCTATTTTTGACAGGATTAACAAGATTGACATGATAGTTCCAACTCGTTACAAGGTTCTGCCTTGTAACGCACTGTTCTATGACTGCCACAGCAGATTTATGACGCTATTGGCAACAAACGACAGGCGAAAAACCCGAACCTGTCCGAACGGATTCATCCGGGCGGGCAGGTCGGCTTACAGACCAGGGTCACAACTATTTTACTTGATTTTAAGGAAGTGTAAATTTAGCGCCCTACTGGCGAACTACGATTTACAACTGTAGCGGAATGGCTTCCTGCCCGAACCTGCCCGAATAGGTACAGGCGGGTAGGTACCCGTCCCCGCCAGAAAGACATTGTCGGGCTGGCGAACGGCATGGCCGGGC